>NZ_JAMQML010000008.1:0-207519 GCF_030068685.1 Nitratireductor sp. GZWM139 | reverse complement strand
CCTCGCCGCCTTCAAGCAGGTCATCGAAAACCCGATGGCGATGCTCGTCTGACCGGAATTTCCGGACAGGCTTTCCCGGTCGGCTTGGGGGCTCGCCACCGGGGAAGCCCACCAAAAAGAAAGGCGGACCGCCGTTCTCATGAAACGGCGCACCGCCTGAAGAATACCGAAAACGACTTTGACCGCGTCTGGCGCTGCCTGCCATCATCACAGGCAGCGCCTTTTCTTTGCCCGGAAGCCGTTCCGGAAGCGTGGAGAGGTTTTAAGCGCCCGCCACAGCGTCGGCGATGAGGCCGCGCTGCCTCAGCTCCGCTTCGACCTCGTCCCAGCTTGCGCAGACCGCATGTGCGCCGGCACCGCTGAGCTTCTCGCCATGGCCGTCGAATGTGTGGCTGCCGCCGGTGAAGCCGATGGCCGTCATGCCGGCCGCCACCGCGCCCTGCACGCCGAAGGGCGAGTCCTCGATCACCACGGAGGAGGCCGGAGCGCCGCCGAGCTTCTCTGCAGCGAACAGGAAGATGTCCGGTGCCGGCTTGCCGTTCTGCACCATCGAGGTGCTGAACACGTCGTCGCCGAAGAAATCGGCAATGCCGGAGACCCCGAGGCTGAGCTCAATCCGCTCCATGGAGGATGAGGAAGCGACGCAGCGCGGCGTCTTCAGATTGCTCAGGAAAGGCACGATGCCGCGCGTCGGCTGAAGTTCTTCTTCCAGCAGCGCCTTCGTCTCCAGCCAGATGTCGCCATCCGCATGGGCGGGGAAGGCAAAGCCGGTCAGCTCTTCGATGCGGGTAATGATGTCGGCCTGTTTCATGCCGATGCACTGGCCGACGATCTCGCGCTTCAGCGCCAGGCCGTGCTTGTTGTAAACGCGCTCATAGGCGATTGCGGCAAGCGGTTCACTGTCGACGAGAACACCGTCGCAATCGAATATGATCAGGGGGGTAGTCATGAAAACTCCGGACTTTCGGGGCTGAGGGGGAGGCTGCGTTTCAACGTGGCGAATGAATGCCGCCCTTTAGGGCATTTTTTCGTCAGTTGAAAACACCCGGCGATCTAGCTCGCCGGGTCAGGGAAGATTGAGGGTGCTTCGATGCTCTTGCGCCCGGCTTCGATGGCGTTGCGCATGGCGATCCGCCCTTCCACGAGATCGGGCGCAACCCAGTTGGGCTCCGCACCAAGGAAACGGTCGAGGAAGGCGACGGCCGAGGCCGGCATCTCGCGCGTGTTCTCGCGGTAGGACCACCAGGTCCGCAGATCGTCCGCACAGCGGGCCAGACGCGGCGCTTCGCCGAATTCCTGCTCGAAGATGGCGGCAATCGCGCACACGCAGTAGTTCGTGTAGAGAAAGCCCTCTGGCCAGAATTTGACGATCTCCGCATTCTCCGCGTCGCCCGTCACCGTGCTTTCCGGCGTCACCGTGACCGGCGCATGGCGGATCATCTCCTTCAGCGCGAGGCCGGCGGCATAGATGATGAAATCGCCACGGTCGAGCCGGGCATAGGCCTTCTGCGCATCGACCATCTCCACCCAGTCGAGAAAGACGCGGGTGAGCTTCTCCTCATCCACCTCGAACACGACACCGTAATGCTGCGTCACAGCCTTCGCGTTGCCGCGAAAGGTCGTGCGAAACCAGCGCAACTGGCGCAGCCGGTGGCGTAAATCGGGCATGACTGCAAGTTCGTTCTTGAAATCCAGATCCAACGGGTGAACTCCTTAGCCGGAACCATAACATGCGGCATGTCGGTTCCAATCAAATAAGCCGCGATCCACGTATTTGAAGGAATATACAATTTGACATTTCAAAAAACAAATGTTCTTAATTTCAGGATTATTAAGTGTGTTGACGTGCGTACGCTTGGGAAGAGCGTTTCGGGAGGTAATGCCTGATGGCACTATGGCAATGGGGGCTTTTGCTCCTCGCAGTCGTATGGGCGCTACAGTCCTACGGCGTGTGGCTGCAGATGCGTCACTATTCCGACGTCTTTAAAGGCATCACGCAGAAATATGCGGATGGTTTCGTCGGCACGGGCGCATTTCACGGCCGTTTCCTGAAACGCGGTGCAATTGCCATCGTCGTGGTTTCGCCGGATCTCGCCGTGCGCCGGATCCTGACCATGAGTGGCCGCTCCGTCTTCGCAAAATTCAAGCGACATGAGCAGTTCGAGGGCATGGCCCTTGATCAGTTGCGGGCCGAACCGGCGCTTTTCGGAGAAAAGCAGCCGGGGCTGACCGCGGCAATTACGCAGGCGGTTGCTCAGATAGACCGTACGCGGGCAGGCGAGGAGCCGCCGCTTCGGGAATCTCTGGCCGCTTCAAAAGCATGACATACGGGACTGCGCGCTCACCGGGGCTCAATTACCGGGGTGAGCAGAATAGAGAGGGAGGACTATGTCTGTCATTTCCATGATGGCCCAGCACGCCGATACGGCGATGCAGGGGCTGCATATGGCCGGCGCGGTGGCGGGTGATGCCGCACTGCACGGCAAACTCGCCGCCAAGGCGGCGACAAACGATCTGGTCGTGCTTGCTCAGGCAGGCACCGACCTTTCGGTCGAAGAGTTCCGGCAGAAGCTGGACTCGGTTGCCCAGGAAGAACAGCTCGGCTGGCTCACCGCCGCCGGCAAGTACTTCATCGGCATCTTCCAGAAGGGCGGCGAGGTCTTTGCTGGCTTCGTCACCGGCATCATCCCGACGCTGGTCGTGCTGATGACCGCCTTCTACGCCATCACCGAACTGGTGGGCGAGAAGCGCGTTCACGGCCTTGCCCAGAGCGCCGGCCGCATCGCGCTCACGCGCTATACGGTGCTTCCGGTTCTCGCCGTCTTCTTCCTCACGAACCCGATGGCCTACACCTTCGGCTCGTTCCTTGAGGAAAAGCACAAGCCGGCATTCTACGACGCCGCCGTGTCCTATGTGCACCCGCCGCTCGGCCTGTTCCCGCACATCAACCCGGGTGAGTACTTCGTCTGGGGCGGCATTCTCGTCGCTCTGCTCGAGCTTGAGAGCCAGGGCGTCGTGCCCATCGGCTATCACATCACCGTGGCCATCTGGTACGCGCTGGTCGGTCTCCTCGTCATCCTGCTCAAGGGCATGCTGACCGAGCGGATCACGGCCATCCTGGCGCGCCGCCAGGGCGTTGAGCTCTAGGGGAGGCGCAGGACATGGCTAAAACATACAAAGCAGTAAAGATCTCCAGGGGCTCGTCAGGTTGGGGCGGTCCGCTCGTGATCGAACTGACGGACCAGCGCAACAAGATCGTGTCGGTCACCGGCGGCGGCATCCACCCCGTCGCAAAGCGCATCGCAGAGATGACGGGCGGTGAAGCCGTTGACGGTTTCAAGAGCCCGCCCGTTGAAGGCGAGATGGCTGTCGTGGTCGTCGATTGCGGCGGCACCGCCCGCTGCGGCGTCTACCCGCGCAAGCGCATTCCCACCGTCAACCTGACTCCGGTCGGCCAGGCAGGTCCGCTTGCCCAGTACATCACCGAGGACATCTATGTCTCGGGCGTCACGCCGGAGAACATCGAGATGGCCGACGGCACGGAAGCAGCCGCTGTTGCTGGCGGCGCAGCCGCGTCGTCCGAGGCAGAGAGCACGGAGAGTGCTCCGGCTGCGGCGCCGGCCACCGAGGAAGGCGGCCTTGTCGGCCTCATCAGCAGCGTTGGCCGCGTGATGGGCAATGTGGTTGGCGTGTTCTTCAACGCCGGTCGCCGCACCATCGATCAGGTGGTGCGCAACGTGCTGCCCTTCATGGCCTTCGTGACCATGCTGATCGGTCTGATCCTCTACACGGGCATCGGTGACATTCTCGCCGAGCCGATGGGACCGCTGGCCAACAACATTATCGGCCTGCTCATCATCTCGGCCATCTGCGGCCTGCCGTTCCTGTCGCCCATTCTCGGGCCAGGCGCGGTCATCGCGCAGGTGATCGGCGTGGCGATCATCGGACCGCAGATTGCCAACGGCACGATCTCACCGGCCATGGCGTTGCCTGCGCTGTTCGCTTACAACACGCAGGTAGGCTGTGACTTCGTTCCGGTGGGCCTGGCCCTCGGCGAAGCGAAACCCAAGACCATTGAGATCGGTGTCCCTGCGGTGCTTCTGAGCCGTCAGGTCATGGGCCCGGTTTCCGTGGCCATTGCCTGGGGCGTCAGCCTGCTGGTTCTTTAAAACAACGGGGTGGCGGTCGTCGTTTGGGCGGCCGCCCTTCCCGAAACGAATGTTTGCATGGAGTTATTTGAATGTCGGTGTTTCTCAAAACGCGTATTACTGCGGTCGGTCCCGAAGTCGCGGATCTGGCGGAAGGCGGTGTCCTGATTCTTTTCGCTGACGGCGCGCCGGAGGAACTTGCCGAGGTTTCCGTTCTGCATGCGGTGCAGGAAGGTCCGTCCGATGCCGCGCCGGCCGCTGGCGCCCGCGTTACCGTGGGCGATGTGACCGCCGAAATCACCGCCATGGGCGAAGCCGCCTGGAACAAGGTGCGCGAGATCGGCCATGTGGTTGTGAACTTCAATGGCGCGAACGCCGTGGAGCGTCCGGGCGAGATCTGCGCCTCCGTCGTCGAGCCGGCAACGCTTGTTGCGGCCCTGAAGACGGATGCAGTCATCACCATCGGCGCATAACGCCGTAACGAACTGAACAACAGATACGAGACCGTTATGGAACGCTCGACCATCGTCAGAGTGCAGGATGGCCTGCATGCCCGTCCCGCCACACGCTTCGTGCGCCTCGCCAAGGGGTTCGAGAGCGATGTGGAAATCATCAAGGGCGAAAAGGCTGTCAGCGCCAAGAGCTCGGTGAAGCTGATGCTGCTTGGTGTGAAGGAAAACGACGAAGTTTCCATTCGCGCCGATGGCGCCGACGCCATTGAGGCCGTCGATGCCCTCATCGCCTATCTTGAAAACCCCATGTCGGGTGTCGAGGAAGGCGTGGGCGAGCTCGCCAAGGCGCCCGCCGCCGAGACGCCTGCGCCCGCAGCGCCTGCCGCACCGGCTGCGCCTCTGGTCGCCGATGGCGGCCTTCATGGTGTTGCCGCCAGCGCCGGGCTTGGCCTCGGTCCTGTCTTCGCGCATTTCCCGCAGCAGATCGTTCCCAACAACACGACGCTTTCCGCCGGCGAAATCGAGCCGGAAAAGCAGCGCTTCGCGGAAGCGATCCAGCGTCTTCAGGAAAAACTCGACCGTTCGCTTGCATCCGATGGCATGCAGGAAAGCGATCGCGGCATCGTCGCGGCGCTGCGCGACATCGCATCAGACGATGCGCTGCGCGACGAAACGCTTGCCGCCATCGATGGCGGTCTCGACGCCGTATCCGCCGTCATCGCCGCATCCTCCCGCCTGGCCGATGATTTCCGCAAGCTGGACGACGCCTATATGGCCGCCCGCGCCGAGGATATGGAGGCCATTGCCCGCCAGATCTGCCTCACGCTTCTCGGTCAGGAAGATGCGCGCCTCGACGACATTCCCGAAGGGGCCATTCTCGTCGCCGAGGACATTGGCGCATGGGATCTGGCGCGTGCGCCGCTCAAGCGTCTTGGCGGCGTGGTCTGTGGCCATGGCGGCGCGACGTCGCATGTGGCCATCATCGCCCGCACCCATGGCATTCCCGCAGTGCTCGGCCTCGGCGAGGCCGTCAACGAACTGCGCGACGCAAAGCAAGCCGCCATTGACGGTCACACGGGACAGGTTGTTGTCGAACCCGACGCGGCCACCCGTGCGCGCTTTGAAGAGATGATCGGCGCTGCCGCCCGCGAGCGGGAAGCGCTCAGGGTCTACAAGGATGTGGTGCCGCGCCGCGCCGATGGCGCGGTCATTCAGGTGGCGGCCAATCTCGGCTCGCTCGAAGAGGTCGAGGCCGCTCAGGAAGCCGGCGCAATGGGCGTTGGCCTGTTCCGCACCGAGCTTCTTTTCATGCGGCACATGCACCTGCCGTCCGAGGATATGCAGGCCGAGACCTATGCCGAGCTTGCCCGCGCTTTCCCGGACCACCCGGTCATTGTGCGCACGCTCGACATTGGCGGCGACAAGCCGATCTCCGGCGTCGAATTCCCGGAAGAGGAAAACCCCTTTCTCGGCTGGCGCGGCATCCGCATGTGCCTCGACCGCACTGACATCTTCAAGGTTCAGCTCCGGGCGCTGCTGCGCGCTGCCGTTCATGGCAATCTGCGCGTGATGCTGCCCATGGTCTCGACCGTTGAAGAGGTGCGCCGCACCCGTGTTCTGATCGATGAATGCGCCGCCGAGCTGAAGGCCGAGGGCGTTGCCCATGGCGAATTCCCGCTGGGCGTGATGATCGAGACGCCGGCTGCCGTCTTCGGCGCGGAAGCGCTGGCGAAGGAGGTCGCGTTCTTTTCCATCGGCACCAACGATCTGACGCAGTATGTGATGGCGGCGGACCGCCTGAACCCGTCGGTTGCCAACCTGAACGACGCCGCCCATCCAGCCGTCATGGCTGCGGTCGAGCAGGCCGCCAGGGCAGCGGTCGCGGCGGGCATCGAGATCGGCATGTGCGGCGAGGCCGCCGCGCGTACCGATCTGATCCCCGAGTTCATTCGCATGGGACTGACCGAGCTCAGCATGAGCCCGGCTTCGGTGCAGGCCACCAAGAAGCAGCTTTCCGAGCTGTTCGAAAAGGCGGGCTAGCAGCGCTCCGGTCAGGTGCGCTTCCCCTGACCATCGAAGACTTGAAGACCGGCTGCCGAATATGCGGTTGGCCGGTCTTTTGCCATCTTGGAGCAACTCCAGGAAAAGTGGGAACCGGTTTTCCATCCGAAATTGCGTAAGAACAATGAATGAGAGCGCTTTCGCGCTTCAACGAAAAGCGGAAGCGCTCTAAGGCAGATGCGTGAGCAGGCTTTCGAAGATTGCCGTCAGATCGGCAATCGGCTGATCGGCCTCGAGGCTGCGCGCCATCCGTTCCCGCCGGGCGGCAACCGCCAGCGTGGCGATGTCCAGCAGGTCCGATGCGGAAAGGCTTTCGTCGAACAGCGCCAGTCCCGAGGCGAGAAGCCCCGGCGCAAACACGATGATGCAGGTCTCGGCGTTCTGTGCTGCGGCAGGCATTGCCGGGTCGCTCAGCGCGGTGCGGCAGATTTCCTGAAGCAGATGCGCAAGCAGACCCGCCAGAAGCGGCCTTATGGCTTCGGGCGTCTTCGCGTTCTTCAGCGCCAGCAGCACATGGCCCTGCCGCTGGCGGAGCGTCTCATGCGCTCCGGTGAAGGCCGTTTCGCGCATGGCCGGGGGCTCGCGGTCTTCCAGCGTGGCCGCCAGCGCCTTTGCCGCGCGATACATGTGGCGCCGGAACGCGCGCTCGCCTTCCATCGGGTCGGCGCCGAAATAATCGACCAGCGGTCTTATGACCAGTTCGGGCTGTTGCCCGCCGGGCAGCACGGTGCGGGAGGCGGTTTCGGCCAGTGTCAGCGTGTCGTCGACCATGCTGACGGCCCGCCCCAGAAGCTTCTCGATGTCTGTAAAACCGCGCTTTTCCGAAGCCGCGCCCTGCTTTTCGTGGCGATGCGCACGCAGGAAATCGCGGATATCACGCAGGCGGTCCTTAAGATGAATCGCCATGTCTTCCGAGGCATCACGAAGCATAAAATGCTATCCTCAAGTAATTAGTTTTCTGCCGCCGGCCATTGACCGGATGGCGACATCATTGTTTTGGTCTCTCTGGAAATCAAGCGACATGCTTGTGACCGCCCCGGGGAAATACGCAGGAAGGCCATATGAGCAAGGCGAAGGTACACAATCAGCCCGCCGGTACGACCAGTTCTGGAGAAATTGCAATGACTTCCCGCAAGGGAGGCGTAACCAGCAAAACCGACCGGCTGCGTGTCCGCGCCGCCTGGATGTATTTCGTCGAGCAGAAGACGCAGAACGAGATCGCCGAGATTCTCGGCATCGGGCGTGTCAGCGTCGTGCGCATGCTGGCCGATGCGCGCGCCCGCAATGAGGTGAAGATCACCATTGAGGGCGATCTGGCCGAGATCACCCGGATCGAACGTGCGCTGGAGCAGCGCTTCGGCCTCGAGCGCGCCGTGGTCGCGCCGCTCTCCGATCCCGAGGCGGATCCCATTCCCGCCGTCAGCGCCGCGACCGGCAGCTATGTGTCCGACGTCATGGCGGCTGGCATGTCGGTGGGCGTCGGCTGGGGGCGCACGCTGTTCGGCTCGCTCCCGTTCATTCGCGCCCGGCCGCTGGCCGACTTCAAAGTGATCTCGCTTCTCGGCGGTGTCGGCGTTGCCCGTCGCTTCAACCCGGCTGAATTCGCCTGGCGCTTTGCGCGCGCCTTCCAGGGCGATGGCTATCTCATTCCCGCACCCGCCGTTGTCGACAGCGTCGAAACCAAGACGGCGCTGATCGAGCGCTGCGGCCTGAATGAAATTCTGGCGCTCGCAGATACGCTCGATGCGGTCATCGTGTCCGTCGGCGGGCTCGCTTCCGCCACCACCTTCTATCGCGGCGGCTATCTCACCGAAGAGGTGCGCTCTGACCTCGAAGCAAAGGGCGCGGTGGGCGACATTCTCTACCATTTCTACGATCTCGACGGTCAACTGGTTGACCACCCGATCAATGACCGGGTCATGTCCGTCGATGTCGATCGCCTGCGCCGTGCGCCCATGCGCATCTTAACCTCCGGCGGTGAAGACAAGATCGACGCGCTGATCGGCGCAATGAAGCTGGTTGAGCCGACGGTCTTCATCACCGATGAAGAGAGTGCGCGCAGCATCCTGGCCATGGCCTGNCGGCGGTGAAGACAAGATCGACGCGCTGATCGGCGCAATGAAGCTGGTTGAGCCGACGGTCTTCATCACCGATGAAGAGAGTGCGCGCAGCATCCTGGCCATGGCCTGAAGCAATTCCAGGAAAAGTGGGAACCGGTTTTCCGTCCGGAATTGCGTAGAAAACAATAAATTGGAGCGTTTTCGCAATTCCACGATAAGCGCGAACGCTCTCGTCACCGGCTCCTTTAGCCGGCATGTGCGAAATGCGCATCGTCTATGTGATTTCGCCCGGCAGGCGTCTATAAGAAGCTGACGTGTTCCGGGGAACCGGAGCAGAATGGCCACGCACCGGCAAGTGCGGGCCTTGTGACCACAGGGTCGCGTGCAGGGCGCAAAGGGGAGGCATGCTTTCGACGATGGTGGACAGGTTCGCGCGGCGTTTTCTGCCTTCCTTCTCCGTTTTGCGCAGCTTCGCGTCTGCCGCGCGGCACCAGAGTTTCACGCTGGCCGCCGAAGAGCTCAACCTCACGCAGAGCGCCGTCAGCCGTCACATCCGCGACATGGAATCGGCACTCGGCTTCAGCCTGTTCCGGCGTGTGGGCCGGCGCGTCGTGCTCACCCCGGCCGGCAAGAACCTTGCCGATGCGCTGGAAGACGATCTGCACCGCATCACGCAGACCCTGCATCGCGCCATCGCTGCGGGCATGGCGGGTGCAACGCTCAATGTCGCCAGCCTGCCCACCTTCGCCAGCCGCTGGCTGATCCCGCGCCTGCCGGAATTCGAAAAGGCGCATCCGGGCATCGGCATCAATCTCATGGCGCGCATCAATCCGTTCGATCTCGCCCATGAGCGTTTCGACGTGGCGATCCATTTCGGCCGCGACAACTGGCCGGACGCCCGCCTCACCAAGCTGTGCGACGAGGCGATGATCGCCGTCGCATCGCCGGCCTTTGTTGAGAAACACGGCGTCAAGGCTCCCGAGAACCTGCTTGACGCCCCGCTCCTTCATCTCCAGAGCCGCCCAGGCGCGTGGGCTGACTGGATGCGCGAGGCCGGTGTCGGCGATGTGCCGGCGCTTCCAGGAAAGCAGTTCGACCAGTTCACCATGGTCATTGCAGGCGCAACCGCCGGGCTCGGAGCCGGTCTGGTGCCTGCCTATCTGATCGAGGAGGAGCTGCGCTCCGGCGTTCTTGTGCAGATCGGAGATACGTCGCTCGCCACCCAGAACGCCTATTTTCTGGTTCAGCCGCTTGGCGTGGAAAACCCCTCGGCAGACGCCTTCGTGGCGTGGATCGTCGCGCAGGTCTGAACCTGCCGTGACGGGGGTCTTGTGCCTTTCCGGCACCGATTGGCGGGGAAAGCATGACCGTCCATCATGAATACAGTCCGAATTTCCATTTCCAATGACCGCCCGGTCTTCCTACATTCCCGCCAGAGGCTCGTCCGGCCGCGCGGCTTTCAGAGCATTTTGCAGTCAGGTGGCATCGCCTGACGCCCGCATGAATACAGAAAGATAATCGAGGGAGCGAAGCACCCATGAACGTCAAGAACGAAACAACCGAACTCCTCAAGCGCCTCGGCGTTGATGAGAAGGCGATTGCCGGTGGCGACCTGACCGTGCGCACGCCGGTCACGGGCGAGGAAATCGCCGCCGTCACGTCCATCTCGGCTGCTGATACCGGGGCAGCCATTGAGCGCGCGCATGCCGCTTTCAAGGCCTGGCGCAATGTGCCGGGTCCGCGCCGTGGCGAACTCGTGCGCCTGCTTGGCGAAGAGCTGCGCGCCTCCAAGGACGATCTCGGTCGCCTCGTCTCCATCGAGGTCGGCAAGATTCGCTCCGAGGGTCTCGGCGAAGTTCAGGAGATGATCGACATCTGCGATTTCGCCGTCGGTCTCTCGCGCCAGCTCTATGGCCTCACCATCGCCACCGAGCGCCCCGGCCACCGCATGATGGAAACCTGGCACCCGCTCGGCGTTGTCGGCGTCATCTCCGCTTTCAACTTCCCCGTCGCCGTCTGGTCGTGGAACTCGGCGCTGGCGCTGGTCTGCGGCGACAGCGTGGTGTGGAAACCCTCCGAGAAAACGCCGCTGACGGCGCTCGCCTGCGAGGCGATCTTCAAGCGCGCCGTTGCCCGCTTTGGCGATGATGCGCCGGCGGACCTGCTCACCGTCATCATCGGCGACCGCGCCGTTGGCGAGGTCATGGTCGACCATCCGAAAGTGCCGCTGGTCTCCGCCACCGGCTCCACCCGCATGGGCCGCGAAGTCGGCCCGCGTCTGGCGAAGCGTTTCGCCCGTGCGGTTCTGGAACTCGGCGGCAACAATGCCGGCATCGTCTGCCCCTCGGCCGATCTCGACATGGCGCTGCGCGCCATCGCCTTCGGCGCCATGGGCACCGCCGGTCAGCGCTGCACCACGCTGCGCCGCCTGTTCGTGCACGAATCCGTTTATGACGCGCTGCTGCCGCGCCTGCGCAAGGCCTACGAATCGGTCTCCGTCGGCAGCCCGCTCACCACGGATGCGCTGGTCGGCCCGCTGGTCGACAAGGGCGCTTTCGACAATATGCAGAACGCGATTGAAGAAGCGAAGAAGCTCGGCGGCAAGGTTGTCGGCGGCCAGCGTTTCGACAGCGGCGATGCAGACGCCTATTACGCGCATCCGGCCCTGGTCGAGATGCCGGAACAGGCCGGCGTCGTTCTGGAAGAAACCTTCGCCCCCATCCTCTACGTGATGAAGTACAGCGACTTCGATGACGCGCTTGAGCTTCACAACGCGGTTGGTGCGGGCCTGTCGTCCTGCGTGTTCACCACCGATATGCGCGAGGCCGAGGAATTTCTCAGTGCACGCGGTTCCGACTGCGGCATCGCCAACGTCAATATCGGCACTTCCGGTGCGGAGATCGGCGGCGCGTTCGGCGGCGAAAAGGAAACCGGCGGTGGCCGTGAATCCGGTTCCGATGCGTGGAAGGCTTATATGCGCCGCGCCACCAACACGGTGAACTATTCCAAGGAGCTGCCGCTCGCGCAGGGTGTCTCCTTCGACATCGAATAGGGCATCTGCCGCAGATAACTGCAGGCAAAAAGAAAGGGCGGCCTGGAGCCGCCCTTTTTCATGTCCGGCCTGTGGCCGAAATCATTCCATGCCGAGCGCGGCCTTGTAGAGGTCGATCATCGCCTCTTCTTCCTGGCGCTCCGCCTGATCCTTCTTGCGCAGGCGCACTATGCTGCGCACGGCCTTGGTGTCGAAACCATTGGCCTTCATCTCGGCGTAGACTTCCTTGATGTCTTCCGAAACCGTCTTCTTGTCTTCTTCGAGGCGCTCGACACGCTCTATAAAGGCGCGAAGCTGGCCAGCGGCAACGGTATCTGCGGTTTCGGTGGTGATGTCGTCGGACATGCGAAACTCCGGTCGATTGTTCTAAAGCCCGCGACTCGGGGCGTTGAGGCGTGGCAGGTTCGATGCCCCAGCTACGCCCGGTGGTCAAGGCATTTGCGTTGCGGCCCGCGCCGCTCCTGCCATGGTGTTGCGCCGCTCAGTGGTCCTTCGGGCGGTTCTCTTCAAAGGCGGCTTTTTGCTCTGCGGTCGCCTCGGTCTGATATTTCGAACGCCACTCCTCATAGGGCATGCCGTAGACGATCTCGCGCGATTCTTCCTTCGAGAGCGCAATGCCCTCCGCCTCGGCGGCGTCCCGATACCAGTTGGACAGGCAATTGCGGCAGAAACCGGCCAGGTTCATCATGTCGATGTTCTGCACGTCGGTGCGGGTGCGCAGATGGTCGAGCAGGCGACGGAATGCGGCTGCTTCCAGGTCGCGCTTTTTCTCCTCGCTTAGCGTGGTCATGGCGTTCTCCTTCACGAATGGTCCGAGCGCGATCCGAAATGCTTCACCTCGTGCATCTCGGGCCGCGCGTTGATCTCTAGAAGCAATGGGGCGAGCCGTTCCGCCCAGGCGTTTGCGCCTGCCTCATCGCCGATCAGGTCCTGCCGGATCTCGATCAGCGCATGGGCAAAGCCCCGCTCCGTGGCGTGACGGTGCATCGTGTCGCCGGGATAAGCGCCGTCATAGGGCTCATTGTCGCCCACGGTCAGGTCGCCGCCGGCTTTCAGCGCCTCCATCAGCGGGATCGTGGCGCGGTCATCGCGGTCCCACAAAAGTCCCACCTCCCACGGTCGCCGACGCCCCTTCATGAAGGGCGTGAACGAATGCATGGAAATGATCAGCGGGGCCGCCTGAAACGCGTCTGCCGCCTGTTCCACTGTCTTTGCCACCGCATCGTGATAGGGCAGGTAATAGCGTTCGAGCCTGTCGCGCCGTTCTTCCGGGCTCAGCGGATAATTGCCGGGAATGATCGTGCCGTCATAGAGTTGGCGAATCAGTGTCGGGTCGTTGATGCCCCGGTTCGGGTCGATCAGCAGTCTGGAAAAGCCACACAGAACGGCGGGCGCACCGGTGATCCGGGCCAGCGCGCGGGTTACCGCCTCAACGCCGATGTCATAGGCGATGTGGCGTTCGAATTCCGTCTCCGGCAGGCCGAGCGCGTCGTAACGCTCGGGCAAGTCCCGTTTGGCATGATCCGCAACCAGAACGAGCCCCATGCTCTCTCCCGGGGCCGAATCGCCACGAATGATCTCGAAAGGAGATGTATAAGTGCTGGCAGTCATGGATTCGTTCCCGAAGACATGCGGAGAGGTCATAAATGTGCGCTTATCGCAGTCTAGACTTCTCCTTTCATGATGTGCTGCGTTCTGCAATGGCTGTGACGGAAAACACGCGCGGCAAACATTGCCGCGTTGACAGGCGCACGGACATTGCCGAAAAGGAAAATATGCTCAAGTCGAATTCAAGGTTACCAAAAATGCTTCGACGGGCGTCGCGCGCGAAACGCCGGGGGGCTTTTCTGCTGGTCGCCGCTGCCGGACTGGGAGGCGCATTCCTTGCGCCCACACCGGCATTTGCGGACTTCCGTGTTTGCAACTCCACACAAAACCTCGTTGGCGTGGCCATTGGCTATCGCACCGGCTCGGGCTGGGTGAGCGAGGGTTGGTGGCGGATCGAGAAATCGAGCTGCAAAACCCTGATCGAGGGGCCCCTGGAGTCGCGCTATTACTATCTCTACGCAGAGGACGCCGCGAGCGGTGGCCGCTGGGAGGGATCGGTCCAGATGTGCGTTGCACTGACCGAGTTCAAGATAGCCGGCACCAATGATTGTTTTGCGCGGGGCTTCCAGCGTGCCGGTTTCCAGGAGTACGACACGCGTGAGCAGGAAAACTGGATGGTGGATTTGACTGACGGCCCAGCCGAAAACAACACGCTGACGAACACCGGTGCTTCCCGATGAGACGCGAGCGCAAGGTCAAGATTCTCGCAACGCTCGGTCCGTCCTCTTCCGAAGAGGAGACGATCCAGCGTTTGTTTGAAGCCGGTGCGGATGTCTTCCGCATCAATATGAGCCATGCCAGCCACGAGCTGATGCGCACCCTTGTCGGGCGCATTCGCGCAGTGGAGAAGAAGGTCGGTCATCCGATCGGCATTCTGGCCGATCTGCAGGGCCCCAAGCTGCGCGTTGGCACATTCGCCAACAAGAGCGTCGAGCTTTCCGTCGGGCAGAAATTCACGCTCGATGACAATCCCGAGCCGGGTGACGAAAAGCGGGCGCACCTTCCGCATCCCGAAATCCTGAAATCGGTGGAGCCGGGCCATCGCCTGCTGATCGACGATGGCCGTCTTCAGCTCAAGGCGCTGAAAAACGACGGCAAGTCGATCACCTGTGAAGTGGTCGCCGGCAACAAGATTTCCGATCGCAAGGGCGTCAGCCTGCCCGACACCGATCTGCCCATGGGCGCACTGACCGACAAGGACCGCAAGGATCTCGACGCGGTGCTTTCCGCCGATGTCGACTGGATCGCGCTGTCCTTCATCCAGCGTCCGGAGGATCTGGCCGAGGTGCGCAAGGTCGCGCGCGGCCGCGCCTCCCTGCTTGCCAAGATCGAGAAGCCGCAGGCCGTCAAGCGTCTGGCCGAGATCATCGAGCTGTCCGACGCGCTCATGGTGGCGCGTGGCGATCTGGGCGTGGAAATGCCGCTGGAGGCCGTTCCCGGCATCCAGAAGCAGATCACCCGCGCCTGTCGCCGTGCCGGCAAGCCGGTGGTTGTTGCCACCCAGATGCTCGAATCGATGATCTCCGCTCCCGTGCCCACCCGCGCGGAAGTCTCCGACGTCGCCACGGCGGTGTTCGAGGGCGCGGATGCGGTCATGCTTTCGGCAGAATCGGCCGCCGGTGACTATCCGGTCGAAGCCGTTTCGACCATGAGCTCCATCGCGACCAAGGTGGAGCAGGACCCGACCTATCCGACCATCATCAACGGTCAGCGCAGCGAGCCGGAGCCCACGGGCGCAGACGCCATTTCCATGGCCGCACGCCAGATTGCCGAAACGCTCAATCTCTCGGCGATCATCTCCTACACCTCGTCGGGCACCACGGGCCTGCGCGCTGCGCGCGAGCGCCCGCAGGTGCCGATCATCGCGCTTTCCCCGGTTGTGCAGACGGCGCGCCGTCTGTCGCTCGTCTGGGGCACGCATTGCGTGGTCACCGAGGATGCGGCGGATCTGGACGACATGGTCAACCGCGCCTGCCGCATCGCGTATGAGGAAGGTTTTGCAAAGCCCGGCAATCGCGTGATTGTCACGGCCGGTGTGCCGCTGGGAACCCCCGGCGCCACCAACATGCTGCGCATTGCCTATATCGGCTCGGACGGTCTGGGCGGGATCTAAAGCAATTCCAGGAAAAGTGGGAACCGGTTTTCCGTCCGGAATTGCGTAGAAATATTGAGTTAGGGCGTTTTCGCGTTTCAACGAAAAGCGAAAATGCTCTGCCCCGCTCAGCTCCTTGGCACGAAGAATACGGCCCGGCGGGTTTCCCCGTCGGGCTTTTTTATGCGCCGGTAGAAAAACGTAGGGGCCGTTTCTTGGGCGAGGGCGCGCCACAGAGCGCGTCAGATGCCCTGGCCGTCCAGCTCGTCGGAAATCTCCGCCACGGCGTTCTGTGCGCTTCTCAGCATGGGGTAGACGTCCAGAACCTGCTCATAGGCCGTCAGCGCCTGCTGCTCGTGTCCCGTGGCCTGCAGAATGCGCGCCATGCCGGCCAGCGCGCCGAAATGGCGGGGCTCCAGCTCCAGCGCATGCGATATGTCCGTCATGGAGCGGGCATAGTCGTTCATCATGTAATGCACCGTCGCGCGCCGGTTCCAGCCCTCCGCATAATCGGGAAAGAGCACGGTCACCTGATCGAGAAAATCCAGCGCAACGGAGAAATCCTGCGCTTTGACGGCGTCATTCGCCCACTGCATCAGCAGGTTGGCGGTATCGCTGCCCGAATCGCTCCAGGCTTCGCCAATGCGCAGGGCAATCCGGCGTGCGGCCCGTTCGTTTGTTTCTTTTTTGAGGTCGGAGAAAAGCGCGTTGAGTCGCGTCTGCCTGTCTGTCGCCGGCGCTTCAACGCCGGTCACAGGCTCATTGCCATCGGCCGCCTGAAGAGGCGGCAGACCCATCATGAAAATGGCGGCAATGGCTACAGTGAATCGGACCATGCCGCAATCATAGGCGCGGCACAGCCAAAGGAAAACTGAATTTCGCGTGAAGACCGCCCGAACAGGCGGATCAGCCCTGCCGTGCCTTGAAGCGCGGGTTGGACTTGTTGATGATGTAAATGCGTCCCTTGCGACGGACCATGCGGTTTTCGCGGTGACGGGTCTTCAGCGCTTTGAGCGAATTTTTGATCTTCATCGTTCTTGTCCGTGGTTGGCCGTTGGGCCCGAAATGAGAAGGCGCGCTGTCCCGGCGCGCCACAAGTCGATGGGCTCATAGACGACGAAGCTTGCCTGTGTCAACCTTTCGGCGGGTTGTCGAGGGTGAATCCGGCGATTCCACGTTGCAGGCAGCCCGATTTTTTGATGACCACAGCTTTATGGAGATTCATATGTCATATCGCAATTTCCGGTATCCGTTTGCAGCATTCGCATTTTTGCTCTTCGCCTCGTCCGCTCCCCTTCATGCAGATGAACTCGACTGCGACGATGCGCAGACGCAGGCCGACATGACCCAGTGCGCAGGCAAGTCCTATCAAGCCGCCGACAAGAAGCTCAATGCGCGCTATGGCGACGCCATGAAGCGTTACGAGAGCAATGAGGAAGCGCGCACGCTTCTGCGCGATGCGCAGCGCGCCTGGATCGCGTTTCGCGATGCTGAATGCGATCTGGCCACGCTGGGCGTGCGCGGCGGGTCCATCGAGCCGATGATCCGCGCCCAGTGCCTTGAAGACCTGACCGAAGACCGTTCAGATCAGCTGGAAGATCTGGTGGACTGTCAGGAAGGCGATCTCAACTGCCTGTAAGGCGCGTGAAGTGCCCCATCTTGCGGCCGGGCCTTATGTCCGTCTTGCCATAGAGGTGGAGCATCAGATCGGGTTCTGCGAGCAGTTCCGTTGCGCGCAGAACCTCGTCACCGATCAGGTTTTCCATCACGCAGTCCGAGTGGTGCCTCGGGTCGCCCAGCGGCAGGCCCGCCACGGCGCGAATGTGCTGTTCAAACTGCGAAACCGTGCAGGCCGCCTCGGTCCAGTGTCCCGAATTATGCACGCGCGGCGCGATTTCGTTGACCAGCACCTTGCCATTGTCGAGCACGAAGAACTCGACGCCCAGAACCCCCACATATTGCAGGGAGGTGAGAATGTCCGTGGCTGCCTGCGTGGCGGCCGCCCGCGTCTGAGGGGCGATTTCGGCCGGGACAGTAGAGCGGTGCAGAATGCCGTCGCGATGTTCGTTGTGGGCCGGCTCATAGGTGGCGATATGCCCGTCCACCGAACGCGCCGCGATCACCGAGATTTCCTGCTGGAAGGGGATCAGCGCCTCGAGGATCAGCGGAACGCCGCCCATCTCGGCAAACACGCCTTCGCAATCTGCGGCCGTGGCGTCGCGAAACACGCGCTGTCCCTTGCCGTCATAGCCCAGACGCCGGGTTTTGAGCACGCCGCTGCCGGAAAAGCCCTCAAGGCCCCGCGCCAGGTCGTCATCGCTGTCCACGGAGACGAACGGCGCCGTCGAGATGCCTGCCGCGTTCAGGAAAATCTTCTCCGCGAGGCGATCCTGCGCCGTTTCCAGCGCCTCGGGCGGCGGGAACACTGACAGCTGTTCGCTCAGCGTTGCGGCAGTCGCCACTGGCACGTTCTCGAATTCATAGGTGATGACGTCGCATTGCGCGCAGAGCCGGCGCAGGGCGCTGGCGTCGTCATAGGGCGCATGAATGAAGGCGTTGGCCACCTGTGCCGCAGGGCTGTTTTCCGCGGGGTCGAGAATGATGGTGCGGTAGCCGAGTTTCGCTGCCGCCATGGCAAGCATGCGGCCAAGCTGCCCGCCACCGAGAATCCCGATGGTTGCGCCCTGGGGAAGTGGAGCCTTCATGATCAATCTACCGGATATTCGGCCACCTGTGCCGTCTGTGCTGCGCGCCAGTCATCGAGACGGTCGGCAAGGTCTTCGTCGGAGAGCGCCAGAACCGAGGCCGAAAGAAGCGCGGCGTTGATCGCGCCGGCGCGTCCGATGGCCAGCGTTCCAACCGGCACGCCGGCGGGCATCTGCACGATGGAGAGAAGCGAATCCTGCCCCGAAAGCGCCTTGGATTCCACCGGCACGCCGAAAACGGGCAGCGGCGTCATGGCGGCCGTCATGCCCGGCAGATGGGCCGCGCCGCCGGCGCCGGCGATGATGGTCTGAAAGCCCTCGTCGCGGGCATTCCTGGCAAAGTCGTAGAGACGTTCAGGCGTGCGGTGGGCGGAAACGATCCGCGCTTCATATTCCACACCCAGCGCATCCAGCGTGTCTGCGGCGTGGCGCATTGTCGCCCAGTCGGATTGGCTTCCCATGATTATCGCCACTCGGGCGGTCCGCTCAGCCATCAAGCCCCCTCGCAATCAAAAAACAGCCTGTAGTCAAAACTGTCTCTCCCCGCAACCTCGTGCGCCCGCCTGATGTCGAATTCGACAGGAAATCAGGCAATTCAGGCAAGTCACGCAATGATGTCAGGGATGATGTTGTCTTCCAGTTCCTGAAGCCGGTCCTTGAGCGCCAGCTTTTTCTTTTTCATGCGCTGAATGCGAAGCGGGTCGCAGCCCGTAGCGATCATTGCGTTGATCGCGGCGTCGAAATCCGCGTGATCCTGTTTGAGGCGGGCGAATTCGAGACGAATTTCCGCCTGTTCCTGTTCTGATGTCACCACAGTCAGCTGATCCACATATGCAAGATTCTGGCCTGAATCCGGCGGGCGGATCTGCAGCCGATCAAAGCTGTCGAGGCAGGCCCGTCAGCGGCCGCGCTTATAGCACATTTCAGCATTACAGGAAATGCTACCAGACTGTGTTCGACAAGCCACATTTCAGGTGGCACACTGTCTGGATCGCCGGTTCCCGCGGGCGGGTGAGGGGCCGGTGAGTTCTCGAGGAAACAAAGGAGAACCCAATCATGTCTCTTGAATCCCATCTTGCAGAGTTGAAGCGTAAACACGGCGAACTGGAGCGGGAGCTCGACAGCGCCAAGCTCCATCCTTCAGTCGATGAGCTCGACATTGCTCAACTCAAACGGCGCAAGCTGGCCATCAAGGACGAGATGGAAAAGATCATGGCAGGTGCGACCCGTCATTAGAGCAATCCCAGGAAAAGTGGGAACCGGTTTTCCGTCTGGAATTGCGCAAAAACAATGAATGAGAGCGTTTTGCGCTTTAATGGAAAGCGAAAGCGCTCCAGATCGCCGCGCGTCCATCCGGATGCGCAAGGGGCGGTCTGATCCATTGATGGAGCACCGGACTAATCCCAAACCGGACCAATCCGAAAAGCGAATGTCGGTCAGGCGCGTTTCGCGCCTGATTCGTGATCCTGATAATGCGCCCAATTGCGGGCCTTCAGCCTCCGTCTCGGCTCATCCGGGTGCGGGGGCTTCGTCATTCTGGAAACCGCAATCCGGCATTCGCAACATGAATGCCGATGCGCTCACCCTACACCGGGTTTCATGACGCCTATTTGACAGCGGCCTCCGCCTCGCCGTTCTCGGCATCCTCCGTGTCGCTGCGCGGGTCGAGCACCGCAGCCTGCGGCGTCACGGCGCGTTCGGAAGGCAGGGCGTTGAACGCTTCGCGCTCGTCCACCGGCACCGGGGCACGCCGCGTGATGCGCAGCAGCGCATAGCCAGCAAGGCTGAAATGGGAAAGCGCGGTGATCAGGAACAGGCTTTCCGGGCGCAGGCTTTCCATCAGCACGCCGCCAACCAGCGGACCGAGCATGGTTCCGCCGCCATAAAGAAACAGAAGCCCGCTTGCCACTTTCACGAAGTCTTCCGGCGAAGCGTGGTCGTTCGCATGGGCGACGATGATCGAATAAAGCGTGTAGGCAAAAGCGCCATAGACCGCCGTCATCGCGATCACATAGGTGCCGTCGCGTGGTGCGGTGAGGAAAATCGTGAACCCCACAAGGCTAGCACCGAACGACAGTCCCGCGATCACGAAGCGGCGGTCGATCCGGTCCGACAGCCGGCCGGCCGGCAGCTGCAGTGCGGCCCCGGCCAGAACGGCAATACTCATCATCGTGGCGATCTGAAGCGTTGAGATGCCGATCTCGCCGCCATAGACCGCGCCCAGCGTGCCCCACGCGCCATTGGCCGTGCCCACAAGGAGGCAGCCGATAAATGCCACCGGCGAGTTCACGAAAAGCCCCTTGAGGTCGAGCGTCACCTGCGCCAGCGGCTGCGGGCTCACCGCCTTGGAAACGGCGGTGGGAATGAGCGCCATGCAGAACAGGATGCCGGTCGTCATGAACAGGAGCGTGTTCGACACATCGCCAAACGCCACCGTCATCTGTCCGGCGGTCAGCGACGCATAGGTCAGCATCATGTAGACGCCGAAAACGGTGCCCCGGTTTTCATTGGTGGATTTCTCGTTCAGCCAGCTTTCGATCACCATGAATGCGCCGGCCATGGTGAAGCCGGTGAAGATGCGCAGGATGACCCAGCCGGTCGGGTCCACCCACATCCCGGTCAGAAGCGCAATGATCGCGCCCGAGGCCGCAAACGCGCCAAAGGCCCGCACATGGCCGGCGCGGCGCACGATGCGCGGCGCGATGAAGCAGCCGGCGACAAAGCCCGCCGCCCAGGCAGCGCCCAAGGCGCCCAGAGAGGCCGTCGGGAAGCCTTCCATCTGCCCGCGAAGCGGCAGCAGAAGTCCATGAAGGCCCGATCCCGTGAGCAGGAATGCGGTGCCCAGAAGAAGCGCAATGATAGAGCCGAGAGGTGACAGCATGTACGGGTTCCGAAGGGGGTAGCGTTCGAATTGGCCGGTTGTCGTTCAACCGTGCCTTCGCCATCGAATCATGGCGTCAGCAAGGCCGGGGAAGAGACTGGCGGCGTCTTCGAGACACGCGTTTGACACTATGCGCGAATAACGGCGTCGCCGCCATCGCAAAACCGTCGTTCAGGGCGACGATTGCGGTATCCGAAGACCCTTTCGCGCCAGGCTAATCCCGTCGGAACAATGCCTCTGCGGCGTTCTTGGTTGCACCCTTGCTTTCAATGTCCCGTTCGAGCCGCACGATCTCCTCCTTCAGTTGCGCAATCCGTTTGTTGAGTTCCTCTACGGAGAGCAGCGACAGGTCCTCACCGATCCGGTGGCCGGCCGCCTGTTTCTTGTCGTCCTCGTCGAAAATGCCCATTGCGCGTTCTCCCATCGCCTCCATCCGCAGGGTGATGCGCTATCCTGTCAGGCGCGCCCTTGATCCGCGTGCATCACTCGCCGATTGTGTTGTCGGACGTTCTTCAAATCAACAGGGGCATGACGAATCATATGGCGCTTCCAGAGAAGATGACGGCAGTGGCGATCAGCGAGCCGGGCGAGCCGAAAGTGCTGAAGCCGGAGCAACGCGATGTGCCGAAGCCGGGCGAAGGGGAAATTCTCATCAAGGTGCGCGCCGCCGGCATCAACCGGCCCGACGTGTTTCAGCGCAAGGGGCTCTATCCCGCGCCGCCCGGCGCTTCCGATCTGCCGGGCCTCGAGGCCGCCGGTGAGGTTGTCGCGCTGGGCGAGGGGGTGAAACGCTGGCAGGTGGGCGACCGTGTCACGGCGCTGACACCCGGTGGCGGCTATGCCGAATACTGCCTGACGCATGAAACCAACGCGCTGCCGGTGCCCCATGGGTTCAGCTTCACCGAGGCTGCGGCCATCCCCGAAACCTTCTTCACCGTCTGGCACAATGTGTTCCAGCGCGGCGGCCTGAAAGAGGGCGAGACCCTGCTCGTGCATGGCGGCTCCTCCGGCATCGGCACCACCGCCATTCAGGTGGCGACAGCCCTTGGCTCGAAGGTCATCGCCACGGCGGGCTCGGCGGAAAAATGCGCCGCCTGCGCGTCGCTGGGCGCGGTGCGCACGGTCAATTACCGTGACGAGGACTTCGTCGAGGCCGTGAAGGAAGAGACAGGCGGTCATGGCGCGGATGTCATCCTCGACATGATCGGTGGTGACTATATCGAGCGCAATTACACCGCCGCGGCCATGGATGGACGCATCGTGCAGATCGCCTTCCTCAAGGGGGCGCGGGCAGAGGTCGATTTCTCGCAGATCATGCGCAAGCGCCTCAGCCACACCGGTTCCACGCTTCGGCCCCGTTCTGTCGCCTTCAAGGGCATAATCGCAACAGAGCTGGAAGCGCATGTCTGGCCGCTTCTGGCCGCCCGCCGCATCGCCCCGGTCATGGACATGACCTTCCCGCTGGCCGAGGCCTGGCGTGCGCATGAGCGCATGGAAGAGGGGTCGCATATCGGCAAAATCGTGCTGGAAGTGTCCTGATCACCGGCGAAAACGCCTTTCGAAAAAACAGGAAGGCCCCGGCGATGATGCCGGGGCCTTCAGCCCTGGGAGGCTTTGTTTGCGAGAGCAATTCCGGGAAAAACTGAAGCCGGTTACCCGTCCGGAATTGCGCAACAACGATCCAGGTCAGTGGGTCGCGCTGAGCTTGCCCATATTGACGAAGATGGTCTCGCCGGACGAATCGTCCACCCCGTCATTGTCGGTCACGAAATAGGCGGTGCCGTTCGCGTCGATGGCGAAGCCCTCGATCTTGTCGACCACATAGCCATTCGTCGCGGCTTTCATCTCCGGCAGCAGGTCACGCTCCAGCGTTTTTTCCACCAGCGGCAGGTCTGCATCCAGCGCAGCCGGTGCGAAACCGTCCAGCGACACGCTGTAGAGTTTCTTGATCTTCGCCGACGAGCCGATCTGGTTGTCGCGCTCCACGATGTAGAGCTTGCCGTCATGCGCAGTGATTTCGGAAAGGCCGACCCAGCCCTTTTCCGCCGCATCCAGCGGATAGCGAACGGCAGCCCATTCCTTGGAGGCAGGCTTGTAGCTCACCAGCTTCACCTGGCCCTTCGGGTCGTCTTTCCATTCGCGCTGGATCGCCATCACCAGCATCTGGTCGTCGCCTTCGCCAACCACGGTCACGCCTTCCATGCCGAAGCGCTGCTCCACAGCGAGCAGTTCGGCGGGAAGTGCGATCTCCTGCTTGATCTCGCCCTTTGCATCGACCCGGAACAGCGCGTGCGGCGTCAGGCGGTCGGTGCGGCCTTCCGAAGCGAGCCAGAAACCACCCTTGCCATCATTGGCGATGCCTTCGAGGTCGAGCTTCTGGGCAGCCGCGCCATTGCGGGTCACGACCGTCTTTTTCGTGATCCGCGCCGGCGTCTGCGTCGCGTCGATGGTCAAGATCGCGGGCTGGTTGCCGTAGAACGAATCCGACACGGCGTAGAGCGTGCCGGGCTTTTCCGGATCAGCCACGAGGCCCGAAAGAGCGCCCCAGCCAAACGGTGCGCCGTTCTCGTCCATGGCGGATTCGATGGTCGGGTAGGCGGCCTTGCCCTCGGAAAGTTCGTAGACCATCACATGCGAGCGTGCGCCGCCGTCTTCGATCAGGTCCGCCTCATTGGCCGTCACCAGGAGGTTGCGCTCGGGAATGGCGACCAGACCCTCCGGTCCGATGCCCGACGGCAGCACCTGCACGAATTCCGGCGCGCCGCCCGTGTCGCGGTAGACCGCGATGAGCGAAGCACGCTCCAGCGCAACGAAGATGTATCGCTGATCGCCGAAGGTCGCGACTTCGAGGCCCTCGGGCTCGGTGCCCTTGGCGTCGGAGCGCTTGTCCGGGTAGTGGCCGGCGGCTGCGGCGCGGAATTCCAGATCGTTGCCGCTGTCGAACAGAACCTCGCCCGTCTTGTTGAAGATGGTGAAGCTGCGCGATCCGCCTTCATAATCGCCCTCATTGGCGGTCACGAAGCGGTCATTGTCGAGCCACTTCACGGCGTCCGGCTCGCGTTTCACATTGGCTGCCGCCTGATCGAAGTCGATTGCGCCATTGTCCAGCGTGTCGATCTGTTCGAGGTCGATGCCGCCGGCGGCGAAATGGTTCACCACCGCGCCGCTTTCAGCCGAAACCACCGCGATGTGGTTGTTTTCCTGAAGCGTGACGACAATTTCGCCCGCGTCGTTGAAATCCACGAATTCCGGCTCCGGGTCGCTCGGCGCGATCTCGGCGAGGCCGGCAAGCGAGACGGTTTTCATGCTGTCGCAGTCGGGCATGCCGTCGGTGAGCGTGAACACTTTGAGGTCGCCGGCAGGCATCTGCGGAATCACGCCGTCATTCAGGTCTTCATCGCGCTCATTCTCGATGGCGACCGCCAGAAAGCGTCCATCGGCGCTGATCGCAACCGAATCCGGCTGCCCGCCCAGCGCGCAGGAGGCTTCGGCGGTCTTCGCCGCCATGTCGATCACCACCAGATTGCCGGAAGGCTCGGTAAAGCTCTTCGAGGTGTTCACTGCGGCAATCGCCTTCTGGCCGACCACGCCCACGGAGGTGGGTTCGCCGTCCAGCATCACAGCGCCGCCGGCTTTCGGCGCGGCTGCATCGCTGATGTCGACGAAGCCGACGCCGCCCAGCGGGCTGTCGGAATAGATCAGCGTCTTGCCGTCCGCGCTGCGGGCGATGATTTCGGAAGAGGTCTCCGTCGCCTTGTCGGCATCGGCCGGCAGGTTCTCGGCCACTGCAAAAGTGGCGATGCGGTTGAAATTCATCTCTGCCTGAGCCGGTAAGATGACAGCCGTGCTGGCCAGCAGAGCAAGAATGATCGCGTTGCGTTGCATGTTCAAAACTCCCTCAAGTCCCGTAGGAGCGGCACAATCGGAGGGCTTGGTTTCACGCCGATGACGGATCAATGACGGTTCGGTGACGTCCCCGTTCCGGGGTGCTGCGCAATTTGTTGCGTAAGGGGGGTGTTTCAGTTTATAAAGCGGACGAAATTTCCCAACATCGGTGGTTATAACCACCGCCCGCGCTAGGGACGCGGGCGAAGGAAGAGGATTCTTGAACTATGGCCAACACGCTTCTCATGCCCAAGGCCACCGCCGTGTGGCTGGTCGACAACACGGCGCTGACGTTCGATCAGATTGCAGAGTTCTGCAAGCTGCATCCGCTTGAGGTTGGTGCCATTGCCGATGGCGACGCCGCTCAGGGCATCAAGGGCATGGACCCGGTCATGACCGGCCAGCTCACCCGCGAAGAAATCGCCATGGGCGAGCGCAATTCGAACCACAGGCTGCGGCTTTCCGAGCCGAAGGTGCGTGTGCCGGAGACCAAGCGCAAGGGGCCGCGTTATACGCCGCTCTCCAAGCGTCAGGACCGCCCCAACGCCATTCTCTGGCTGGTGCGCAATCATCCGGAGCTCAAGGACGCGCAGATTTCGCGTCTCGTCGGCACCACCAAGTCGACCATTGAGGCCATTCGCGAGCGCACCCACTGGAACTCGCCCAATCTCGTGCCGATGGACCCGGTGACGCTGGGCCTGTGCTCGCAGATCGATCTGGATCTGGAAGTGCAGCGCGCTGCCCGTTACCTGCCGCCGCAGGAGAGCACCGGCGAAACGCTTCTGCCGGCATCCGAGACCGAGCATCTGCCGCTCGGCGAGCAGGATTCGTCCTCCTCGGAAGAGAAGGAACTCGACGCAGAAGCGGTCTTCGCAAAGCTCTCGTCGATGCGTTCCACCGAAAGCAATGACGATGATGAGGACGATCAGTCCTGATTCGCGATACCTGATAATCTCCCCGGATTGCCGGGGAGAAATTAGAGCAGCCTGATCTCGTATCAGGCTGTTTTCGTATCGGGTGATGGCGGCAGAAAGTCCTGTTGCAGAAGAGCTTCCGGTTCAGCAGGCCTGTGCCCTGCCGATCATGGCTTCATGAATTTCCATGCGGCGGTAGAAGTCGGCAAGCTGCTTGCCGCGCTCTGGCCGGAACCCGCGCCCTGCCGGCTTGATCGCCGCAATGCGGTCGATGCGAAAGGTGCGGAAATCTCCGCGCAGCTCGCACCAGGCCACCAGCGTCCAGACCTTTCCCCAGAACCACAGGCCCAGAGGCCGCACATCGCGCTCCGATGTCCGGCCTGCCTCGTCGCGGTAGTCGAGGGCAAGCACGTCGCGCGTTTCCACCGCGCGCTCCAGCGCATCGATGGTCTGGCGGTCCATGTCGCTCACCACCCAGCGCGGGGTGTGAATTTCGGTTTTTGCAATCCGGTCGCGCTCTGGTTCCGGCAGCACGGTTCCGATCTTGATGAGCGCTTCTTCGGCGGCACGCGCCATCGCTGCGCCGCCGAAGGCGCGCACCATGCGCGCCCCGGCCACCAGGGCCACGATCTCGTCGCGGGTGAACATGAGCGGGGGGAGCTCGAACCCCTCCCGCATCAGATAGCCCACGCCCGCCTCGCCATCGATGGGAACCCCGGTCGATTGCAGGTCGGCGATATCGCGATAGATCGTGCGTTCCGAGACTTCGAGACGCTCGCTCAACAAACGCGCCGTAACCAGGCGCCCGCCCCGCAAATGCTGGACGATTTGAAAAAGTCGGTCAGCACGGCGCATGCGTTGTTCTCCTCACGCAAAAATTCCGAAGCTGTTTCCGTCGGGATCAAGACAATACACGAAACGACCGGCAGGAATAGTGACGATGGGCGACACCACTTTGCCGCCATTGTCCGTCACGCGCTTCATGGCGTCTTCAAGCGGCGCTGCGACTGCGAGATGAATGGTCGGCCCGGTGCCTTCGGGAGCCGGCTTGCCGGGGTAGATGTGCCCCGAGATGGATTCCTGCGGGTCTTTCGAGGCGAACACGGCAAACGGGTTCGGCCCGTCTTCCTGCAGCGCCAGTTCATTTTCAACGACAGCGCCATAGAAAGCGCGCGCCCGGTCCAGGTCGGTGACCGGAATTTCCGCCCAGACGACAGCATGCAACGGCAAAGTGGCAGACACTTGGGTAACCCTCCATTTTCAATGCCTGCAGAATGACACAGCCCTCCTGACAACACACTGTCAGGAGGGCCGTTACGCTGCGCAGAAAAAAGGGCAGGGCATCATCGCCGACCGGTGCTGACGCCGTTTTGTCAGGAGATATCCGGCTTCACTTCCACCGTGTAGTTCAGCGGCAGGCGTCCGCCATCGGCGTAGATCGTCTGTCCCGTCACATAGCTTGCATCGTCATCGGCCAGGAAGGTTGCCACCGAGGCGATCTCGCCTGGCTCGCCGGCGCGGCCGAGCGGCGTGCGCGAGAGCATGCGGTTGCGCGCCGCCTGGTCGCTGTTCACCTTGGCCAGCATCTCGGTCATGATCGAGCCCGGCCCGATCGCGTTGACGCGAATGCCATAGGGCGCGAGCGCCAGCGCCATGACGCGGGTGAGCTGGTTCACGCCACCCTTGGAAACCGAATAGGCGATCTGCTCGGGGATCGCGAGAACGGCGTTGATCGACGACATGTTGATGATCGTGCCCGGCGCACCGCCATTCTGCACTTTCTCGACCATGAAGCGGGCCACGGCCTGCCCCGCGAGGAAGGAACCCTTCAGATTGATGTCGAGAACGCGGCTGAAATCCTCTTCGCTCAGGTCGAGAAAGTCCGACGCATGCACGATGCCGGCATTGTTGACGAGAATGTCCACGTCGCCGAAGGCGTCGATGGTTTCCGCCAGCATGTTGTGCACGTCCAGCCGCTTGCTCACATCCGCCTTCACGAAGCGCGCATCGCCCAGTTTTTCCAGATCGGAAAGCGCCTGCGCACCCTTTTCGCCATCCACATCGGCGATCACGACCTTGACGCCGTGGCGCAGAAACCGCTCGGCGATTGCATAGCCAATGCCGCTCGCGCCGCCCGTTACGATTGCTGTCTTGCCGTCCAGTGCCATGTTGAATCCTTATGCCAAAAATCGGCCGGACCCTGCGCCGGGGGCACGGCAAGGTCAAGGGCAGCGCCCGTCACTTCCCGGACTTGTCCAGCGCCTCGCTGATTTCATCGAGGATCGCCGGATCGTCGATAGTGGCCGGCATCGCCCATTCCTGATGGTCGGCGATCTTCTGCATGGTGGCGCGCAGGATCTTGCCCGAGCGTGTCTTGGGCAGCCGCTTCACCGGCACCACCTTCTTGAACGCCGCAACCGGCCCGATGCGCTCGCGCACCATCGCCACCAGCTCGCGCTCCACCGTGCTCATGTCCGCCCCGGCCCTGCCGTGCAGCACCACGAAGCCGCAGGGCACCTGACCCTTGAGCTGGTCAGCAATGCCGATCACCGCGCATTCGGCAACGGCGGGGTGCTCGGCCACCACTTCCTCCATGCCGCCGGTTGAAAGCCGGTGTCCCGCCACATTGATGATGTCGTCCGTGCGCGCCATGATGAAGAGATACCCGTCCTCATCCAGCATGCCGGCGTCCGCCGTCTTGTAGTAACCCGGAAACTCGCTGAGATAGGCCTCGCGAAACCGCTTGTCGTCGTTCCAAAGCGTCGGCAGTGCGCCGGGCGGCAGCGGCAGCTTCACCACCACATTGCCGAGCGTGCCCGCCGGCACGGGGTGTCCCGCATCGTCCAGAACCTGAACGTCATAGCCCGGCATCGGCACGCCGGGTGAGCCATACTTCACCGGCAGCATGCCAAGCCCGACGGGGTCCTGACTGATTGGCGCACCCGTCTCCGTCTGCCACCAGTGATCGATCACGGGAACGCCCAGCGTCTTCTCCGCCCATTTCACCGTGTCGGGGTCGGCCCGTTCACCGGCCAGAAAGAGCGTGCGGAAGCGGGAGAGGTCGTGTCCGGCCATCATCTCCGCATCCGGGTCCGCCGTGCGGATCGCGCGAAACGCCGTCGGCGCGGTAAAGAGTGCCGCCACGCCGTGTTCGGCAATCACCCGCCAGAAAACGCCGGCATCGGGCGTGCCCACCGGCTTGCCCTCGAACAGAACCGTCGTGCAACCGTGTAACAGCGGCGCATAGACGATGTAGGAATGGCCCACCACCCAGCCCACATCCGACGCCGCCCAGAACGTCTCGCCCGGCTCGATGCCGAACTCGTTGAACATCGACCATTTGAGCCGCACCATGTGCCCGCCATTGTCGCGCACCACGCCCTTGGGGCGTCCCGTCGTTCCAGACGTGTAGAGAATGTAGAGCGGATCGGTGGCGAGCACCGGCTCGCACGGCACGGCAAGACCGGCAGCACGCGCCGCCTGCACCATCCGCACATAGTCATGATCGCGTCCCTGCACCAGGTCGCAGCCCTGTTCCTCGCGCTGCAGGATCAGGCAGTTCTCGGGCTTGGCGGAGGAGAGGCGGATCGCCTCGTCGAGCAGCGGCTTGTAGGGCACGATGCGGCCGGGCTCCAGTCCGCACGAGGCCGAGATGATCGCGCGCGGAGCCGCATCATCGATGCGCGCGGCAAGCTCGCGGGCGGCGAACCCGCCAAACACGACCGAATGAACGGCCCCGATGCGCGCGCAGGCCAGCATGGCGAACACCGCTTCCGGCACCATGGGCATGTAGATGACCACGCGGTCGCCCTTGCCGACGCCGAAATCCCTCAGCACGGCGGCCAGCGCCGTTACCTCGTCCTTCAACTCGCCATAGGTGAAGCTCTTCTTGCGGCCACTGATCGGGCTGTCATAGACGAGGGCGGGCTGGTCCTTTCGCCCGCCCTCGACATGCCGGTCCACCGCATTGAAACACGTGTTGCAGGTCGCGCCGGGGAACCAGCGACCGTAAACGCCGGCCTCCGCGTCGAAAACCCTGTCCCAGGGGCTGTACCAGTCGATTTCGGCGGCAGCCTCCGCCCAGAAACGCTCCGGATCCTGCTGCCAGCTCCGGTAAACCTCGTGATAGCGCGACATCACCCCGCCTCCTCCCTGCGGTTTGAGCCTGATCTCGCCCGACGATAGCGGATCGTTGGCGGAAAGGTAAATCAGACTTGCGGTGAAGGCGATGGTTTTGACAGGTGGGGCCGGCAGCGGGCACAAGGGGCTATGGTTTCCCGAATCGGACCGTCATGACCAAGATCCTGCTCCTGCTCATTCTGGCGATGATGATCGTGCACATCATCCGGCCGCTCGGCCTTCCGGGCCTGAAGCGCCGTGCCGACTTCTGGAAGCTCGCCCTGATCGCGCTTGGCGCGGTCTCGCTCACCATCCTTCTGCGCGGGGGCGAGTAGGGCGCAGGTGATTCCCGTGAAACACTGAACTGCTCTGGAGCATTTTGCAGTCAGGTGGAATCACCTGACGGCCGCATAAATGCGGCGAAACAGGCATATGGAGCAGAGCAGCGTTTCCATGAAACGATGAACTGCTCTGAGCAGCAGCCCTGCACCACCCCAGCACCCACCCTGGCACCCAAAAGAAAACGGCCCGCCGACAGTCGCCGACGGGCCGTTCCAATGCTTTCTCGATACCTGCTGATCAGGCGGCTTCGAGGCCAGGCTCCCACTTGCCGGTGGCGGCGAGGCTGTTCATCTTCGCGCGGTGGCCGAAGGCCTGCTGCGCGGCAGCGACGTTTTCCTTCTTGCCGCCCCATGCCTTCAGGCCGGCGGCCTGCAGCGCACGACCATAGGAGAAGGTCAGCGCCCACGGCATGTCGAAGCCGGCATTCATGAGCGAGAGATGCGCCGTCGCTTCTTCGTCCGACTGGCCGCCGGAGAGGAAGGCGATGCCCGGCACGGCGGCCGGAACGGTCGACTTCAGGCAGCGCACGGTCTTCTCGGCCACTTCTTCGCGGCTCGCCTTGCGGGCGTTCTTGCCGTCGATGACCATGTTCGGCTTCAGCACCATGCCCTCAAGCGAAACGCGCGCGTCGTAGAGCTCGTCGAAGACGGTCTTCAGAACCCACTCGGTGACTTCATAGCAGCGGTCGATGGAGTGATCGCCCGGCTTGCCGTCCATCAGCACTTCCGGCTCGACGATCGGCACGATGCCGGCTTCCTGGCAGAGAGCCGCATAGCGCGCGAGCGCCTGTGCGTTCTGCTTCACCGCGCCCCAGCGCGGGAGGTCGTTGGAGATCGAGATCACGCCGCGCCATTTGGCGAAGCGCGCGCCAAGGCCGTAATACTCGTTGAGGCGGTCACGCAGGCCGTCGAGGCCCTCGGTGATGGTTTCACCTTCAAAGCCGGCCAGCGGCTTCGCGCCGCCATCGACCTTGATGCCCGGCACTGCGCCGGAGGCCTTGATGAGATCGACCAGCGGCGTGCCGTCGGCTGCCTTCTGGCGGATCGTCTCGTCGTAGAGGATGACGCCGGAGATGCAGTTCTTCATCGCATCGTCGGCGCGGAACATCATCTCGCGATAGTCGCGACGGTTCTCTTCCGTCGACTCGAGGCCGATCGTGTCGAAGCGCTTCTTGATGGTGCCGGAGCTTTCGTCCGCTGCCAGAATCCCCTGTCCCGGGGTCACCATGGCGGCTGCAATATCCTCAAGCCGTTCGCTCATTTCAGGTCTCCTGTCTGTTCATACCCGGGCGCATAGCAGATGCGCCCGGCAAACGGAATGCGCCCTCTCAATCCCTAATCGATTGAAATGACAGACTATTCACACTTTGCTTAACGCAGGGGTGAAAAGTGGCTCCTGACCTGTGAAACGAAGCGAATTCAATCGATCTAAGCGGATTTCGAAAGCGCAACGACGCCGGGCAGCGCCTTGCCTTCCATCCATTCCAGAAACGCACCGCCAGCGGTCGAGACGTAGGAGAATGCGTCTGCGACACCGGCATGGTTGAGCGCCGCCACCGTGTCGCCGCCACCGGCCACCGAGACGAGCAGTCCTTCGCCGGTGCGGTGTGCTGCGTGCTTTGCAGCGGCAACGGTTGCCGCATCGAACGGCTCGATCTCGAATGCGCCCAGCGGGCCGTTCCAGACCACCGTGTCGGCGCGGTCCAGCCACTCATTGACCTTCTCGACGCTCTTCGGGCCCACATCGAGGATCATGGCGTCCGCCGGAACGTTGTCGATGGCCACCACTTCGCTTTCCGCGCCGGCCTTGAATTCGCGCGCCACCACGGCGTCCACCGGCAGGATCAGCGCGCAGCCGGCTTCCGCAGCCTCGATCATGATCTGCTTGGCGGTCTTCGCCAGGTCGTGTTCGCACAGCGATTTGCCCACTTCCGTGCCGCGCGCGGCGAGGAATGTGTTGGCCATGCCGCCGCCGATCACCAGCGCGTCCACCTTCTTCACCAGGTTCATCAGGAGGTCGATCTTGGTGGAAACCTTTGCACCGCCGACAATGGCCAGCACCGGCCGCGCCGGCTGGCCAAGGCCCTTCTCAAGCGCTTCGAGCTCTGCCTGCATGGTGCGGCCCGCATAGGCCGGCAGCAGGTGGGCGAGGCCCTCGGTCGAGGCGTGGGCGCGGTGTGCAGCCGAAAAGGCGTCGTTCACATAGAGGTCGCCATTCTCGGCCAGCGCCCGGGCGAATTCGGCATCGTTCTGTTCTTCGCCGGCATGAAAGCGGGTGTTCTCCAGAAGCAGAATGTCGCCATTGGCCATTTCGGCAATGGCCTCAGCCGCCGGTGCGCCAATGCAGTCCTTGGCGAAATGAACGCGGTGGTCGAGCACGCTCTCCACGGCGTAGGCGATGGGCTCCAGCGAGGCAGCCGGATCGGCCTTGCCCTTCGGGCGGCCGAAATGCGCCATCAGGATGACCTTCGCGCCCTTGCCAGACAGTTCCGTGATGGTCGGCATCACGCGTTCGATGCGGGTGGTGTCGCTGACCTTGCCGTCCTTCACCGGAACGTTCAGATCGACGCGCACCAGCACGCGCTTGCCTGCAATGTCGTTGAGGTCGTCAAGGGTCTTGAAGTCCGGCATGGCGCGTCGCTGTCTCCTGTGTGGGTTCTGAAACGGTGCATTGTGTCGACCGTCTGAACCGCTGGTGGAACGGTGATGTAAATTCGCTGGCGACCATACAGCGCCGCGCGCCGGGCGCAAGATGGCGCAGTGATTATGAGCCGGCGTCGGGGCGGGGCTTCCTGCGGAAAATCCGGCGCATCAGGTCGCGCGGGCTGAGCAGAAGCGGCACGCGCACCTCGGGGGCCTGCGGCTCCACCGAAAGTCCGGCGGCGATGACGCGCCCGTCCTCGTCCACATCGCGCACGATCAACTCGATCTCGCCAAGCGTTGCGCGGTCGCCATATTCAGCGCGCCCGCCAAGCCGCTCGCGCATCAGTTCGGCAATGGTCTTCTTCTGCTCGTCCTCGCTCAGCCCCGGCGCATAAGCCGCCTCGATGTCAGAGGCCGGGCGTGCGGGATCGACCGAGAACGCGCCGAAGAAGTCCGCATCCTCCGGGTCCATTTCCACCGGGCTTGCAAACAGCCGGTCGAGCAGGCGCGGATAGCGGTCCGGCACGAAGATGTAGACATGGTCTCCGGCGGAAAGCCGTCCCGCATACTGATAGGTCATGGAGCGCCCGTCGCGCACCACGAGCGAGGGTTTCGCCCAGCGTGGAATGCGCTGGCCGCGCTCCACCGGGCTTCCCGCCACCACGCGATAGGCCAGAAGCTCGTGGCGGGCGGAGCCGGGCAGTTCCAGCTCCACCTTGTTCAGCGGCCCCATGCGCGGCGGCAGCGTCAGTCCCAGCCGGCGCGCCAGCGGTCCCACCGTCCAGCCCTGCACGATCAGCGACACCAGCACGATGATGAAGACGATGTTGAACAGCGCCCGTCCGTTCGGCAGCTCATCGATCAGCGGCGTGATCGCCAGCAGGATCGACACGGCCCCGCGCAGGCCCACCCACGAGACGAAGGCGCTCTCGGCGGGCGAGAATCGGAACGGCGCAAGGCACAGCGTCACGGCCAGCGGCCGGGCGACGAAGATCAGGAACAGGCCGATGAACAGCGCCGGCAGAATGATGTCGGCGAATTGCGACGGCGTGGCGAACAGGCCGAGCACGAGAAACATGATGATCTGCGCCAGCCAGGTCACGCCGTCCTGAAAGCGCTTCAGCATGGCGGTCGAGCGCAGTTTCGCATTGCCGGCGATCAGACCCGCCACATACACGGCGAGGAAGCCCGATCCGCCCATCGCCCCGGCCAGCGCAAACACCAGAAGCGAGAGCGCCAGCACGAAAATCGGCAGCAGCCCCTGTTCCAGCTTGAGCTTCACCACCAGCCGCACGATGCTCCAGCCGCCAACAAGCCCGGCCATCAGGCCGATGCCCATCTGCTGCAGAAAGCCGATGGCCACATCGGCGGCCAGCGTGTCCGCCTGCATCGCCTCGCCGCTGGCGATCAGCCCGACAAGCGAAAGCGTGAGAAAGATGGCGATCGGGTCGTTCGAGCCCGACTCCACTTCCAGCGTGGAGCGCACCCGCTCGCGCACGGAGATGTTGCCCACCCGCAGCAGAAAGAACACGGCCGCTGCGTCTGTCGAGGCCACGGTCGCGCCGAGCAGAAGGGATTCCAGCCAGCCGAAGCCGGTCACGTAATAGGCGGCGACGCCGACCAGCCCGGCCGTCATCAAGACGCCGATTGTCGCCAGCACGAGCGCAGGGGCGGCGGCCTGTCGGAAGGCGGCCACCGATGTGCCGAAGCCCGAATCGAACAGGATCACCGCCAGCGCCAGCGAGCCGATGAAATAGGCGACGGCTGCATTGTCGAAATCGAGGCCCAGCCCGTCCGTTCCGGCGGCCAGACCAATGCCGAGAAAGATGAGAAGCAGCGGTGCGCCGAAGCGAAAGGCGATCAGGCTCGAGAACGCGGCAAAGAGCACAAGCGCCGTGCCCACCAGCGTTATGACGTAAATGCCCTGATCCATCCGCCTCTCTTCATCCACTTCGTCGCAAGTTGCTGTTCTTTTTCATAAAGGATGCGGCGGAAGTGAGATGCAAGGGCATGGACAAAAGAAAAACGCCCGGCGCGATGGCCGGGCGTTCTGAAAAGGCGTGAGAATGGAGTTAGATGGTCTTTCCGAACGCAACCGCCGTGTCGGCCATGCGGTTGGAGAAGCCCCATTCATTGTCGTACCAGGACATGACGCGAACCAAGTCGCCGTCGATCACCTTCGTCTGGTCGAGCGCGAAGGTGGAGGAGGCCGGGTTGTGGTTCAGGTCGATGGAGACCAGCGGCTCGTTGGTGTAGGCGAGAATGCCCTTCAGCTGGCCGTCGGCAGCCGCCACGAGCGCGTTGTTGATCTCTTCGACGGTGACCTTCTTGCTCGGCACGAACTTGAAGTCGATGACCGAGACATTCGGGGTCGGCACGCGCACGGAGACGCCGTCCAGCTTGCCATTGAGCTCCGGCAGGACGAGGCCAACGGCCTTGGCCGCGCCGGTCGAGGTCGGGATCATGGACATGGCTGCCGCGCGGGCGCGGTAGAGGTCCTTGTGCATTGTGTCGAGGGTCGGCTGGTCGCCCGTATAGGCGTGGATCGTCGTCATGAAGCCCTTCTCGATGCCGAAGGCGTCGTTCAGGACCTTGGCCACCGGAGCCAGGCAGTTGGTGGTGCAGGAAGCGTTGGAGACGATCAGGTGCTCGCTGGAGAGCTTGTCATGGTTGACGCCGTAAACGACCGTCAGGTCCGCGCCGGAGGCCGGAGCCGAAACCAGAACGCGCTTTGCGCCGGCCTGCAGGTGCAGCGAAGCCTTCTCCTTGGAGGTGAAGATGCCGGTGCACTCCATCACGATGTCAACGCCCAGCTCGCCCCACGGCAGCTTGGACGGGTCGCGCTCGGCGAACACTTTGAAGGAGTCGGAGCCGATGCTGATCGTGTCGCCGTCGACCTTCACCTCGGAAGGGAAGCGGCCATGCACGCTGTCATAGCGCAGCAGGTGAGCGTTGGTCTCGACGGGGCCGAGATCGTTGATCGCGACAATGTCGATGTCCTTGCGGCCCGACTCGTAGATCGCGCGTACGATATTGCGGCCGATGCGGCCAAATCCGTTGATGGCTACTTTGACGGTCATGAACTTCCTCCGGCAGGTGGGTGGCCGTGCGCTGGCACGGAAAGAGACGCCGCTTCATAGCGGCGCAAGAGGCAAGAATCCAGATGGCGGGGCAGGCATTCGCCCGCCCCGGACCCTGATAAGGCCGCTATAGGCCTCAACCGAGCTCTGCGAGCCGCTTCTGCGCGGCGCTGGCAGCGGCCTCGGCGGTGATGCCGAAATGCTTGTAGAGCTCCGGTGCGGGCGCGCTTGCGCCAAAGCCGGTCATGCCGATGAACACGCCGTCGGAACCGATGATCGCATCCCAGCCCTGGCGAATGCCGGCCTCGATGGCGATCTTCACCGGCGCATTGCCGGTCACGGCCTTGCGGTAGTCTTCGCTCTGCTGCTCGAACAGCTCGAAGCAGGGCACCGAGACGACGCGGGCCGGGAGGCCGGCGGCATCCAGAAGCGCCTTGGCGTCCATGGCGATTTCCACTTCCGAGCCGGTGGCGAACAGCGTCACCTTGGCGTCGTCTTCCGAACCGGCCAGCTCGTATGCGCCGCGGGCGCTCAGATTGTCCGCTTCGTGGCTGGTGCGCACGGGCGTCAGGTTCTGGCGCGACAGGGCGAGCGTCGAAGGCGTCTTGCGGCTTTCAACGGCCACCTGCCAGCACTCGGCGGTCTCCACCGCATCGGCCGGACGGAACACGAAATGGTTCGGGATCGCGCGCAGCGCGGCCAGATGCTCCACCGGCTGGTGGGTCGGGCCGTCTTCGCCAAGGCCGATGGAATCATGCGTCATCACGAAGATGGAGCGGATCTGCATCAGCGAGGCCAGACGCATGGCCGGACGGGCATAGTCCGAGAACGTCATGAACGTGCCGCCATAGGGAATGATGCCGCCATGCAGCGTCATGCCGTTCATGGCCGCGGCCATTGCATGCTCGCGGATGCCGTAATGCACGTAGCGGCCGGAGAAGTCGTCGGCGCTGATCGGGCCGGTCTGGCTCGTCTTGGTGTTGTTGGAGCCGGTCAGGTCGGCCGAGCCGCCAATGGTTTCCGGCAGCACGGCGTTGATTGCTTCCAGCGCCATTTCGGAGGCCTTGCGGCTGGCCACTTTCGGCGGCTCGGCTGCAAGCTTCTCCTTGTACTCGACCATGGCCGCGTCAAAGTTCTCCGGCAGGTCGCCACGCATGCGGCGCTCAAACTCGCCGCGCGTCTCGGCGTCGGCTGCAGCAAGGCGGTCTTCCCAGGCCTTGCGGTCCTTTGCCGAATGCAGGCCGGCCAGACGCCAGTCGTCGAGAATGTCGGAGGGGATCGTGAAGGGCTCTGCGTCCCAGCCAAGCGCCTTGCGCGCGCCGGCGATCTCTTCCGCACCCAGCGGCGCGCCGTGAACCTTCGCGGTGCCCGATTTGGTCGGAGCGCCGAAACCGATGGTCGTGCGGCAGGCGATCAGGGTCGGCTTGTCGGAAGCCTTCGCGGCTTCGATCGAGGCAGCAATCGCTTCCGGGTCATGGCCGTCGCAGCGGATCGTGTTCCAGCCGGAAGCCTCGAAACGGGCGCACTGGTCGGTGGAATCGGTCAGCGAGATCTCGCCATCGATGGAGATGTTGTTGTCGTCGAACAGCACGATCAGCTTGTTGAGCTTCAGGTGGCCCGCCAGCGTCAGTGCCTCCTGGCTGATGCCTTCCATCAGGCAGCCGTCGCCGGCCAGCGCATAGGTGTAGTGGTCAACCAGATCATTGCCGAAGCGGGCGTTCAGAACGCGCTCGGCAATCGCCATGCCGACGGAGTTTGCAAAACCCTGGCCGAGCGGGCCGGTCGTCGTCTCGATGCCGGCTGCGTGGCCGAATTCCGGGTGGCCGGCCGTGCGCGAGCCGAGCTGGCGGAAATTCTTGATCTCATCGATCGTGATGTCTTCGTAGCCCAGCAGGTAGAGCAGCGAATAGAGCAGCATCGATCCATGACCGGCCGAAAGAACGAACCGGTCGCGGTCGGCCCAGTTCGGGTTTTTCGGGTCATGCTTCATGAAGCGGGTGAAAAGCACAGTGGCGATATCGGCTGCGCCCATGGGCAGTCCGGGATGGCCCGATTTGGCTTTCTCTACCGCATCCATGGAAAGGAAGCGGATCGCATTGGCCATCCGGTCGTGTTTGTCGCGTGAGATCATGATTGCTCGCTGGTCCGCATAAGGCAGTTATCGGGGCGCTGCCTGGGCAGCGCTGACCCCTTGGAAAAAGCAGGCGACACATAGCATTTGCGGCCTTGAAGTCAACAAAGGGGCCGTTTTCACCAGATTGTCTGCCGCTGGGGGAGGAGCGTTATGTATCAACCTTGTTACACCAATTTGGGGGATTAGCCGACGTGTTTTGTTGACGGGGGCTTCACCCGGCGCCTAATCTTTTGGGCGTAACTGTATAGTAACGCCAGCGATTCGCGTTCACCGTCCCGGCAGACAGCCAGTGGCGTTTGCGCGGGGGAGGCGGGCGCATCGCGCAGTTTGGCGAGAGAGAGTAAGCAAGATTGCCTGTGTCAAAACATTTTCGGACAATCCGTGCCGGCGTCGCATATGCGGCGGGCGCCTTCCGGAAATGCAGGACTGGGGTTGGCGGCCATGAGTGGTGACAACACGCTCAAGGAGGTGATCGGTCGGCTGGACAAGGCCATGTCCTCGCTTGAGGATGCGGTTGACGCCCGGCTGGAGCGGGATCGGGAATTTGTCGATTCCGATGCCGAAGTGCAGCGCATGAATGCCGATCGCGCGCGACTGGCCCAGGAAATAGACAAGTCCGAAGCGCGGGCCCAGCGGCTCGAAGAGGTGAACCGCGAGGTTTCGCGGCGTTTGGTCACGGCCATGGAAACGATCCGTGCCGTGCTGGATCGGTAGGGCGAAGCGATGGCACAGGTTACGGTCACCATTGACGGCAAGTCCTATCGCATGGCCTGCGATGAGGGGCAGGAAGATCATCTCGTCAATCTCGCGCAGCGTTTCGACCGCTACATCACGCATCTGAAAGATGCGTTCGGTGAGATCGGCGACCACCGTCTTGCGGTCATGGCCGGCATCATGGTCATGGACGAGCTGGTGGAACTGCAGAAGAAGACGCGCGGCATGGAGGGCGAGATCAACACGCTCCGCAAGACGCGCGACGAGGCGGTCAGCCAGGCTGACCGGAACGATTCCGCCGTCACCGGCATGCTGGGCGATCTTGCCACACGCATGGAAACTCTCGCCGACAAGCTTGCCGGCAAGCCGTAAAACGACGCATAAGCCTGTTTTCCCCGATTTGGGCAATGGCAAGTCAGGCACATGAAGAAACCAAGCAAGAACGATACCCGCGTCCAGCTCGCCGTCATCGGCGCCCCGCAGGGCCTGCGCGGCGAAGTGCGGGTGAAGACATTCACCGGCGATCCCCTGGCCATTGGCGATTACGGTCCGCTCTCCACCGGGGATGGCCGAACCCTGACCGTTCTGAATGTGCGCCCCGCCAAGAATGTGGTGGTGGCCCGCTTCGCCGAGGTGGGCGACCGCACCGCCGCCGAGGCGTTGAACGGCACGGCTCTCTTTGTCGAGCGGGCCGCACTGCCCGCCGATCTTGAGGAAGACGAGTTTTATCATGCCGACCTGATCGGCCTTTCCGTCATCGACGGCGAGGGCGAGCGCGTCGGCAGGGTTCAGGCGCTGCATGATTTCGGCGGCGGCGACATCATGGAAGTCGCGCTGGCCGTGGGCGGAATGGCGATGGTTCCCTTCACGCAGGCTGCCGTGCCTCAGGTGCGCGTCTCCGAGGGGCTCGTCGAGATCGACCGCGTCGCTGCCGGCCTTGTCGATGATGAGGATGCCGACGATCTGGACGATGCCGATGGTCTTGACGATGCGGGCGGGCCAGACAATCCAGACATGCCGGGCGATGGGGATGCGCCGTGAGTTTTCGCGCAACGATCCTCACTCTCTATCCCGAAATGTTTCCCGGTTCGCTTGACCTCTCGCTTGCCGGAAAGGCGCGCGAGGCCGGTCGCTGGTCTCTGGAAACGGTCCAGATCCGCGATTACGCCACGAGCAAGCACCGCAATGTCGATGACACGCCGGCTGGCGGCGGCGCAGGCATGGTCATGCGCGCCGACGTCTTGGCGCGCGCCATCGACGATGCCGCGCCGGCCGATGATCCGCGTCCCCGCCTTTTGATGAGCCCGCGTGGCCGCCCGCTCGACCAGCAGCGCGTGCGTGAGCTGGCGGCCGGTCCGGGCGCGGTCATTCTGTGCGGCCGTTTCGAGGGCGTTGACCAGCGTCTGATCGAGGCGCGCGGTCTCGAAGAGGTTTCCATCGGCGATTACGTGCTCTCCGGCGGCGAGCCGGCAGCGCTGGTTCTGCTCGATGCAGTGATCCGGCTTCTGCCCGGCGTCATGGGCAATGATGCGTCCGGCGACGAAGAGAGCTTCGAGGGTGGTCTTCTGGAGCACCCGCAATACACGCGCCCGCAGCTCTTCGAGGATCGTCCGATCCCGGAGATCCTGTTGTCGGGCAATCATGCGAAAATCGCCGCCTGGCGGCGCGAAGAGGCCGAAAGGCTGACGCGCGAGCGCCGTCCCGATCTCTGGGCGGCTTATAAGGACGGCGGAAAGTGAAACGCCTTCTGCGGCTCGAGGGCGCATCTCTGGCGGTTCTCGCCCTTATTCTCTATCAGCTTTCCGGCGGCAACTGGTGGCTGTTCGCCATGCTTCTGTTTGCGCCGGATCTCGCCATGCTGGGCTATCTCGCAGGCCCGCGCGTCGGCGCATGGTGCTACAATCTCGTCCATGCCTGGCCTGCTCCGGTTTTCGTCTATCTCGTCGGACTGGTGCTGGACGCGCCGCTCGCCACGCATCTGGCGCTCATTCTCGCCGCCCATATCGGCGCAGACCGCGCGCTTGGCTACGGGCTGAAACATGAGAGCGGGTTTCGTGATACGCATCTGGGGCGGATCGGTTCGGACTGAGATTTCGGGCGCGGCAGCCGCCGTTCCATATTGATTCTCCCCGCAATGTCGTGTATGCGCACCCAACGTAACGGCTCCGGCCGGTTTGGATCTAACCAAAGAACACGTGAATTCGCTCCTGTTCCTCCTTTGGGAGGGCACTCTTCAGGCGGTGCACAACTGCCATTGGGATGAGCGCTCTGACGGTTCGAGAAGAACAAGAGGACAGTGAGATGGACATTATCCGTCAGCTTGAGGCCGAGCAGGCCGAGAAAATCGAAGCTCAGCGCAAGATTCCCGAATTCCAGCCCGGCGACACGGTTCGCGTTCTGGTTCGCATCACCGAAGGCACCCGCACCCGCGTGCAGGCCTATGAAGGTGTCTGCATTGCCCGCTCCGGCGCCGGCATCCACGAGAACTTCACCGTTCGCAAGATTTCCTACGGCGAAGGCGTCGAGCGCGTGTTCCCGATCTACTCCCCGCTCGTCGAGGGCGTAGAGGTGGTCCGCCGCGGTAAGGTTCGCCGCGCGAAGCTCTACTACCTGCGCGACCGTCGCGGTAAGTCCGCACGCATCACCGAGAACACCAGCGTCCGCGCCCGTCGTCTCAACGATTCCGTGCGTCAGGCTGCTGCCGAAGAAAAGGCGCGCATCGAAGCTGAGAAGCGCGCTGCCGCCGAGGCTCTGGCCGCCGAGAAGGCAGCTGAAGAAGCCGCCAAGGCGCAGGAAGCTGCTGCTGCAGAGAACAACGCCGAGTAGTCTCTCCGGCATTGGGTTTTTAAGAAAGGCGCACTTCGGTGCGCCTTTTTTGTTTTGATTGGTTTCCTTTACGGCGCTTGCCGTCATTCTGGCTCTTTTACTGGGAAACACTCTGCTTTAAGGAAAAGACCATCACCCGGCCGAGCATCGGTCCGCCACAGGGAGATTGGTCCATGACGTTGCTTACGTCCCTTCAGGCTGCGTCCTTCGCCGCTGCCGCTTTCATGTTTTCCGGTTTTGCCGTCGCTGCCGATACGCTGCCCGACCTTGAGGGTCGTGAAGTCGTGGTGGTCACGGAGAATGCCTACCCGCCGCTTCAGTTCATCGACCCCAAGTCGGGCGAGCAGATCGGCTGGGAATACGATGCGATGAACGAGATCGCCAAGCGTCTCAATTTCTCGCTCACCTACCAGAACACGAGCTGGGACGCGATGATCCAGTCGGTTGCCGACGGTCAGTACGACATCGGCATGACCGGCATCACCATTCGTGACGACCGCAAGGAAAAGGTGGATTTCTCCGCCCCCTATCTGCGCTCCGAAATGTTCATGCTTGTGCGCAGCGACGAAGACAATTTCTCCGACGCTGAAAGCTTCGCGGCCTATGAAGACGGTCTGGTGGGCGCACAGCCCGGCACCTCGCCCTTCTACACCGCCGTCTATGAAGTGCTCGACGGCAACGAAGCCAATCCGCGCATCAAGCTTTTCGAGACCTTTGGCGCGTCCGTTCAGGCGCTGCGCTCCGGCGATGTCGACATGGTGTTGACCGACAGCACCGGCGGCCAGGGCTATGTCGATGCCTCCGATGGCGCTCTCCAGCTCTTCAACGAGGCCCTCGGCTCCGAGGATTTCGGCTTCATCTTCGCCAAGGGCTCCGATCTGGTCGAACCCGTCAACGCTGCCATCGCCGCCATGAAGGCCGACGGCACGCTCGACGCCCTCAACAAGAAATGGTTCCTTGAATACAAGATGGGTGAATAGGACGTGGTTGCCCCGCGTCCTGCCGGCCTGACCGGCCGCCCGTCGAGGAAACTCTAGAGCCCATGGCGGTGTCCGGTTCCAGACCCGCCGCCAAACGCGATTTCCCCTGGTGGCTTGTTGCCGCCGGGGTCATCGCCGTCGGCGTCGCAATCCTCATTGCCACCAGCGAACTCTACGCGCAGGTCTTCTCCATCGTTTCCAAGGGCATCGGCATCACCGTTTTCGTCACGGTGGTGGGCTTTGCGCTGGCCACGGCCGTCGGCCTTGGCATGGCGCTGATGAGCCTGTCCGGATCTCTGGTGCTGCGCCAGATCGCCCGTTTCTACGTGGAGATCATTCGCGGCGTCCCCGTTCTGGTGCTCCTGTTCTGGATCGCCTTTGCCGGTGTTCCGATCATCGTCACCGGCTGGAATGCGGTCACCGCGCCTTTGCAGGAGGCGGGCGTTCTCGGCGAGTTACGGGTGCGCGACATTTCACTTCTGTGGCGCGCCATCATCGCGCTCACCATCGGTTATTCGGCCTTCATCGCCGAGGTTTTCCGCGCCGGCATCCAGTCGGTTGACGAAGGCCAGATCGAAGCCGCCAAGGCGCTCGGTCTGTCGCGCTTCCAGCGCTTCCGCCTCATTGTCCTTCCGCAGGCGATCCGCACCATCCTGCCGCCGCTCGGCAATGATTTCGTGGCGATGGTCAAGGATTCCTCGCTGGTCTCCGTGCTCGGCGTCGCCGACATTACCCAGATGGGCAAGATCTACGCTTCGGGCTCGTTTCGCTTCTTCGAAACCTACTCGATTGTCGCCTATATCTATCTCATCCTGACCATCGGCCTGTCGCTGGCCCTGCGCGGGCTGGAACAGCGCCTGCGCAAGAATCAGGCAAAGCGTTAGGGTCCTGACCCTGGAGACCACCGCAACCGGGGCCGGCTGTCGCGCCCATGCCCCGGTAGCGCAATTCCTGCCGTCATGCGCGCATTGCGGCAGGCATTTGCCTTCTGCCGAAGACGCCCGGCACGGATAGATTGCCGAGCCCGGGAAAGGCTGGTATTAGCCCTCTCATGGAAGCACTTTTTGGAAATCCGGCCTACAAGGGCTTTGTTCTGCAGGACGTCAAGCGCCTGCCGGGCCGCTTCTTTGCGCGGGTTTCCGGCTCGCTTCTGAGCCGACTGCCTTAGGCGGACACGCCAACCGGCTCGGCCTTCCCGTCCGCAACGCTCCGCGGGAACGCAACGAGACAAGAGATTAGCCGGCCAGCCTTCCATTTCGCTCCGCTAGGGATGAACAAAATGACCAAAGCACGCACGCTCTACGACAAGATTTTCGACGACCACCTGGTTGACCAGCAGGACGACGGCACCTGCCTGCTCTACATCGACCGCCACCTCGTGCACGAGGTGACGAGCCCGCAGGCCTTCGAGGGCCTCCGCATGGCCAGCCGCGATGTGCGCCATCCGGAAAAGACGCTCGCCGTCGTCGACCACAACGTGCCCACCTCGCCCGACCGCAAGTTCGGCATCAAGAACGAGGAAAGCCGCATCCAGGTTGATGCGCTGGCAAAGAACGCCGCCGATTTCGGCATCGAATATTACGACGCCAATGACGAGCGTCAGGGCATCGTCCACATCGTCGGGCCGGAGCAGGGCTTCACCCTGCCGGGCATGACCATCGTTTGCGGCGACAGCCACACCTCCACCCATGGCGCGTTCGGCGCTCTGGCGCACGGCATCGGAACCTCCGAGGTCGAGCACGTTCTGGCCACGCAGACGCTCATCCAGCGTCGCGCCAAGAACATGCTGATCCAGGTCGATGGCGCGCTGCCCGCCGGTGTCACCGCCAAGGACATCATCCTTGCCATCATCGGCGAGATCGGCACCGCCGGCGGCACCGGCCACGTCATGGAATATGCCGGCGAGGCAATCCGCGCGCTTTCCATGGAAGGCCGCATGACCGTCTGCAACATGTCGATCGAAGGCGGCGCGCGCGCCGGCCTCATCGCGCCGGACGAGACCACCTACGCCTACATCAAGGACCGCCCGCGCGCGCCGAAGGGCGATGCATGGGAGAAGGCGCTTGCCTACTGGGATTCGCTGCGCACCGATGAGGGCGCGGAGTATGACCGCATCGTTCGTCTCGATGCCGCCAACCTGCCGCCCATCGTCACCTGGGGTTCCTCGCCCGAGGATGTCATCTCCGTCACCGGCGTCGTGCCGAACCCGGACGACATCGCCGAGGAGACCAAGCGTATCTCCAAGAAGCGCGCGCTTGAGTATATGGGTCTGACGCCGGGCACGAAGATCACCGACATCGCCGTCGACCGCGTCTTCATCGGCTCCTGCACCAATGGCCGCATCGAGGATCTGCGCGAAGCCGCGAAGGTCGCCGAGGGCCAGAAGGTCAAGGACAGCGTCAACGCCATGATCGTGCCGGGCTCCGGCCTCGTGAAGGCGCAGGCCGAGGCCGAAGGTCTCGACAAGATCTTCAAGGCTGCCGGCTTTGACTGGCGTGAGCCGGGCTGCTCCATGTGCCTTGCCATGAACGACGACCGCCTGAAGCCGGGCGAGCGCTGCGCTTCCACCTCGAACCGCAACTTCGAGGGCCGTCAGGGCTTCAAGGGCCGCACGCATCTCGTATCGCCGTCCATGGCCGCCGCTGCCGCCATCGCCGGTCACTTCGTCGACATCCGCGAGTGGCCGAAGGGCTGATCCGCGCACCGCATCGCGCACCAATAAAAAAGGCCGGTCCCAGCGACCGGCCTTTTCTTTTGCTGTCTTGAAACGATGAATCGCTCTAGAGCGTTTCCGCTTTTCGCTGAGTCTTGAAAACGCTCTAATTCATTGTTTTCGTGCAATTCCGGACGGAAAACCGGTTCCCACTTTTCCTGGAATTGCTCTAGTGCGTCGACTGCGCCGCGCGAACCTTGGCCACGTCCTCCGCCGAGATGGCGGCTGCGTCATTGCCCCAGGAGGAGCGCAGGAAGTTGACGAGTTCGGCAACCTCCGCGTCGTCCAGACGCTCTGCATAGCCCTGCATCACGAGCTTCATTGGCCGCTTCTCGGTCGAGGGAACCTCTGCGCCATTCAGAATGACGGAGATCAGCGGGCCAACCTCGGCGCTCACCACCATCGGGTTGTTCTCGAGCTCCGGGAAGATCTCCGGCGCGCCCTTGCCGGTCACGAAGTGACAGCCCGAGCAATTGTCGAGATAGAGGCGCGGTCCGAGCGGCATGTCGGGGCTGGCTTCCGTCAGCATGGCTGCGGTTTCTTCACCTGCCGCATCCGCTTCTGGCTGTGGCATCGCCTTCATCACGCCGGCCACCTCGGTGGTCTCCGCATCCTTGCCCTTAAGGAAGGCGGCGATGGCGAGATTGTCCGCGTCGGTCAGATGCTGGAGCGAATGCTCCACCACCAGCGCCATTTCGCCATTGGCGGCAGAATGCGCGTTGCGGCCGGTGGCCAGATAGTTTGCCGTCTCTTCAACGCTCCAGCCCGCAATGGTCGAATTGGGACCATAAAGCGCCGGCGCTTCCCATCCGTCGATCACGCCGCCGGCGAGGAACGTCTTCTGGCTCGCCGTCACACCGTCCTGCATCATCAGCTCGTTGCGCGGGCTGTGGCAGGCGGCGCAATGGCCCGCACCCTCCACCAGATACTGCCCGCGATCCTGCATGTCCGATGCGCCCAGCGGCTTGAACCCGGCCTCATGTGAGAGCGCCATCCAGTTCCAGGCGCGCAGGCCCCAGCGTTGGTTGAACGGGAAGGCGAGTTGCGTCGCCTGCACCCGGTTCTCCACCGGCTCCACACCGTTCATGAGATAGTCGTACAGCGCGCGGATGTCCGCCTCGCTCATGAAGCGGAAGTTCTCATACGGCATGGCCGGATAGAGATGCGTGCCGTCCGGCATCAGGCCGTCGACCATGGCCGCGCGGAAATCGTCAAGCGACCAGCCGCCGATACCGGTCTTCGGATCGGGCGTGATGTTGGTGGACCAGATCGTGCCCATGGGGCTTTCGATGGGGCGGCCGCCGGCCAGCGGTTCGCCGCCTTCCGCCGTGTGGCAGGCCACGCAGTCGCCCGCATACATCACATACTGGCCCTGGCCCTCTTCCGGCTGCCAGTCGGCCGCCAGGTTCTGGGTGGGGGCGGAGCGTTTCACCGGAACGAACACGAATGCCAGAAGGGCGATGACGCCCACCACAACGAGCCCGGCGAGGATTCTGAGAAAGGTTTTCATCTGTATGCTCCTCAGACCAGCGGACGCGGATTGGGCAGATACTGGGTGCGGATCGCCTGAACCGTCCAGTAAGCCAGGCCGCCGAGCAGGCCCGTCGGGTTGTACTGCGTGTTCTGCACGAAATTGCCTGCGCCCATGACGAAGACATTGTGCTTGTCCCAGGCCTGGCAGTAGCGGTTGACGACACCTTCCTGCGGGGTTTCCGACATGATGTGGCCGCCGGTGTTGTGCGTCGTCTGGTAGGGGCGCACGTCATAATGCGCGCCCGGTCCCTTGAAGCCGACCTGCATGATGTCCGGGTTCATGGATTTGGCGAGCGGCTCCATTTTGCTCTTCATGAACTGGTTCATGCGCAGATCATTGTCGTGCCAGTCGAAGGTCATGCGCATCAGCGGACGGCCATGACGGTCCGTATAGTTCGGATCGAGGTCGAGATAGTTGTTCGCATAGGCAAGGTTCGAGCCGTGCGAGCCGATCGACATGGCGTGGCCGTACCAGCGCCCGATGCCCTCTTTCCAGCCTGCGCCCCATGCGGGCGTGCCCTTGGGCAGCGGCATGTTGCGGATCGGCTGGCCGTTGAACGTGCCCGAGCGCCAGTAAGCGCCGCCAATGAAGCCTTCTTCGCCGAAATCGATCTGGTTGATCGCGAAATCGTCGATGCAGGTGCCGTTGGCGCCATGCCCGACGAACGGGTTGAAATTGTCGTCCTCGAAGAACATCGAGATGCCGCCATTCATCTGGTAGGCATAGTTCTTGCCGGTAACGCCCTTGCCCGTGGCCGGGTCATAGGGTTCGCCGATGCCGGAGACGAGCATCAGGTGCACATTGTTCAGCTGATAGCTCGACAGGATCACCAGATCCGCCGGCTGGAACACCTCTTCCTGCGCTTCCTCATCGAAATAGGTCACGCCCGTCGCCGTCTTGCCGTCTTCGGCCATTTCCACCCGCAGCACTTCGCAATGGGTGCGGTAGGAGAAGTTCGGCTTGCGCTTCAGCGCATCGAGGATCGTCGTCTGCGGCGAGGATTTCGAATACTGGTAACAGCCATAGCGCTCGCAGAAGCCGCAGAAATTGCACGGCCCCATCTGCATGCCATAGGGGTTCACATAGGCGGTGGAGGCGATGCCCGCCGGCGCAGGGAATGGATGGTAGCCCGACGCGATACAGGCATCGTGGAACTTCTGGCTGTCCCATGTGCGCGGCAGCGGCGGCATCGGGAAGTCCTCGGAGCGCCAGCCCTCGAACGGGTTGCCGCCTTCGCGGATCTCGCCGTTGAGATTGCCCGCATAGCCGGAAATGCCCGCCACTTTCTCGAACTGCGTGAAATACGGCTCGAGTTCGTCATAGCTCACCGGGTAATCGCCGATGGTCATGTCTTCGGCAATGATATCCTCGCCCCAGTTTTCGATGACGTAGGATTTCAGCTTCAGCTCTTCCGGCATCGGACGCCAGTTGAGGCCGTTCCAGTGGGTGCCTGCGCCGCCAACGCCATTGCCCGGCAGGAAAGAGCCGAGCTTGCGGTAGGGGCGGGCGGTCTCGTCTTCATTGCGACGCACCGTCACCGTCTGCTGGCTCAGCTTCTGCATCATTTTCAGACGCACGCCGTATTTCAGCTCATCAATCTGGTTGGGATACTTGAAGTTCGGCACGGTCGACTGGTCCGGGCCGCGCTCCAGCGCGACGATCTCAAGGCCGTCCTGCGCCAGCTCGATGCCGGCGATGGCGCCGGTCCAGCCCAGGCCGACGATGACGACGTCTTTCTTCTTTTCCTGACGCGCCATGATCAAGCCCTCTCGCCGCTGATGGAAACCGGTCCGAGCGGATATCTGATGTTGTGGCGCTCGGGCCATTCGCGGAATGCGGCGCGTGCGCCGGGAAAGCCGATATAGACCCACGACTGCATGCCGTGATTGCCGCCATACATCGGGTCGGCGAAATAGCCTTCCTTCGTGTTAGCAAGCAGAATGGAGAAGAAGTCGCGCACCTCCGGCTGCAGTTCCACATCGCCGTTCTGCAGCGCAGTCAGCGCCTCGTCCTGCTGGCTGGCTTCAAGCCCGGCGAAGACGTCGCCATGGGTTTTTGAGCACCAGGCGTCGAAGGCTGGAATGGCCTGACGGTAGACTTCGGCAGGCGTCAGCGGCGTCTGCCAGCCCAGTTGAGGCGAAGCGGACGCATCGTGCGGGCCTTCCATGTACCAGTCTTCGGCGCTGCCATAGTCGCCTGCGAGCTGGCGGTCGATGAACACGGGAACGCGCGCCTCGATCGCGCCGGGACCGTCGCCTTCGGACGGGATGAGCCGCGCGGTCGCGGCCATCACGAACGCCCATTCGGCGTCGTTCAGAAATTCACGCTTGTAGTCTTCGAGGGAAACCGGGGCTTCGGCCTTCTCGGCGCTTGCACTGGTCGCGAGCGCGGAAAGGGCCACGCCAGCTGCAGAGCCTTTGAGAAAGCTTCTGCGGCTGGGCAGACCGGGAATGTCAGTCATGGGAAGGTGTCCTGCCAGCGGGTTGAACATCAATCTGCCTGGGAAAGGCAGCATGTTCCTCTCCTAGGACGAGCCCGCTCGACAAACAACTTCAATTTATTGCTCCAGAAAACATAACGCGACGTAATGTTTTTTCATTCAGTGAATTGTATCGATTTAAACTTCGCTTTTTAAATCCTTGGTTGTGGACGTAATTTTATTCTTCAGAGGATTGTTTTGTTTTTTATTTCGATAATTTTATTTCGCAGGAGGGGATTCGAATCGCTGACGATTTTTTATTTCCCAGAACTTCTGTGATTTTCATCTCCCCCGTCAGCGGAAAGAAGCGCCCGCCGGCCTGTGTGCGCATATAGCTGCGCACCGTTGTTTCCTTCAGGTCCAGCGGGCCGCTTGTGCAGCCGCCATTGATCGAGACGCTGATCGAGCCCTTGCCTTCCGTTGCATCTTCGGCCCGCGCCGCGCGGGCTCTGGCCTGTGCAGCCCTGAAGCGCTGCCGGTCTTCTGCCGCGATGGCGGCGGAGAGGACATGCTCATTGGGCTTCAATGCCTGACCGAAGCCCGCAGGCTCCTTGTCTTCGATCACCGTCAGCACGAAGCGTTCATCGAAAGCCCTGTTCTTGTCCTCGCTCGCGAGCGCCATGCGCAGCATCACGTCTCCCTGCCTCAGATGAAGCGTCCTGTCCGTTTTGACCGCCACGGCGATGCCTGCCGGGTCGGCGCTGAGCGGATCGAACTTTGACAGTTCGTAAAGCGTGCGGGGATTGCCCGAAACACAGGCGGAAAGCACGGCAGCGCAGAAGACGCCGGCAAGGCTTGTCACGGTGCGTTTGCGAAAAAACATCGGTATGGCCCTTTTCATGAGAAACGAATCGAGATAATTAATTATCGTAATACATTAATTAATTCAATCAAACGGAGATTGGTATGCAAGACGTGACGCGCCTGCGGCGGCTCAGCCGGCTGATGCAGGGCATTGTTCTGGTGTGCGGGGCTTTGATCGCCCTTGCGGTGGCTGTGTTCTTCTTCGCGTCGCTGAACGACGCAGTGTTCTTTGAGGAACAGGTGCGGGAGAAGCTCGACCTGTCAGGCCCGCTTGTGTTCACCTCGTCTGCGGTTGCCATCACCGCAGCGCTGATTGCCATCCAGCTTGGTCTTCTGTTTGCCGCGCTCTATAGCGTCTGGCGCATGTTCGGTGCGTTTTCTGCCGAAGAGCCGCTTTCGGGCGAATCCGCGCACTGGATGGGGCGCGCCAGCGCGGCCTTTGTCGCCTTGGCCGCCGGCGGCATTCTCCTGCGCATGCTGATGATCCTGGCGCTCACCATGGGCAATCCGCCCGGAGAAAAGATGCTGACACTCGGTTTCGGCAGTTCGGAGCTGCTGACGCTTCTCATTGCCTGCATCATGTACATGACGGGCCGGCTCATGGCCGTTGCGGCCGATGTCCGTGCCGAACAGCGCGACTTCGTGTGATCGCCATGCCGATAGTCGTCAATCTGGATGTCATGCTGGCGCGCCGCAAGATGCGCTCCAAGGAACTCGCCGAGATGATCGGCATCACCGAGCAGAATGTGTCCCTGCTCAAATCCGGCAAGGTGCGCGGTGTGCGCTTCGAGACGCTGGAAAAAATCTGTCAGGCGCTCGACTGTCAGCCGGGCGACCTGCTCGAATTTCAGCCTGCACCCGAGGAAGGCTGAGAAGACAGGCTTTAGACCGTGCAGCGGGCGTGACCTCCGGGTTCACGCCCGTTTCTGTTGAAGGGGGCTCCATCAAGGCGCCGCCTTCAACGCCCCCTTCTCCCCGCGAGCGGGGAGAAGGTGAGGATGAGGGGCGAGCGCCAGGTTCTGTGAATGCACAATACGGCGAGGTTCTCATGCGCCGCGCCAGCCCCTCATCCCCCCTTGCCGGCCCCTTCTTCCCCGCGAGCGGGGAGAAGGAAGCCCTCATATTGCTCTAGTTCCGCGCCAGTTTCAGCGGGCCGGTGACGAGGCGATAATCCTTCATCTGCTCGGGCGTCAGATAGTAGAGCGCGCGCGGTGGCGTATCGAGCGCGTGCAGCCAGAGCGCCGGGTCAACGCCCATCTCGTCCAGATGGCGGGAGATCCGGGCCGTGATGATCTGCGCATCGGCCATCGCCTGCGCCGGGTTGTTCATTTCTTCCGCTGCATAGAACTGGTGCACGCCAATGGCGGCCCTGTCTCCGGCCTGCCGCTCCACGCCGCCGGCCAGAATGAGCGGGCATGACGAGGCGCAGATCGCGCCATCGGCAACACTGGTCGCCAGATTGCGTTCCCGCACCAGGCGGGAAATCGCCATCGCGTCCTCAAGCGAACCGCCGGGCGAATTGAGCGCCACATGCGTCACATATTCGCCGCGCGCCTCCAGCTCGCTCTCAAAGCGCGCCGCCGCCCCCTGGTCGATTGCGCCATTGGCGGCCAGCACGCCGCCCGCCTTCAGCGTGAAGCTGACCGGGTCACGCAGCGCATCGCGATCCGTCCGCACGAACCGGCGCGGATCGGCCGACTGTTCGCGCGCGCCATGCGTTTCCACCGCCGGCGGAAGAACCGTCACGCTGCGCTTCATCGGGTCGGCGCTCTCTGCCGGCCAGAGCCCGCCATTGCGGTCCACCATCTCGCGCAGATCCATGCCCAGCACGGCTGCCGAGCCAATCAAAACGCCCACAAAGGCCCAGCGCATCAGCTTGCCGTCATCGAAGCGGCTGAAATAGCGCATCAGAAGGCCGCGCTGCGGTTTCTCGTCGAGGGAAGCCAGATGGTCGCTCATGGTTCCTGCCGTTTGCGGTCGGTGAGTGTGGAAAGCGGGGTGATGTTGCGCGACGGCTGCGGCTCTGCTTCGGGCGGAACAGGCTGCGCTTCTGTCGGTTCGGGCGGTGTCTGCGTCTCCGCAGCAGCCTTGCGGGCCATGATCGCATCATGCAGCTCGAGCGAGCGCATCATGTCCGCCGCCGTGATCCGGTCTGCCGGGGTCAGCTCGGCCTCGCCCCGGCGGATCGAGGCGAACACCACTGCAAGCACGCCCACCAGAACAGCCGGCAATAGGTCGATGGAGATCGCGCCTGCCCAGCTCGGCAGGAAGCTGCCTGCATAGCGCAGCACAGCTTCAGCCGAGGAAAGCGGCACATAGCGGCGTTCCGCCACTTTCGGCTGTGCGAGAATTTCCTCCGCCGCATCCGACAGCGCCTTGGACTGGGCGGCGACCGAGCTGCGCACCGTCGCCATCACCGCATCCTGACGGTCTGCCAGATCGCCTGAGCGGCCATCCGCAACCGGCGCGATGAAGCCGGCGGAAAGATCCGCTGCCGCGCGCGCCACGGAGGGCGCGATGGAGGTCTGCTCCAGCGCGGCGATCACGCCCGCCAGCGCCACGGCTTCCTCCGCGAAACGGTCGGAGCGCGGCTGGATGGGGCCGGGGGCCGAAACCAGCGTGCGCATTTCCGCAAGCCGCTCCTGCCCGCGCTGAAACTGCTCGCTCACCGTCTCGCGTGAATTCTGGATCGTGCTTTCCAGCTCGCGCATTTGCGCAGACATCTGGGTCAGAAGCTGCACCACGCTGCCCGAGCCCGACGTGCCGGTCAGCGCGCCGGAATTGCGCTCCTCTTCGGCAAGCCGCGAAAAGCGTTCCGCCGCGCGCTGAATGTCGGGCAGCAGGGATAACGCGCCCAGCGCATTGGAATGAGCCTGATCGAGATCACCCGTATAGTCTTCCAGCGTTTCCGCCAGATGCTGCTCCACCGCAGCCGAGCCCGCCAGCGCGGCCGCGTTCAGCCAGGAGGACATGGCGACGATCATCAGGCAGCCCACGCCCATCACGCCGAAGAGCGCCATGCGTGAGCCCGCGTCGCGCATTTCCGGCAGAAAGCGGATGAGATAGGTCCAGAACCCGTAAATGCCGACCGAAACCGCCGCCGAATAGATGACGGCGGCGAGAAACACGAGCGTCGCGGTGCCGTCCAGCAGGCTGCGCACGCCGAGATAGGTGTAGACACCGCTTGCCAGCGCCAGCGTCGCCAGCACGAAGCGGGTCATGGTCTGCATCTGGTCGATATGGCCGCGCAGCGCGCGGGCGGTTTCGGCCTCTCGGCTCATGGGGCCTCCCGTGCTCGCCTGTTCCGGTTTTAATGGTTCAGCGGCAGGGCGCGACCAGAACCGGCAACACGCCGTCTGGCAGGCCATACATGTAGCTGCGGCCCTTGATCAGCACGCCCTCGGTGCACGGGTTTGCCCGGCGCAGATAGAGCTTGCCGCCGTCGCGCTCCAGATAGGCTGTCTCGCGCGGTGTTTCGAGGTCGAGCGCCTGATAGTCGCCGGCCATATAGCCCTTGCCGACCATGATGCGCTTGAAACCCGCGCGGCTCTCGATCACCAGATTGCCATAGGCGTCCGCATAGACGCGGCCCTGGCCTGCGCCATCAAAACTGCCGGCCAGCGCCGGCGCAGTCGTCGCTGCGGCCACAAGGGCCGCGGCCACGAATAAAGATCGTAAAGGCATGCGCCATCGCTCCTTAAATCCTCGTGGCCCCCTCGATCCTCATACATTAAGCTTTTCTTAACCTTTGTCACGTCGAGCATGCAGCGCGAACATGCCGATTGACAGACGTGGTTAATTTCGGGGAAGGGTGCTCCATGGGCGAGAATCATCAGATCGACATCAATCCGCTGCGTCTCAAGGATGCGCATGTTCTGGCGCCGCTTTTGGCGGCTTACACGCAGTCGCTGAAGCGCGGTGCGCCGCGCCGCCCCGACGAATATTACGCCGAGACGCTTCTGCAGGACCGCGCGGTCGAAGTCGTCGGCGCAAGCCTTGATGGCGCGCTGGTCGGCTTTGCGCTGTTCTACGACCTGCCGGACCCGGTGTCGGGCATGCGGCACGGCCTCGTCGATCATCTGTTCGTGCACCACGATCACCGCCGCAAGGGCATCGGCAAGGCGCTGGTCGATGTGATCGCCGACCAGGCCGAAGAGCGTGGCTGGGCCCGTCTGGCGCTCAATGCGCCGCGTCAGCCGGATGAAGGGCGCAAGCTCTACGAGGCGCTGGCCGCCCCCGCCGACTGGACCACGCATGTCATTCGTTTCGACCAGGGTGCGGATCGGTCCCCCGGCTCGGACGCGCAATAGAGGCATTATGAAATCTACAGGAACGACCTTCATGCGGCTGCGCCAGCGCGGCCTTTCAGGGCTTGTGGCCATTTGCTGTGCGGGCATTCTCGCCGGCTGTGTCGCCGCAACGCCTGAAAAGCCGGATGCCGCGAAGCCGGCCTTCACCGGTCCCGTCACGCTCACCTGCGATGACGGCATGCAGATGAGCATCACCCCGAAGGGCTCGAGCATTTCCGTCGTCAGCCCGCGCGGGCTGGAGCTGGAGCTGCCGGCGTCGCCGCCCGGCCAGCACGTTCGTTTTGGTGAGTCGCTTTATGCCGTCGTGATTGAGGGCGGCGAGGCGCTCTGGATGGTCAGCGGCAAGGTGCCGATCACCTGCCGTCGCTGATTTGGAGGTCGCCGCGCGAAAAATCCTCTTCAATCGTTTGAAGCCGCGCAATGCCGCTCGCCACGCGTTACACCTGCGATATATTCGTTGAAGGGAACGCTGTTGCGGCTTTGACGCACTGCAAAAACCGCATTAGAAAGCCACAGCCGCAGGGCGCGAGTTCGGGATACGATATCGCTCTCGCAACAGCCACCCCGCCGCGCCGGTATCGAATTGGGGAAGCCATGAGCAAATCCACAACTGTCAAAGCCAGGCCGCTTTCACCGCACCTGCAAATCTATCGCCCGATTCCGACGATGGTCATGTCGATCGTGCACCGCATCACCGGCGGCGCGCTTTATTTCGGCATGGTGCTCTTCGTCATCTGGCTGGCCGCCGCCGCCGGTTCGAAGGAAACCTTCGACCTGGTCAACGGCATTTACGGCTCCTGGTTTGGCCGCATCGTCCTGTTCGGCTTCACCTGGGCCATGATCCATCACCTGATCGGCGGTCTGCGCCATCTCGTGTGGGACACGGGCCGCGGCCTCGAAAAGGCCACCGCGACGAAAATGGCCAAGGCCACCATCGCCGCTTCCATCGTGCTCACCATTCTCGTGTGGGTCATCGGCTACGCCGTTCGTGGAGGATTTTGATCATGAGCGACATGCGCACACCGCTTAACCGCGTTCGCGGCCTCGGCTCCGCCAAGGAAGGCACGGATCACTTCTGGCGTCAGCGCCTCACCTCCGTGGCCAACGTCCCGCTCGTCATCTTCTTCATCGGCTTCGTCATCGCCATCAATGGCGCATCCTATGAAGAGGTCCGCGCGACCATCGCCAACCCGGTCATCACCGTGCTTCTGGCGTTCGCGCTCCTGTCGGTGCTCTACCACATGAAGCTCGGCATGCAGGTCATCATCGAGGACTACATCCACGCAGAGGGCTGCAAGGTCGCCCTGATGATCGGCAACATCTTCTTCACCCTCATTCTGGGCGTCGTCTCCCTCTTCGCCCTTCTCAAGATCGCCTTCGGAGGCTGAACCCGGTTATGGCAAAGGCAACAGATAAAAAGGCGGCAGACGCCTACACCTATGTCGACCACAAGTTCGACGTTGTCGTCGTCGGCGCTGGCGGCGCAGGTCTGCGCGCCACGCTCGGCATGGCCGAGCAGGGGCTGAAGACGGCCTGTATCACCAAGGTCTTCCCGACCCGCTCGCACACGGTCGCCGCCCAGGGCGGCATCGCCGCGTCGCTCAAGAACATGGGCCCCGACCACTGGCAGTGGCACCTCTATGACACGGTGAAGGGTTCCGACTGGCTCGGCGATGTCGACGCCATGGAATATCTCGCCCGTGAGGCGCCCGCCGCCGTTTACGAGCTCGAGCATTACGGCGTGCCCTTCTCGCGCACCGAGGAAGGCAAGATCTACCAGCGGCCGTTCGGCGGCCACATGCAGAACTTCGGCGACGGCCCGCCCGTGCAGCGCACCTGTGCTGCGGCAGACCGCACCGGCCACGCCATCCTGCACACGCTCTACGGCCAGTCCGTCAAGAATCACGCAGAGTTCTTCATCGAGTATTTCGCGCTCGATCTCATCATGACCGACGGTGTCTGCACCGGCGTCGTGGCGTGGAACCTTGAAGACGGCACGATCCATCGCTTCTCCGCCAAGATGGTGGTTCTGGCGACGGGCGGTTATGGCCGCGCCTTCTTCTCCTGCACCTCCGCCCACACCTGCACGGGCGACGGCAACGGCATGGTCGCCCGCGCCGGTCTGCCGCTGCAGGACATGGAGTTCGTGCAGTTCCACCCGACCGGCATTTATGGCGCTGGCTGCCTCATCACCGAGGGTGTGCGCGGCGAGGGCGGCTATCTGGTCAACTCCGAGGGCGAGCGCTTCATGGAGCGTTATGCGCCGTCGGCGAAAGACCTTGCCTCCCGCGACGTGGTTTCGCGCTGCATGACCATCGAGATCCGTGAAGGCCGCGGCGTCGGCAAGAACAAGGATCACATCTACCTGCATCTCGATCACCTGGACCCGGCGGTCATTCACGAGCGCCTGCCCGGCATCGCCGAATCGGCCCGCATCTTCGCTGGCGTCGATGTGACCCGCGAGCCGATCCCGGTCCTGCCGACCGTCCACTACAATATGGGCGGCATCCCGACCAACTACTGGGGTGAGGTGCTGAACCCGACGAAGGACGATCCGGATGCGATCGCGCCGGGCCTGATGGCCGTCGGCGAGGCCGCCTGCGCCTCCGTGCACGGTGCAAACCGTCTTGGCTCCAACTCGCTGATCGATCTGGTCGTGTTCGGCCGCGCCGCCGCCATCCGCGCCGGCGAGGTTGTCGACCGCGATGCGCCGGTTCCGGCGCTCAACGAGGCCGCCTGCGACAGGATCATGGAGCGCTTCGACCGCCTGCGTAACGCCAACGGCTCCCAGCCGACGGCAGAGCTGCGCGAGAAGATGCAGCGCGCCATGCAGGAAGACGCCGCCGTGTTCCGCACCCAGGAATCGCTGGAGCAGGGCTGCGAGCGCATCACCGCAGTCTGGAAAGAGCTTCCCGACATCAAGGTCACCGACCGCTCGATGATCTGGAACTCCGATCTCATGGAAGCGCTGGAGCTGGAAAACCTGATGGCCAACGCCATCACCACCGTCTTCGGCGCCGAGGCGCGCAAGGAAAGCCGTGGCGCGCACGCCCGCGAGGACTACAAGGATGGTCCGATGGGCGGCCGCAACGACGAGGACTGGCGCAAGCACACCCTGTCCTGGGTCGATGAGAGCGGCAAGGTGACGCTGGACTATCGTCCCGTCCACACCGACCCGATGCTGAAGCCGGAAGACGGCGGCATCGATCCCAAGAAAATCGCGCCCAAGGCGCGGGTTTACTGAGCCGAGGAAGTCATGGTCGAAATCACCCTTCCCAAGAATTCCCGTGTCCAGGAGGGCAAGGTCTGGCCGAAGCCCGAGGGCGCGACCAACCTGCGCGAATACAAGATCTACCGCTGGTCGCCGGACGATGAAGCCAATCCCCGCGTCGACACCTATTATGTCGACATGGACGATTGCGGGCCGATGGTCCTCGACGGGCTGATCTACATCAAGAACAAGATCGATCCGACGCTGACCTTCCGCCGTTCCTGCCGCGAGGGCATTTGTGGCTCCTGCGCCATGAACATTGACGGCACCAACACGCTTGCCTGCACCAAGGGCATGGATGAGGTCGCTCAGGACGCGGTCAAGATCTACCCGCTGCCGCACATGCCGGTGGTCAAGGATCTGGTGCCGGATCTCAGCGTGCCCTACGCGCAGCTCTCCTCCATCGAGCCGTGGTTGCAGACGGTCACGCCCGAGCCCGCGACCGAATGGAAGCAGAGCCATGAGGACCGCACCAAGCTCGACGGGCTTTACGAGTGCATCCTGTGCTTCTGCTGCCAGACCTCGTGCCCGAGCTACTGGTGGAATGGCGAGCGCTATCTCGGCCCTGCCGTGCTGCTTCAGGCCTATCGCTGGCTGATCGATTCGCGCGACGAGAAGACGGGCGAGCGCCTCGACAATCTGGAAGATCCCTTCCGGCTCTATCGTTGCCACACGATCATGAACTGCACGCAGGCCTGCCCGAAGGGCCTGAACCCGGCCAAGGCCATCGCCAACATCAAGAAGATGATGGTGGAGCGCCGCGTCTAGCGCAATTCCAGGAAAAGCGGGAACCGGTTTTCCGTCCGGAATTGCGAAGACAAACAGAGAGAGCGGAGCGGCGTTTCCATGAAACGGTGTTCCGCGTCCAACCGGGGTGCCTTTGCCCGTATGGGTGAAAGGCTTTCAGATCAGATTGACGGGCTGGCTTTTGCCGGCCCGTTTTCGTTTCCGCTTCTCGGAATCCCGGCCCCTGTCAGGCCGCGCTCGGCCAGCGTGGGTGCAGGTCGTCGATCACATAGGCATGACGGTGCTTCCCGCCTGTCCTGTGTTCGCGCAGATGCGGGTGATCCGGCGCAAGTTCCGGATGCTCATGCGGAATGTCCGCTGCCTCCTCTGCCGGCCAGAATTTTACGGCAAGCACGATAGCGACCGCCGCGATCGCGGCCATCACCAGGAAGGTGGCTTCAAGGCCGATGCGCGCGCCAAGCTGCCCCGCCAGCGGATATGAGAGAAGCCAGCAGGCATGCGACAGAGCGAACTGTGCGGCAAAGATCGCCGGACGGTCTTCCGACTGCGCCGAGCGTCGTAACAGCCGGCCTGAGGGCGTTTGCGCGGCGCTGTAGCCGATGCCGATCACCAGCCAGAGCGGCAGCAGGGCCGCATAGTTCTTCACCGCCGCTCCAAGTGCGGTGCCGACGGTCAGGATAACCGCCCCCGCGATCATCACCGGCCGGTCTGCAACCCGGTCCAGCAATTGCGGCAGCGCCAGCGCGGCCACCATTGAGCCGCTGCCAAAGGCTGCGAACGCCCACGCGACTTCCACCTCGCTCAGGCCGAACCGCGCCTGCACGATAACCACCGTGTTCACGATCACCATCGCGCCCGCCGCTGCTACGGCAAGGCTGATCGCCAGCAGGCCGCGCAGTCTGGGTGTGGCGAGATAGATCCGCATCCCCCGTGTCGTGCGTTCGGCAAAGCTGCGGCGCGTTTTGGCCTTGGCGGCGGGCAGTGTGATGCTGAGAATCAAAACCGCCGAAACCAGAAAGCCGGCCACCGTCCCTGCAAACAGATAATGGAAGCTGATCACGGTCAGGAGTGCGGCTGCGAGCATCGGCGAGATCAGGTTTTCCAGATCATAGGCCAGCCGCGAAAGCGAAAGGGCGCGGGTGTATTCCTCCTCGTCCGGCAGAATGTCGGGAATGACCGCCTGAAAAGTGGGCGTGAAACTTGCCGAGGCCACCTGCAACAGGAAGATCAGAACATAGATCTGCCAGACCTCGGTGATGAAGGGCAGCGAGAGCGCCACCGCCGCGCGAAACACATCCAGCGACACGAGCAGCGCGCGCCGGGGCAGATTGTCCGACAGCGCCTGCGCCACCGGCGCAACGCCCACATAGGCAATCATCTTGATGGCGAGCGCCGTTCCCAGCACCGCGCCCGCATCCGCTCCGGCCAGTTCATAGGCAAGCAGTCCCAGCGCCACGGTCATCAGCCCGGTTCCCAGAAGGGCGATCACCTGAGCGGTGAAAAGCCGGTTATATGTCTGGTTTCTGAGAATGCCGAGCATCGTCTTCCTGCCTGCGCGTTCGTTGGGTCGCGATACTGCCTCCCGGCAGCCTGTGTGTCCATGGCGGCATGCCGTTGCGGGAAGGCGGCCCGCCACCCCGTCACCTCACGCAAGCGTGTAGCGGCTTGATTTGAATTCGTCGCCCGGCGCGGTAGCTCTGTGCGGGAACACAGGAGAGATTTTCATGTTGCGACGTTCCCTTTTGGCTGCTGCCTTTTCCTTCACCGCCATGGTGGCGGTGTCGCAGCCGGCATCGGCTGAAAAGCAGACGGCCATTTTCGCCGGCGGCTGCTTCTGGTGTGTCGAGGCGGATTTCGACAAGGTGCCGGGCGTGCTCGACACGGTGTCCGGCTATGCCGGCGGCAGAACCGAGAACCCCACCTACCGCAACTATGCCTCGGGCGGGCACCGTGAAGTGGTGAAGATCGATTTTGACGATGCGCAGGTCAGCTATGACCGGTTGCTGGAAATCTTCTTCCGCTCGGTCGATCCCACCGATGCCGGCGGCCAGTTCTGTGACCGGGGCGAAAGCTATTCCACCGCCGTCTACGCGCTGAGCGACAAGCAGAAAGCCTCTGCCGAAAAGGCGAAGGAAGAGGCCAATGCGGCGCTCGGCGGCACGGTCGTCACGCCGGTTCTTGGCGCGGCCACCTTCTGGCCGGCGGAAGACTATCACCAGAACTACTATCAGAGCGACGAGCGCATTCTCTCCCGCTTCGGACTGGTGAAGAAGAAGGATGCCTATAAGGGGTATCGCAAGGGCTGTGGCCGCGATGCGCGCGTTCAGCAGGTCTGGGGCGACGCCGCCTTCACCGGCATCAGGTAATCCTCATCCGGCAGGGCGGGGCGGGTTGTTCCCCGCCCGTCGCCCAAGCTTGGATCGGAGCCTTATCCCGCAGCGTCGTTCCGCGCGGCGTCGATGCGCTCAAAGGCAATCTCCGCCGCAACGTCATTGGTTGGCCGCTTCTGCGCTTCCGCGCGCTCGAAGATGTCGGTCAGCGTTTCGGGGATCTTCGCCACTTTCGCCATGGTCGCCTCGCGGTCATAGCCGCCGGGCGCGAGTTCTGCCGCCACATTGATCAGCCCGCCGGCATTGATCACATAGTCGGGCGCATAGAGCACGCCGCGCTCCATCAGAAGCTGGGCGTCTTCATGGTTCACGAGCGGATTGTTGGCCGCGCCCGCAACGATCTTTGCCCCAAGCAGGGGGATTGTTTCTGCCGAAAGCACGCCGCCCAGCGCGCATGGCGCAAACACATCCGCCTCAACCTGCAGGATCGCATCAAGCGCGACAGGCTCTGCGCCGAACGCCTCTTTCGCCTGTTCCATGCGGGCCGTGTCGATGTCGGTCACAGAAAGCCGCGCGCCTTCCGCATGCAGTTTCTCGCACAGCGTCCAGCCGACCGAGCCCAGTCCCTGAACGGCCACATGCACGCCCTCAAGTGTGTCGACGCCGCGATGCTTCAGCGCCGCTTTCACGCCCAGGAAAACGCCATGCGCCGTCACGGGCGAGGGGTTGCCGCTGCCGCCCACCGTGGTGCCCGTCACATTGGGGGTGCGGGCGCGCAGGAAGTCCGCATCGGCGACCGTGAAGCCCACATCCTCGCCGGTGAAGAACTGGCCTTCCAGTGCGGCTAGCATCTCGGCATAGGCTTCCAGAAGAGCCGGCGTCTTGTCGGTCTTGGAATTGGCGATGATCAGCGCCTTGCCGCCGCCGAACGCCATACCCGCCACGGCTGATTTGAAGGTCATGCCGCGCGAGAGGCGTAAAACGTCCGTGAGGGCGGCCTCGAAGGTTTCGTGCGGCCACACGCGCGTGCCGCCCAGCCCGGGGCCAAGCACCGTGTTGTGGATCGCCACGATGGCGTTCAGGCCGCGTACCTCATCGCGGCCGTGCCAGACGCGCTCGTGATTGTCGAACGCGTCCAGCTTCGCGGCCTCGGCCGTGATGTCGGTGATTGTGAGTGTCGATTTCTGCGCCGCGGTTTTCAGCGTCCGCGGTGTGTGGGTCTGCAGCATGCCATTCCTCCCGAACGACTTGTTCCGTAAGGAAAGTCTAGCTGCATCACCCGGTTTTTGGTTGCGAAGTGTGTCCATCGAACGACCTTCCGTTGCGTCGGCCGACGGTTTTCATCGCGAAAGTGTCGTCAGCCGTATTTGGCGTCCAGCGTGATCTCGATGGCGCCAAGCGCCTTGGAGACGGGGCAGGAGGCCTTTGCCTTCTCGGCGATCTCGATGAATTTCGCTTCATCGAGGCCGGGCACGCTGCCCACCAGTGTCAGCGCGCTTTTGGTGATCTCGAAGCCGCCGCCCTCGGCCGGCTGCAGCGAAACATCGGCGCGCACGTCCAGTTTGTCGGCCGGCGTGTCGTTGCCGGCCAGCATGTGCGAGAGCTGCATGGCGAAACAGCCTGCATGCGCGCCCGCGATGAGTTCTTCCGGATTGGTGCCGGTCTTGCCGCTTTCGTCCTCGAAGCGGGCCTTGAAGCCGAGGGGGAGGCCCGAAAGCGCACCGCTTTGCGTGTCGAGGCTGCCTGAGCCCTCAACCAGCGATCCCTTCCAGGTGACGTTCGCATGCCGTTTCATAGCCATGGTCTTCTCCTCGTTGAAATAGTGCGTTGAGACGGAAAGGCCAGATCGCCCTAGATTGCCTCTCCGCGCAGCAGTCTCGGCGTGCCGGGGGCGATGCCCGAGGCCTGCTGGATGAAGTAACGCTTCATGGAGGGCATTCGTTCAACCAGCCCGAGGCCGAAATCGCGCAGCGCCCGCACCGGGGCGATGTCGTTGGAGAACAGCCGGTTCAGAACGTCGGTCGTCACGCCCATCTGCACCGTGTCGAAGCGCCGCCAGCGCTCATAGCGCTGCAGCACGTCGAGCGCGCCGATATCCTCGCCCAGCCGCTCGGCCTCGACGATCACCTCGGCCAGCGCCGCCGCGTCCTTGAAGCCCAGATTGAGCCCCTGTCCGGCGATGGGGTGGATGCCATGCGCCGCATCGCCCGCCAGCGCAAAGCGCGGCTTCACGAAGTCGCGCGCCAGCGTCAGTCCCAGCGGCCATGCCCGGCGCGGACCCTCGACGCGGATCTCGCCGAGCTTCAGGCCGAAGCGCAGCTCCAGCTCCTGCTCGAACACCAGGTCGTCCTCATTGACCAGCCGCTCCGCATCCTCGGTGCGTTCGGTCCACACGATGCACGAGCGGTTGCCTTTCAGCGGCAGGGTGGCGAAGGGGCCGGCCGGCAGGAAATGCTCTTCCGCGCGGCCGTGATGCGGGCGCTCATGCGCCACCACGCACACAATGCCCGATTGGCCATATCCCCAGTGCACGGTCTTGATGCCCGCCATGTCGCGCAGCCGCGAGCGCACGCCATCGGCGGCGATCAGCAGGCGTGCCCGGCAGGTGGAGCCGTCGGCAAGGCTGGCCTCCACATGGCCGCCCATATCGGTGAAACCCTCCACCGCCACGCCCTCGATGATCTCGATGCCGCATTCGGCGGCGCGGGCGCGCAGCGCCCCGTTGGTGTGCCGGTTCATCACCATATGTGCGAAGGGCTCGCCCGCTTCGGCTTCGCCGCCAAAGGTCAGGAGCACGGGGCGCACCGGGTCGGCGGTGCGCGAATCGGTAATTTCCATCTCCGTGATGGGCTGCGCTTCCGGCTCGATCTCGTCCCAGCAGTCGAGACGCTTCAGCATCCGGCAGGCCGCTGCGGCGATGGCCGATGCGCGTCCGTCGCGCTGCCACACGCCTTCGGGCGCGGCATCCACCAGCGCCACTTTCAGGTTCGGCTGCGCGCGGCAGATCGAGACGGCGGTCGCCAGGCCCACATAGCCCGCCCCGGCAATCAGGATGTCCAGCTCACGCGTGGAAGTCTGTTTCGTGCTCTTGGCCATGCCGTTACCTCGTTCGTCACCGGTTCTGTGCCCGTATTCGCCGGGCGTGTCACTGCTTGGCTTGACTTGACCCCCGCCTTCGTCTTGGAAACCGTCAGCCATTGTTTCAAGCTGCCGGAGGGGATCCGTTAATGTCGTCGGCCATGCAAGACCTACTCGCCATACTCGATCTTGAGACATTGGAACACAATCTGTTTCGTGGTCGCAGCCCTCAATCGGCCTGGCAACGTGTTTTTGGCGGTCAGGTCATCGGTCAGGCCCTCGTTGCAGCGCAGCGCACCGTCCACGCCGCCCGCCATGTCCATTCGCTCCACTGCTATTTCATGCGGCCGGGCGATCCCGCCGTGCCGATCATCTACGAGGTCGACCGCATCCGCGATGGCGGCAGCTTCACCACGCGCCGCGTCGTCGCCATCCAGCATGGCCATGCGATCTTCTCGCTTTCGGCCTCTTTCCAGAAGGAAGAGCCCGGCCTCGACCACCAGATCCCCATGCCGCAGGATGTCACCCCGCCGGAAAATCTGCGCACCCAGCGCGAATTCCTGCAGGAGTTCGGCGACAGCGTGCCGGAAAACATCCGTCGCTACTGGGCGCGCGAGCGTCCTATAGAAGTGCGCCCCGTCATCGTCGAGCACTACACCAGCCGCGACAAGCTGCCGCCGCGCCAGGATGTCTGGATCCGCACCACCGGTCCTGTGCCGGATGATCGCGCGCTTCAGGCCGCCGTGCTTGCCTATCTCTCCGACATGACCCTGCTCGATACCTCCACCTTCGCCCATGGGCGCAACGGTTTCGATCCCGATATCCAGATGGCAAGTCTCGACCACGCCATGTGGTTCCATCGCCCGCACAGGCTCGACGACTGGCTGCTCTACACGCAGGACAGCCCGTCCGCGCAGGGCGCGCGCGGCTTCTCGCGCGGCAGCCTGTATGCGCTCGATGGCACGCTGGTCGCTTCCGTGGCCCAGGAAGGGCTGGTGCGCCTGCGCACAAAATAGGCAAATCGCATATTCTGCCTAAGTATTGTTCACTTATGATTTGCCGGCGTTGAGCTTTCTCAGCGCCGGTTTTCTTTTTTCATAACTTTTTCAATGTCTTGAGTGACGCGCCGTCAAACTGGCACGGCATTTGTTTCTCCTTTGCTGACGCGGCCCGCATGGCGGTTCGCGCGATGCAGGCAACCCGCGGGAACCCCGCAACAGCAAAGGTGAACTGCCATGAAAATCGTGATGGCAATCGTCAAGCCCTTCAAGCTGGAGGCCGTGCGCGAAGCGCTCACCGGCCTCGGCATTCAGGGCCTCACCGTGACAGAGGTGAAGGGCTACGGACGACAGAAAGGACACACGGAGATCTATCGCGGCGCAGAATACGCCGTGACGTTCCTGCCCAAGATCAAGGTCGAGGTGGCCGTCGATTCCGACCTGGTGGACCGGGCGGTCGAGGCCATCGCCGAGGCCGCGCGCACGGGCCAGATCGGCGACGGCAAGATTTTCGTCCACGCGCTCGATCGCGCGGTGCGCATCCGCACCGGCGAAACCGGCGTCGAAGCGCTTTAGGCGGCATATTCCGATGGAGAATCAGATGATGTATCGAACACTGAAAAGCGCCGCAAGTCCGCTGGCGCCGGGCGGGCTCGCACTGGCGGCCATGTTGGCAACCATGCCCCTGCCGGCGCTGGCGCAGGAAACAGCGCCCGAATTCGCCTCGGCCGCCGAGACGGCCTTCATTTTCAACACGCTGCTGTTCCTGATGGGCGGCTTTCTGGTCATGTGGATGGCGGCCGGCTTCGCCATGCTCGAGGCCGGCATGGTGCGCACCAAGAACGTGTCCATGCAGCTCCTCAAGAACATCGCGCTCTATTCCATCGCCGGCCTCATGTACTGGGTGGTGGGTTACAGCCTGATGTATGTGGATGTGTCGGGCTATATCGGCTCCTTCGCGCCCTATAGCTGGCCGGCTGCCGGCACGGCCAATGAGGGTGACTATTCGGTCGCCTCCGACTGGTTCTTCCAGATGGTTTTCGTCGCCACGGCGGCATCCATCGTGTCGGGCACGCTGGCCGAGCGAATCAAGCTGTGGCCGTTCCTGATCTTCGTCGTCGTTCTCACCGGCTTCATCTATCCCATCGCCGGGTCGTGGAAGTGGGGCGGCGGCTGGCTCGACGCCATGGGCTTTCAGGATTTCGCCGGTTCTACGCTGGTCCACTCGGTTGGCGGCTGGGCAGCCCTTGCCGGCGCGCTTCTTCTGGGTGCGCGCAATGGCAAATATGCTTCTGATGGCCGTGTCTCGCCGATCCCGGGGTCCAACATGGCGCTCGCCACGCTTGGCACCTTCATTCTCTGGCTCGGCTGGTTCGGCTTCAACGGCGCATCGCAGCTCGCCATGGGCACCAATGCCGATGCTTCCGATATCAGCCGCATCTTCGCCAACACCAACCTCGCGGCGGCTGCCGGCGTGGTGGCGGCGCTGCTTCTCACGCAGGTGCTCTACAAGAAGGTCGACATCACCTTCGTGCTGAACGGCGCGCTGGCCGGCCTCGTGTCCATCACCGCCGAGCCGCTCACGCCCAGCCCGTTCATGGCGATCGTCATCGGCGCTGTCGGCGGCATCATCGTGGTGCTCACCGTGCCGCTGCTCGACAAGCTGCGCATCGATGATGTGGTCGGCGCCATCCCGGTCCACCTTCTTGCAGGCATCTGGGGCACGCTCGCCGTCCCGCTGACCAACAGTGACGCCAGCTTCAGCGTGCAGATCGTTGGCATCGTCGCCTATGGCGCGTTCACCTTCGTCGTCTCCTATGTGGTCTGGATGGTGCTCAAGCAGACCATGGGCCTGCGCGTCAGCGCCGAGGACGAAATGAACGGTCTCGACGTGGCCGAAGTCGGGGTGGAAGCCTATCCCGAGTTCATGCCCATGCATGGCAGATGAGCATCGGACCGAAAAAGCATCGGACCGAAAAGTGGGAACCGGTTTTCGGGTTGTTCCGATGCTCCGGCAAGAATGTAGATCGTCCTTGGTTCGTCCAAATGGATGCACGGCGATCTAAAGCATCGGACCGAAAAGTGGGAACCGGATTTCGGATGAATCCGATGCTCCAGTAATGACTTAAGTCGTCGCATGCCTTGCCTGACAATCGGCCTTCGGGCCGGTTGCCTTCCTGATGGGCCCGGTTCGCCGGGCCCTTTTTTGTCGGGCGGCGAGAAATCATCGCCCACCCCTCCATGGTTAATGCCGCCTTAACCATCGGGCCGCTAGGGTCGGCCTTGAGTCATTACGGCGCGGTTCGCGTCGGAAACCAAGCGCGAGCGGAGAATTGTGCGCATGAGTTCCGGGTCTTCGGCATTCCTGGCCATGAGTGAAAACAGCTACGGTCTGCAGGCATTTTTGCGTCGTCAGGCGGCGCGAATCGGTGGTTTGGCGCTTCTGGCGTTTGTGGCCTTCGCGGTGGCCGCGCTGGCCACGTGGAATGTCGCAGACCCCAGTTTCAGCCACGCCACGGCAAATCCGGTCACCAACGCCATGGGTTATCCCGGCGCGGTGTTCTCCGATCTCGCCATGCAGTTCTACGGCCTGGCCGCGCTGGTCGGTCTGGTTCCGGCCGTCTGCTGGGGCGCGCTGCTCCTGCTTGGCCGTGAAATCGACCGCGGCCTGAAGCGCGCCGGCGCATGGTTCCTGGGCGCGGTTCTGGCTGCCGGCATTGTCGGCGCTTTCGCGCCGCCCGCCACCTGGCCACTGCCCACCGGACTTGGCGGCGTTCTCGGCGATGCGATCCTGTCCCTTCCGGCCAAGTTCACCGGTGCTTATCCGCGCGGCATTTTCGGCTTTGTCATCGCCGCCGTTCTGGCGCTGCCTTCTGGCTGGCTGCTTGCGTTTGGCGCCGGCATTCTCTCGCGCCCCGACGCCGAAACCTTCGACGACGAGATGGAAGACGAGACGCCCTTCGACACGCTTGATGAAGACGAAGAAAGCGGCGGTTCGGTCATCCTTGGCTACATGGCCCATTGGTGGCTGTCGTTCTGCGCCTTCTTCCGCCGCAACCTTGTGCGCGGCGAGCGGAGCGAGCGGCGTCGCGGGCGTGCTGCCGAGCCGATCGAGGACGATGTTCCCTTCGATGATTTCAATGACGATTTCGGCGACAACTTCGGAGATGAGGCGCGCGTCGAGCCCGACTTCAATGATGCGCCCGTGGCCGCACCCCGCGTCCATGTGGAGCCCGAATTCGATGAGCCCGCACCACGCCGTGTCGTGGAGCAGCCCGCCGCGCCGAGACGCGTTGTCTCTCAGGCGGCTCCTGCTGCCGCGCCGGCTGTGCCGCAGCGCGTGGAAAACCCGGCTCCCCGGCCTGCCGAGGGCGCGCGGGTGCGCCGCGAGGCCCAGCCTTCCTTCCTCGATAGCGGCACGTTCGAGCTGCCGGAGCTGCACCTTCTGGCCGAGCCCAAGACGTCGACCAAGGATCCGTCGCTTTCCCGCGACGCGCTTGAGCAGAATGCCCGTCTTCTCGAAGGCGTTCTGGAAGATTTCGGCGTCAAGGGCGAGATCATTCACGTGCGGCCCGGCCCGGTCGTCACGCTCTACGAGCTGGAGCCGGCCCCCGGCATCAAGTCGTCGCGCGTCATTGGCCTGGCAGACGACATCGCCCGCTCCATGAGCGCCATAGCGGCCCGCGTGGCCGTTGTTCCCGGCCGCAACGCCATCGGCATCGAGCTGCCCAATTCGACGCGCGAAACCGTGTTCCTGCGCGAGCTTCTGGCCAGCCGCGATTTCGAATCGAGCAAGGCCAAGCTGGCGCTCACGCTGGGCAAGACCATCAATGGCGAATCGGTCATCGCCGATCTTGCCAAGATGCCCCACCTCCTCGTTGCCGGCACCACCGGTTCGGGTAAGTCGGTGGCCATCAACACCATGATCCTGTCGCTGCTCTACCGCATGACGCCCGAGCAGTGCCGCCTGATCATGATCGATCCGAAAATGCTCGAACTGTCGATCTATGACGGCATTCCGCATCTTCTCACCCCGGTCGTGACCGATCCGAAAAAGGCCGTGGTCGCGCTGAAGTGGACCGTGCGGGAGATGGAAGACCGCTACCGCAAGATGTCCAAGGTCGGTGTGCGCAACATCGACGGCTTCAACCAGCGCGTCGTCGCCGCCAAGAAGAAGGGCGAGACGATCAAGCGCACGGTGCAGACCGGCTTCGACCGCGAGACCGGCGAGGCGATCTACGAGAGCGAGGAACTGGATCTCGAGCCGATGCCGTTCATCGTCGTCATCATCGACGAGATGGCCGACCTGATGATGGTCGCCGGCAAGGACATCGAGGGCGCGGTGCAGCGTCTGGCGCAGATGGCGCGCGCCGCCGGCATCCACGTGATCATGGCCACGCAGCGTCCGTCGGTCGACGTCATCACCGGCACGATCAAGGCCAACTTCCCGACCCGTATCTCCTTCCAGGTGACGTCGAAGATCGACAGCCGCACCATTCTGGGCGAGCAGGGCGCCGAGCAGCTTCTGGGCATGGGCGACATGCTCTACATGGCCGGTGGCGGCCGTATACAGCGTGTCCACGGTCCCTTCGTGTCCGATGGCGAGGTGGAGAGCATCGTCGCGCATCTCAAGACGCAGGGCATTCCCGACTATCTTGACGCCGTGACCGAGGATGAAGACGAGGAAGATGGCGGTTCCGGGGGCTCGGGCTCCAGTGGCGGCGGCAATCTCGGCAATTCCGAAGACCCTTACGATCAGGCCGTGGCCGTGGTGCTGCGCGATGGCAAGGCGTCCACCAGCTACATCCAGCGTCGTCTGGGCATTGGCTACAACCGCGCCGCCTCGATCATCGAGCGCATGGAGGAAGAGGGCGTCGTCGGCCCGGCAAATCACGCCGGCAAGCGCGAAATCCTCGTGCCCACCGAGCAGGACGAGGTCTGACACCGGCCCGCAACGCTGGAACCCGGGGCCCGTCAGGTCGTTATCGGGCAGCCAAAATTCGGCCCTACTGGTTGGTTACCGGTGGGGCAAATGTGGAGATCGAACACGATGATTTTTCGGGCAACCGACTTTCTGGCGCGACGCGCAGCCATTGCAGCACTGGCTCTGGCGGCATCTCTTGTCGCGCCGACGGTGGCGCAGGCCGCCCAGAGCGCCGATCAGATTGCGGCGCATTTTTCCAGCGTCCGCACCATGATGGGCGAGTTCGTGCAGTTCGGGCCGCGTGGCGAGCAGACCGGCGGCAAGTTCTATATCGAGCGTCCGGGCAAGATCCGCTTCGACTATGAAGCCCCCTCCGGCTTCCGCGTTACCTCCGACGGCAGCTCGGTGGTGATCATGAACAAGAAGCTCAACACGGCGGATCTCTATCCGCTGTCCAAGACGCCGTTGAAGCTGCTGCTCGACGAGCGCATCGACCTGTCCGGCGACAAGGTTCAGACCGTTCGCGAGGACGATGACCTGACGACGATCAAGATGGCCGACAAGTCGGTCTTCGGAAACTCGACCATCACCATGATGTTCGATTCCGCCTCCTACGATTTGCGCCAGTGGACCATCACCGACGCGCAGGGCAAGGACACGACGGTCATGATCTTCAACGTCCAGCAGGGCGTGACCTTCGATCCGAGCGTGTTCGAGATCGACTATCGCCGCGTCGACAAGATGAGCCGCAACAAGCGCTGACCGGGCGTTTCTGCGCGTTTTATGAGGGGCCGGGCTGTGGACAGCCCGGCCTTTTCCTTTTCGGCAGAATGCCGCGCTTGTCTTCGCGGCGGCTTCCGGGCAATTTTACGTTTCTCGCAAGCGATCAATCCCGGACCCTTTCCATGCCCTTCTCCATCGCCACCTGGAACATCAACTCCGTGCGGCTGCGCATGCCGCTCGTCGAGCAGTTTCTGGAGCGCTACAGTCCGGATGTCCTGTGCCTGCAGGAAACCAAATGCGCTGACGACCAGTTCCCCGCCGCCGCTTTCCGCAAGGCCGGCTATGAACACATCGCGATCCATGGCCAGAAGGGCTATCACGGCGTCGCCACCGTTGCCCGCCGGCCGTTGAAACTGGTCGAGAAGCGCGAGTTCTGCGGCATGGGCGACACCCGCCACATCTCCGTTTCCGTCGAGGCTGCGCCCGGCCGTTCCGTGCTCCTGCACAATTTCTACGTTCCCGCCGGTGGGGACGAGCCCGACCCGGACATCAATCCGAAGTTCCGCCACAAGCTCGATTTCCTTGCCGAAATGCACGCCCTGCGGGCGGAAGAGGACGGCAATTCCGGTTCGATCCTCGTCGGCGATCTGAACATCGCGCCGCTGGAAACCGATGTCTGGTCGCACAAGCAGCTTCTGAAAGTGGTCAGCCACACCCCGGTCGAGACCGAAGGGCTGGAACGGCTGCGCAGGGAAGGCGGCTGGGTGGACCTGATGCGCGAGAAGATCCCGCCGGAAGAGAAGATCTTCACCTGGTGGAGCTACCGCGCGAAGGACTGGGCGCTTTCCGACCGCGGTCGCCGGCTCGATCACATCTGGTCGTCGCCCAACCTCTCGCCGGCGCTCAGCCGGATCGAGGTGCTGCGCGAGGCGCGTGGCTGGGACCGTCCGTCGGACCATGTGCCGGTGATTGCCGGCTTCGATTTCGGCTGATTTCTTTTTTCGGAATTTTTCCGGTTTTTTCCTGAAACGGCGTAAAACGAGCCCGTTTCAGAGCAAATTCCGGAAAAATCCCCAAACCGTGCGAATCACCGGATAAGGCGCGACGCAGCCTCTTCCATGCGCGCGATCATCGCCTGCAGATTTTTCGAAATCCGCTGGTGCAGGCGCATGGCCGTTTCGGGAAATTCTTCGAGAATGCGGTGAAAGGTCGAGCGGCTGACGCGGATCAGCCGTGTTTCGCTTTCGGTCATCGCGCTGGTCATGCGCCGGCCTTCCGCGATCAGCGCGAATTCGCCCATGATCTGGCCCGGCCCAAGCGTTTCGATGATCTGCCGCCTGTCGTCATGTTCGGTGAAAAGGACGACTTTTCCCGAGGCGACAATGAAGGCGCAGTCGGCAAAAGCGCCTTCCCCATAGATATCCCGTCCGGCGGAAAGCGTCATGCTCTCGGCGCCGAAGGCCATGAGGCGCAACTGCTCCCGCGTGAACCCTTCGAAAAGACTCACACCGGACAGAATGCGAATGTCATCGTCCAGCGCCATTTACGTCGTCCCCGACCCGTCCCCGACGATCTGTAAACGCCTTACGCGCTGACTCACGGAACGAGCTTATAACCACCGCTTTCTGTCACAAGAATTTCAGCTTTGGAAGGATCACGCTCGATCTTTTGCCGAAGGCGATAAACATGTGTCTCAAGCGTGTGCGTCGTCACGCCCGAATTGTAGCCCCATACCTCTTCCAGGAGCACGTCGCGGGTCACCACTTTCTGCTCGGCGCGGTAGAGATATTTGATGATCGCGGCTTCCTTCTCCGTCAGGCGGATCTTGCCGCCGCGCTCGTCCAGGAGAAGTTTCTGCGATGGCTTGAACGTGTAGGGGCCAACCGCGAAGGTCGCGTCCTCGCTCTGCTCGTGCTGGCGAAGCTGTGCGCGGATGCGGGCCAGAAGCACCGCGAAGCGGAACGGCTTGGTCACATAGTCGTTGGCGCCGGCCTCGAGCCCGAGAATGGTGTCCGAATCGGTATCCTGCGCCGTGAGCATGATGATCGGCGCGCGGTAACCGCCCTTGCGCAGAAGCTTGACGGCCTCGCGGCCATCCATGTCGGGCAGGCCGACATCCATGATGAGCAGATCGACAATTGCGCTGCGCGCAGCCTGTATGCCCTTCGTTGCCGTTTCTTCCTGAAGAATGTCGAACTCTTCATAGAGCGACAATTGCTCGACGAGAGTCGTCCTCAGGTCTTCATCATCATCAACGATTAGGATGGTGCGTGACGTCATAATTCGATCCACTATCCAGGAAAACGTTTGCTGGTTCAAATGGAATTGCAGTGTTGACCATTCCAGCTTTATGCGGAACGTGACAGTGCGAAAAGACCATGGCGAACATTTGTTCCACAGGGCAACATATTCGAAGACGCGGGTTTTTCCCAGAATGCAGTACAAAGCCGGCAAAAAGGTTGATCTGATCGAGGTGCGGCGCAGGCCGGGAAAACCGACCCAGGCGCTGTTGACGGTCGGGCCGCTCGTTTTTCCCTGTGCGCTCGGGCGCGGCGGCACGACCATGCTGAAACGCGAGGGCGACGGCGCAACGCCGCTCACCCGGATGCGCCTGCTCTACGGTTATTTTCGCGGCGACCGCGCCCGCGCCGGCCCGCCCGCATCCCGCCTTGCGATGACGCGCATCGATCCGCGCGATGGCTGGTGCGATGCTTCCGGCGACCGCAATTACAACCGCCCCGTCCGGCTGCCCTATCCGGCAAGCCATGAACGGATGGAGCGTGAAGACCGGCTCTATGATGTGTGCATGGTCTCCGACTGGAACATGCGCCCGGCAATGCGCAATCGCGGCAGCGCGATCTTTTTCCACATCGCCAGGCCCGGTTTTCCGCCGACCGAAGGCTGTATCGCGGTTTCGCCGCAGGCCATGGCCCGCATTCTGCCGCTGATCGGCCCGCGCACCCGAATCAGGGTTCACCGCTAGGGGCAGGACCCTGGGCCGGTTACCTCTCTGCGGGCTCCCGCGCCACGGCATGATATTCGGGGTTGGGATGCATATCGACGGCAGCGGCCATGCGGTTGGTCATGTTGAAGAAGCTGGCGACGGCGGCGATGTCCCAGATATCGCGCTCGGAAAATCCGTTCTCGCGAAGCGCCTGCCGGTCCTTTTCCTCGATCTTGTCAGGGGTTTCGGTCAGCTTCACCGCGAAATCGAGCATCGCCTTCTGTCGCGGATCGAGCCGGGCCGCGCGGTAGTTCATGACCATCAGTTCGCCAAGCACGGGATCGCCCGAAAGCTCGCGCACCGCCGCGCCATGGGCGGTCAGGCAGTAGAAGCAGTGGTTCACGCTGGAGACGGCAACGGCGATCATTTCACGTTCGAGCTTGGAAAGCCCCGAATCGCTCAGCATCAGGTCGTTGTACATCTGGGTAAACGCCCTGAGCTTGCTCTCATCGAAGGCATAGGCAAGCAGAACGTTGGGAACGAGGCCCAGCTTTTCGCGGCACTTTGCGAAATAGGCTTCCGTCTCTTCGCTCAGCCCTTCAAGAGGCGGAAAATGCAATGCAGTGACCGGTTGCGTCATTTTGCGAACACCCTTTCGATAGGAATAGAGGTGTATGGAGCCTGCATGGTGGAATGACGGGTCGTCAAACCGCTTTTGTCTGAATACGATGGGCCAGTTTGGTAAACCAACAGGGATTTTTCGGCATGGTAGCCAAAGCAAAGACCTCCAAGACCGCCAAGAAGGGCGGAGCCAAGGGCAAGACTGGAGGCGTGGAGAGCGTGCATCAGATCATTCTGTCGCGCGCGCCAGCGGAGGACCTTCGCGCGTATGAGGACGCCGCACTGCTGCTGGCGGCCGAGGACGCAGCGTCGGCGATTTCGGCGCACAAGCCCGGCACCAGCGTGGTTCGCGTGGACAACAGTACCGGCGTGGAGCGTTGCGGCCGGGGCGTCACGACGGTGACGCTCGTGAACGACAACATGCCGTTCCTGTTCGACTCGGTGATGAGCGAACTCAGCGAATTCGGCGTCGAGGCGACGCTGGTGCTGCACCCGGTTCTGGTGGTCCGGCATGGCAAGAACGGTGTGGACGAGATCGTCGGCGACGTGGCGAACACCAAGGTCGGCCCCGACGATGACAAGGTGAGCCTTATCCATGTTCACCTGCCGAAACTGACCGACGAGCAGAGCGAGAGCCTGAAGGCGCAGCTCGACAAGACGCTGGCGCAGGTGCGCGCGGCCGTTGCCGACTGGAAGCCGATGCTGGCCCGGCTCGACCAGCAGATCACCGAGCTGCGCTACGCGCCGGTGCCGCTGGAAAAAGACGCCGTGGCCGAGGCCATTGCCTTCCTGGAATGGCTGCGCGACGACAATTTCACCTTCCTCGGCATGCGCGAATTCCTCTACACCGGCGGTGAGGAAAGCGGCACGCTGGAGCGCGCCGACAAGAAGGGCCTCGGCATCCTATCCGATCCCGACGTTCTGGTTCTGCGTCGCGGAAATGAGACCGTTTCGACGACGCCGGAAATCCGCGCCTTCCTGCATGGTCCCGATCCGTTCATCGTGACCAAGGCAAACGCGAAGACGGTTGTGCACCGCCGCGCCTATCTCGACTATATCGGCATCAAGACGTTCGATGATGAGGGCAAGCTGACCGGCGAGCTGCGCATTGTGGGCCTGTTCACCTCCACCGCCTACACGCGCTCGGTGATGAAGATCCCGTATCTGCGCTCCAAGGCGGAAGCCGTGATCGTCAAATCCGGCTTTGCGCCCACCGATCACTCGGGCAAGGCGCTCACCAATGTGCTGGAATCCTATCCGCGCGACGAGCTTTTCCAGATCGGCCTGCCGATCCTGCGCAAGCATGCCGAGGCGATCCTTGCGCTGGGCGAGCGCCCGCGCGTGCGCGCCCTCTACCGCGTCGACCAGTTCGACCGCTTCGTGTCGGTGATCGTTTTCGTGCCGCGCGACCGCTACGATTCGCAGGCGCGCGTGGAGATCGGCAATTACCTGAAGGACGTCTTCAAGGGTCGCGTCTCGGCCTATTATCCGGCCTTCCCGGAAGGCACGCTGGCGCGTGTTCACTTCATCATCGGGCGTTCGGGCGGCAAGACCCCGCGCATCGAGACGGAGACGCTGGAAGCCGAAATCCGCAAGATCGTGCGCACCTGGGACGACGCGCTGCAGGAGGCGGTGGAAGAAACCGGCGCCGACATCAAGCTCGCCAAGGTGGCGGCTGGCTTCCCCGACAGCTACCGCAACGGTTTTTCGGCGGAGACGGCGCTGATCGATGCCGAGCGCATCAGCCGGCTTTCCAGAAAGAACCCGATCGCCATCGATTTCCATCGTCATGAAGATCAGGACGAGGCGCAGGCAGCGCTGAAGATCTATCATTACGATACGCCGGTGCCGCTGACCGAGCGCGTTCCGCTGCTGGAGAACATGGGTTTCCGTGTGATCAGCGAGCGGACCTTCGAGGTCGGCGACGCCGACGACACCGACAGCGCCCAGATTTTCGTGCATGACATGGAGCTGGAGAACGCCTTTGACGGGGCCATCGACCTTTCGGACGAGGGTGCGCTGTTCGAGGAGATGTTCCTTTCGGTCTGGCGCAGCGAGCATGATGACGACCGCCTCAACGCGCTGGCGCAGACCGCGCGCCTGCGGGTGGACGAGATCGCCATTCTGCGCGCCTACAGCCGCTTCCTGGCGCAGGCCAACATTCCGCAGAGCCAGGGCTTCATCGCGGCGACGCTGAACCGCTATCCGCAGATCGCGCGCAGGCTGTTCGAGTTCTTCGTGGTGCGTTTCGACCCGGCGCGGGCCGAAAAGGCCAGCGCGAAGGACGAGGCCGAAGCGCTGTGCAAGGCCATCGAGACCGATCTGGATGCGGTGCCGAACCTGGATGATGATACGATCATCCGCCGCTTCCTGAACCTCATCGAATCCACGCTGCGCACGAACCATTATCGTCCGAAGGAGGACGAGGCGGTGCGGTCGCTGGCGCTGAAATTCGATTCCCGCGCCATCACCGGCCTGCCGCAGCCGCGCCCGTGGCGCGAAATCTTCGTCTACGGTCCGGAAGTGGAGGGCGTGCATCTGCGCTACGGCCCGGTGGCGCGTGGTGGCCTGCGCTGGTCCGACCGTGCGCAGGACTACCGCACCGAGGTGCTGGGACTGGTGAAGGCGCAGCAGGTGAAGAATGCCGTGATCGTGCCCGTGGGCGCGAAAGGCGGCTTCTACCCGCGTCGTCTGCCCGTTGGCGGCAACCGCCAGGAAGTCTTCGAGGCGGGCCGTGCAGCCTATATCAACTTCATCTCCAGCCTACTGTCGCTGACCGACAATCTGGACGGCGACAGGGTTCTGCCGCCGGAAGGCGTGGTCCGCCATGACGGCAACGATCCGTATTTCGTGGTGGCCGCCGACAAGGGAACGGCAACGTTCTCCGACACGGCAAACGGCATCAGCCAGGCGCATGATTTCTGGCTCGACGATGCGTTCGCCTCGGGCGGTTCGGCCGGCTACGACCACAAGAAAATGGGCATCACCGCGCGCGGTGCGTGGGAGGCCGTGAAGCGGCATTTCCGCGAGATGAACCGCGACATCCAGACGGAGCCCTTCACCGCCGTGGGCGTGGGCGACATGTCGGGCGACGTGTTCGGCAACGGCATGCTGCTTTCCACCTGCACGAAGGTGGTGGCGGCATTCGATCACCGCGACATCTTCATCGACCCCGATCCGGATACGGCGGTTTCCTATGCCGAGCGCAAGCGCCTCTTCGACATGGGGCGTTCAAGCTGGCAGGACTACGACAAGGACAAGCTCTCCAAGGGCGGTGTCATCGTCTCGCGGTCGCAGAAGTCGATCACGCTGCCCAAGGCGGCTGCTGACGCGATCGGGCTCGACAAGGTGACGGCGTCTCCCACCGAGATCATGATGGCGATCCTGCGCGCTCCGGTGGACCTTCTGTGGTTCGGCGGCATCGGCACCTATGTGCGCGGCGCTGGCGAAAGCGATCAGGATGTGGGTGACCGCGCCAATGACGCGATCCGCGTGGCTGCGCGTGAAGTGGGCGCGAAAGTGGTCGGCGAAGGGGCTAATCTGGGCATGACCCAGCTTGCCCGCATCGAGTTCGGCATGAAGGGCGGCCGCTGCAACTCCGACGCCATCGACAACTCGGCCGGCGTGAACTCGTCGGACGTGGAGGTCAACATCAAGATCGCGCTGGCGGCGGCGATGCGTGGCGGCGGGCTCGAACGGCCTGCGCGCGACAAGCTTCTGGCCGAGATGACCGACGAGGTTGCCGGGCTGGTGCTTGCCAACAACTACCAGCAGACGCTGGCCATCTCGCAGGTGGTCAAGCGGGGCATGCCGGAAATGCCGCACCAGGCGCGCATGATGACGCTGCTCGAGCAGCGCGGGCTTCTCGACCGGGCGGTCGAGTTCCTGCCCGGGCCGCAGGAGCTGGCCGACCGCGAAAGCCGCGGCGAGCCGCTGACGCGTGCGGAGATCGGCGTGCTTCTGGCCTATGCCAAGATCGTGCTGTTCGATGAGATCGTTGCGAGCCCGGTGCCGGATGCGCCGCATCTGGAAGAGGATCTGTTCGCCTACTTCCCCGACCGCATGGCGAAAAAGTACGAAACGGAAATCCGTGCGCACCGTCTGAAGCGCGAGATCATCGCCACCGAACTGGCAAACGATGTGATCAACCGTGGCGGGCCGAGCTTCGTGACGCGCCTGCAGGATCTGACGGGGCAGCCGGCTGCCGATATCGTCGCCGCCTTTGCCGTGGTGCGCGAGGGCTTCGAACTGCGTGACGTCTACAGGGCCATCGACGCGCTGGACAACCGGATCGACGGCATGGCGCAGCTCGAGCTCTACCAGCTCGTCTGGCGTCTGATTTACGCGGCGACCTCCTGGCAGCTCAAGAATGTGAGCGGCAAGGAAACCGTCGGGCAGCGCATCGAGCGCCTGCTGGCCGCGCGCAAGGCGCTGGAGCCGAAGCTTCTGCCGATGCTGCCGGCCTTCATGCGCGAGCGTCTGGACAACCGTCAGGCGCAGCTTGTGGCGTCGGGTGCGCCGGAGGAACTGGCCAGGCGTCTCGCCTTCCTCTCGGTTGCGCAGATGGTGCCGGACATCGAACTGGTGGCGGAGAAATCCGGTGCGCCGCTGGAGAAGGCCGCAAGGGCGTTCTTCGGTGTCACCGAGGCCTTCCGCATCGGCCGGATCGAGGATGCCGCGCATGCCATCGTGCCGTCGGACTATTATGACGGGCTGGCGCTGTTCCGCGCCACCGACATGATCAGCGCGGCCCGTCGTGGCATGAGCATTGCAGCACTCACCGATTACGCGAAGGACGACGATCCGGCTGCGAAATGGGTCGAGGCCGGCGGCGAGCATGTCGTGCGCGTGCGCGAACGTCTGCACTCGCTGGTGGAGGGCGGTGACCTGACCGTTTCGCGTCTCACCGTCGCGTCCGGTCTGATGAGTGACCTGAGTGTCTGATGCAGCCGGGGCGCCGGATGACGCGGTTATGAACCGGCCAGAGGCGGAGCACAGGACTGTGCCCCGCCGTGGCATCTGGGGCTGGATGCTGTTCGACTGGGCGCAGCAGCCCTTTCATACCCTCATCATCACCTTCGTCTTTGCGCCCTATTTCGCCGCCTCCGTGGCGCCGGATGCGGCGCGCGGACAGGAGCTGTGGGGGCTGGCGACGGGGATCGGCGGTCTCACGATTGCGCTTTCCTCGCCCATTCTTGGCGCGATTGCCGATGCGACGGGGCCGCGCAAGCCGTGGATCTTCGTGTTCTCGCTGATTGGCATTATCGCCTGCGCCTCGCTGTGGTTCGCCACGCCGGGCGGCGGGCATGTCACGCTCATTCTCATGGGCGTCGCGCTGGCCGTGTTCGGCATGGAATTCGCCGCCGTCTTCAACAATGCGATGATGCCGGACCTTGTGCCACGCTCCGAGCTTGGCCGGCTTTCGGGCTCGGCCTGGGGGCTTGGCTATATTGGCGGGCTTCTGTCGCTGGTGCTGGTGCTTGGCTTCATGGCGGCGCAGCCGGACACGGGCCGCACGCTACTCGGCTTCGAGCCGATCTTCGGCCTTGATGCGGCGACGCATGAGGGCGACCGCGCGGCGGGGCCGCTGACGGCCCTGTGGTATGCGCTGTTCGTGCTGCCGATGTTCCTGTTCACGCCGGACGCGCCGCGCCGCAGGGCAGCGACGGGAGCGATCCGCGAGGGGATGAAGCGGCTGGGCGGCACGCTGAAGCGGCTGCCGGGACAGCGCAGCTATTTCAGCTTCCTCCTGTCATCCATGTTCTACCGCGATGCGCTCAACGCGCTCTATGCCTTTGGCGGCATCTATGCGGCGGGCGTGCTGTCCTGGTCGATCACGCAGATCGGCCTGTTCGGCATTCTCGCCAATGTAACGGGCGCGCTGGGCGCGTGGCTCGGCGGGCGGATGGACCGGCGTTTCGGGCCGAAACTCGTGGTGAGCATCTCCATCGTGGTGCTGACGCTGTGCGCGCTTCTGGTGATCTCCACCACGCGCGACGAGCTCCTGTTCATGCCGATCAGCGGCGGCGGGGCAAGCAGCCTGCCGGACATCGCCTTCTTCGTGGCGGGTGCGTTCATCGGGGCTGCGGGCGGTTCGATACAGGCGGCGTCGCGCACGCTTCTGGTGGACCAGGTGCCGCGCGAGCGGGTGACGGAAGCCTTTGGGCTCTATGCCCTTTCGGGCAAGGCCACGGCCTTTATCGGGCCGTTCGCCATCGCCATTGCGACGGGCTATTTCGCTTCGGAGAGTTTCGGCTTTTCGAATGAGGATGCACAGCGTCTCGGCGTGACGCCGATCCTGGCGCTGTTCCTCATCGGCCTTGTGCTGGTGCCCTTCGTGAAGAGCAGGCATCAGGAGGCGGATGCCTCCTGATCTGTCTGTTCAGGGGTAGCGTTCCCGCTTTTCCTGGAACTGCGAAAACGCTCTAGCTTATTGTATTTGCGCAAGTCCGGACGGAAAACCGGGTCCCACTTTTCCTGGAATTGCTCTAGTGGCGGAAGTGGCGCATGCCGGTCATGACCATGGCGATGCCATGCTCGTCGGCGGCGGCGATGACTTCGTCGTCGCGCATGGAACCGCCCGGCTGGATGACGGCGGTGGCGCCGGCCTCAACGGCGGACAGAAGACCGTCGGCGAAGGGGAAGAAGGCGTCTGAAGCGACGACCGATCCCTTGGTCAGCGGCTCTGCATTGCCGGCAGCTTCGGCTGCATCTTCCGCCTTGCGGGCGGCGATGCGGGCGGAATCGACACGGCTCATCTGGCCGGCGCCAACACCCACGGTCGCGCCGTCGCGGACATAGACGATGGCGTTCGACTTGACGTGCTTGGCGATGCGGAAGGCGACGATGAGGTCGGCCATTTCCTTCTCGCTCGGCGCGCGCTTGGTCACGACCTTGAGGTCGAGATCATCGACCACGCCATTGTCGCGCGACTGGACCAGAACGCCGCCGGCCACGGTCTTGACGGAGAGGCCGGGTGCGCGCGGGTCGGCAAGGCCGCCGGTGACGAGCAGGCGCAGGTTCTTCTTGGCGGCGACGATGGCGCGCGCCTCTTCGGTCGCGTCGGGCGCGATGATGACTTCGGTGAAGATCTTGACGATCTCGGTGGCCGCTTCCGCGTCGAGCGGGCGGTTGAGCGCCACGATGCCGCCGAATGCGGAGACGGGGTCGCAGGCGAGCGCCTTCTCATAGGCTTCGCGCAGCGTCGCGCCCTCGGCCACGCCACACGGATTGGCGTGCTTGATGATGGCGACGGCAGCGGAGCGCTCCGGCGAGAACTCGGAGACGAGTTCGAAGGCGGCGTCCGTGTCGTTGATGTTGTTGTAGGAAAGCTGCTTGCCCTGAAGCTGGGTCGCGGTGGCGACGCCGGGGCGGCTTTCGCCGGTGACGTAGAAGCCTGCCTTCTGGTGCGGATTCTCGCCGTAGCGCATCACTTCCTTGAGCTTGCCGCCGACAGCGCGGAAATCCGGTGCGTCGACCTCGAGCGTTTCAGCAAACCAGCCGGAGATGGCCGCATCATAGGCTGCGGTGCGGGCAAAGGCCTTGGCGGCCAGTTCCTGACGCAGGCGGTAGGGCAGTGCGCCATCGTTTTCGGCCAGGGCCTCAAGGATGCGGGCATAGTCTGCCGGCTCCGTGACCACGGCCACATAGGCGTGGTTCTTGGCTGCCGCGCGCAGCATGGCCGGGCCGCCGATGTCGATGTTCTCGACCGTGGTTGCATAATCGCCACCGCCGAAACGCACCTCTTCGAACGGATAGAGATTGATGACCAGAAGGTCGATGGGCGCGATGTCGTGCTCTTTCATCGCGCTCGCATGGTCCGCATCGTCACGAATGCCGAGCAGGCCGCCATGAACGCCCGGATGCAGCGTCTTCACGCGCCCGTCCATGATCTCGGGAAAGCCGGTCAGCTCCGAAACGTCGCGCACGGCGATGCCTTCGCCGGCGAGTGTTTTGGACGTGCCGCCGGTGGAGACGATCTCGACATTGCGGCCCGAAAGCGCGCGGGCGAAATCGACGATGCCGCTCTTGTCGGAGACCGACAGGAGCGCACGGCGGACGGGAACGAGATCGGGTGCGGGAATGTTCTTTGCTGCAACGGACATGCGAGGCGGCTCCGGCTTTGGGAAAGGATGCTGGGGACGTACCGGCAGGCGGCATGCAAATCAAGCGTGGCGCGGGTTGCGGGGCGCTTTTGCCACTGAAACGGGTTGCATTGTCGGGGCAAAAAGGCATTGCTGCGCGTCATGATGGAGAAACCCGCTGTTCTTTACGCCTGCGAGCCGGATTTACCGGTGTCCGAGTTTGCCCAGGTGCTGCGCGAGTCCGGTCTGGATGCGATCCGCCCGGTGGATGACGAGGCGCGGCTTCAGCGCATGATTGCGGGCGCTGGTCTGGTGATGACGGCGCGGCGCAATGTGGAGGGAAAGCCGCTGGTGGGCGTGGCCCGCTCGGTGACGGACTTTTCGTGGTGCGCCTATCTTTCCGACCTCGCGGTCTCTTCGAAGGCGCAGGGGCTTGGCATCGGCCAGGGGCTGATCGATGCGACCCGCCGCGAACTCGGCCCGGAGGTGAGCCTGATGCTGGCTTCCGTGCCGGATGCGGTGGGCTTCTACGAGCGCATCGGCATGAACCGGATCAGCGATGCGTTCTGGCACGGTCGGGAGCGGTAGACCGCTGGCCGCAGAAATGGTTCTCCTGCCCTGAAGCCGGGCATGGACGCTGGACGGGGTGGCGCTCGACCCACGCCTTTGGCTGTGGCAAAAAGGAACGCGCTGCCGTTTTGCCAAAGGCAAGCATGACGGCCTGAACGTGAGAAGTGACGCGGAACCGCAAATTATGCGGTATAAACTCTAAAAACTATATATTTTGCATATTGCAATTCAATTTGCGATAAAATATACGGTATTGAGTTTGTTTCTCAGGATCAGGGCCTGACATGGATCAGATCGACCGTAAAATCGTGACTCTTCTCGCCGAAGACGCCCGGCGCTCGCTTGCCGATATTGGCGGCGTGGTGGGGCTTTCCGCATCGGCGGTCAATGAGCGCATCCGCCGGCTGACCGCGAGCGGCGTGATCCGGCGTTTCACGGTGGACGCCGATCCTGACGCGCTTGGCTGCCCGGTTCTGGTCTTCATCTGGGTGTCGCTGGTTCAGAACGTCAATGAAGAGGCCTTCCGGATCTTTGCCTCCGCGCACAAGGCGGTGGAGGAATGCCACCATGTGACGGGGCCGTGGTCCTATCTGATCAAGGCGCGGGTGCCGGAGCTGGCCGATGTGGAGAGCGTGCTGGACGACATGAAGAAGCATGGCTTTCTGGCGCGCAGCGAGTCTGTCGTCGCACTGTCGACCGTGGAGCCCGGCTCCTTCGCACCGGTCGAGAAGCCCTGACATGGACACGCTGCTGTTCGGCAAAAGCCTGCTGCTCGGGCTGGCCGTGGCAGCGCCCCTTGGACCGATTGGCGCCCTGTGTGTGAACAGGACGCTGGAGCATGGCCTGTGGGCCGGTGTTGCCGGCGGGCTGGGCACGGCGCTGGCCGATGCCGTCTATGCCGCGCTGGCGGCCATCGGGTTTGCGGCCTTCGCGGCCGCGCTGGCGGTCGTGGATGTGCCGCTCAAGCTTGTCGGCGGGGCGTTTCTCGCCTGGCTGGGCTGGAAGAGCCTGTCGCCTGCGCCTGTTCGGGCCGCAGCGGAGGCGCGGGCGAGCGATCTCGCCGGAACGGCTGCCGCGACCTTTTTCCTGACGATCACCAACCCGATGACCATTCTGGCCTTTGCGGCGATGTTTGCCGGGCTCGGGCTGGCGGATTCTCCGCATCCCGCCGATGCGCTGGTGGTGGTTGTGGGCGTCTTCCTCGGCTCGCTGCTCTGGTGGTTCATTCTGAGCGGCGGGGTGGCGCTGGCGCGCACGCGGCTGCCGGACAGCCTGTCGCGCTGGGTGTCGCGCATCTCCGGCGTGATCCTTCTGGCGTTCGCCGCTTTCGCAATCGGGTCGGTGGCGTTCGCCTATCTCTGATCGGCGGGGCCGGGCTTCCATTCGCTTGGCGTCGTGCCGGTGATGCGCCGGAATTCACGATTGAAATTGGACTTGGTGTTGAAGCCGCTTGAGAGCATGGCGTCGGTGATATTCGCGCCATCCTCCAGCGCGCGGCAGGCATGATGAATGCGGTGCGCGTTGATGTAGCGCGAGACGTTCTCTCCACTCACCAGATTGATGGCCGAAGAGAGCTGCTTGACCGGCACGTGGAGCCGTCGGGCGAGCCGCGCAAGTGTGAGTGCGGGATCGAGATAGAGCGTTTCGGACTGAAGCAGCGCGTCGAGCCGCTGGACGAGATGGGCGTCTTCTTCGCTTGGATGCGGGGGCTCGGCCATGGTTTCCGGCTCTGGCTCGCCGGTGGCGCTGGGCGACACGCTCAACAGGCCGATGGCGAGCAGGGCGGCTGACGAGAAGACGCTGATGATGAGCGGCGGCAGCCAGCTCTGGCCGGTCATGACGGCGAGCGCAATGAGCGCGTCGCTAAGCGCGGACAGGATGAGAGCGAGGCCGATGCCGCCCCAGAGCCGGGCCGGCAGGCGACCGGCCTCAAGCCGCGCCAGAGGCAGGTCGTCGCCGCTGCGGCGCAGCTTCACCAGAATGGCGACCCCGTAGAGAACGAAGACGCCCGGCACCACAACGTCCAGCGTGCCGGGCGCAAAGATGACGCAGAAGGCGGCGAAGGCCGGCGCCGTCAGATGCACGAGATCGCGCGGCAGCGAGAATGGCCGGAACGAGGCCGTCTGGAATGCCAGCCATGTGAGCGGCGGCACGAAGGTGGCGGTGACGGGCTGAAGGGGCAGGAGTGCGTCTATGCCGTAATGCTGGCGCAGCGAAACGATGAGGCTCTGCAGTGCGCAGGCCGCAAGAAGCGCCATCAGGAATGGCGGGCGCTCGCCGGAAATGGCGATCCGGATGAGGAGCGCACCGAGCACGAGCGCGACGATCACCGGAATGGGAAGAACCAGCATGGGCGGTGTCTGCATGTTTCCTGCAAGGGCTTGGGTTGTGGCATCGCCACCGGCCGGTGGCAATATCCGCCGAAGCATCGGATCAAAAAGTGGTCTCCGGGTTTCCGATGCTCCGGTGCTTGTACGGTAGGGTGAAACGCCTTCTGTGCGTTCGAATTCGGTACGCGGTGTTTCCACTGCGTTGACGTTGTGCGTGGTTCGACAAGCTCACCATGAGGGAAGTGGTGCTTTGCAAAGAGCTTCCGTTGAGGGGGGGCACAACCAATGCCATCCCTCATGGTGAGCTTGTCGAACCACGCACGGCATCCAGAACCCATGGTGCGAAATTCGGTTTGGCGCGACCTGAAACCGGTTCAAGGACGCGGATTGCCGGTGGCCCGGGCAGATTGGCGTCATCCAGATGAAAGGATGACGGATATGAAAAAACTGCTTTCTGCTTTTCTCATTGGCATGGGTCTGACGGGCGCGGCCTTGGCCCAGCCGTTTGCCGGCTATGACCGACTGACCGTGAAGGCGGATCACCGCCCGTCGGTTCTGGCGGCTTCGGTGTGGTATCCGGCGGGCACGCCGACCTATCGCGGGCTGGTGGGCGACAATGCGGTGTTTCAGGGCACGTCCGCCTATGTGGGTGCGGGGGTGGCGGAAGGGCGGTTTCCGCTGTTCGTGCTGTCGCATGGCTCGGGCGGCAATATGGACGCCATCTCGTGGCTTTCCTCAGCGCTTGCCTTGCGCGGCGCGATGGTGCTGGCGGTGAACCACCCGGGCAGCACGTCGGGCGATTCCTCGCCACGCCGCTCGGTGCGGCTCGATGAGCGGGCGGCCGATCTGAGCGCTGTGCTGGATGCGCTGTTTGATGAGCCGGCTTTTGCCGATCACGTGGATCGGTCCCGCATCGCATCGCTGGGTTTTTCGCTGGGCGGGGCTACGGCGCTGAACCTTGCCGGGCTGCGCTTCGATCCTGATGCGTTTGCCGACTATTGCGCCTGGATTGGTGATGGTGGTCAGGACTGCGTGTTCTTCGCCAAGGGTGGCGTCGATCTGAATGCATTGCCGGATGGCTTTGGCGCGGAACTGCGCGATGATCGCATCGGACGGGCCATCGCCATCGATCCAGGCATGACCTATGCGGCGACGCCTGAAAGCATTGCGGGGACCGACATGCCGGTGCTGCTCATCAATCTTGGGGAGGCGCATCTGTTCAAGGCGGCGGATGTGGGGCCGGACGGGAGCGATCTTGCCGGAAAGCTGCCCTCTGCCGTGTTGAAGACGATTGCCCCGGCGCATCACTTCACCTTCCTCGCGGAGTGCAAGCCGGAAGGGGCGGCAATGCTGGCTGAGGAAAAGGACGATCCGGTGTGCGACGATCCGGAAGGCGCGGACCGGGCGGCGGTTCACGAGGCGATTGTCGAGGAGATCGCGGCGTTTGCCGGGCTTTGAGCCAGCGCGTGACACTTGGCTGCATTGGCGTCGTGCGTGGTTCGCCCAATCTGGGCTGATCTAGCTGTTGCCGTTGATCGCGTGTGTCTTGCGCAGTTGCCAGCGGATTTCCGGGTTCTCGGAAGCTGCGGTGTAAAGCACGATCTGGCGGCTCTTGCGGGGGCCGCCAAGGCCGGCGAAGAAGATCGATTCCTCGACCACGGGAACGATGTTCTCGACCGTGAAGAGCCAGGTGTCGGTCGCCTCGCCGGCGAGGATGTGGCGGCCTTCGGGATCGCGGTAGATGTCGATGTCGGGGTGGATGTGGAAGCGCACGGCCACGGCATCGTTTCCGACAGCCATGGACGGCGAGCCGTCCGGGCGCATGACGCGGTCGACGCCTTCGAGAAATGCGCCGTCTTCGGAAAGGGAGAGGGCGCGCTCATGCAGGAGGCCGAAGCGCGAGACATAGCCATTGTGGCTGGCGGTGAAGCGATGGACGCCATTGGCGTCGTCGCGCTGGCACTCGACCTTGCGCGGGCCGCCGATGAGCGGCGTGCCGATCAGCTCGCTCCAGCGCGAGGAGAGGCTGAAGCGGGCCTGCGACGTGTCGTTGAGCGTGACGGTGGAATGGGCCGCCGTGGTGCGGGCAAGCGGGCGGTAGCTGTCATCGCCGTAATTGTCGATGCCGCTGTTGACCACGAACTGGTGCCGGCCCGACGACATCTCGAAGGAGAGGCAGCCCGCATGGGCGAAATGGGAGAGGTCTGCCGGTGGCGGAGCGGCCGTGTCGGCGATAACCGTGGTGGCGCCGAGCGCCAGCCGCTCATAGCCCGAATGGGGTGCATGCAGGAGCGGCGCGCCGCCGGTGTCGTCATAGCGCAGGATGGCGGCGACGCTGTCGTGCTGGGTGATGCCCATGCCGTTGAAACGGGCGAGCGAGCCGTCACGGTGGCGAAAGAAGCGCAGCGCCGGCAGCATGCGCTCCACGGCGTCGATGAGCGCCTGCGGCGGCTGCTCGGCCTGATTGGTGTAGGTTTGCCGGAGCGGCAACAGGTCGGTCAGAAGCTCCATGATGGCGCGCGGATTGCGCGATACATGGCCACCATCGGCGAGGATCTGGCGTTCGAGCTCCTGGGCGAGATTGCGGCTCGCTGTCTTGACCGCGGCGGCGGGGGCCGGCAGCGAAAGGGCGCAGAAGGCGAGCGCGATGCGGGCGCGCAGCCGGTCTTCGCCATCGGGCATCTCGCGGGTGTTGGTGCGCAGATAGCGCATCTGCACGGCGAGCATTTTCAGGAACTGGCGATAGAAGGGCAGCTCCGCTCCCTGCAGCACCACCGAGGAATGCTGTAGCCAGGCGATGAGACGCTTGGCCGTGGTGCCGGGCTCCCATGGTGTGCCGGAGATGCGTTTGCCGTAGAGCGTCATCCACTCTTCCACCAGCGCGCGGGCATTGGCAGAGGCGAGGTCGCTCTGGGCGGCGCGCATGTGGCGCAGCCAGCGGAAGCTGTGCAGGGCCTCCTGCCAGGGGCGGTCGGTAACGGGAACGCGGAACGGCGACTGGCCGCGTGTTTCGACCAGCTGGCCGGCGAGCAGGAACTGGCCGTGATAGATGTCGCGCGCCACCTGCGGGTCTGCGATGCGCAGATCAGGCGGGGCGATCAGCACCCGCTCGGGCGTGCGGCCGGAATAGCGCCAGCGATAGGTTGGGCCCGCGCGCAAGCGGCGGCGCAGGCGCGCCCACGCCTGCCGCGCAACAAGGCCCCACAGCTCGTGGGGGGAATGTCCTCGTGCTTGATCCAACGACCGAGTTTTCTTTCTGTGACCCCAAATCAGGCGAGAGTCTAAATGATTCAAAGATTTGTGCGAAGTTGAAATATATCAGGACGCACAGATGGCAGGGCCGGCTCAGCGCTGGCGAATGAGGCGCGCAGCGAAGAAGCCGTCGAGCCCCCGCGCCAGCGGATCCTCGCCGAGCGTGTCGGCGGGCGTGGTGCGCAGGAAGCCTTCGGGCGTGACGAAGGCGGCGATGCCGGGCACGTCGTCAGGCTGGATGGGATCGAGCGCCACGTCCGGCGTTTCGGCCAGGAAGGCTTCAAGCATGTCCTCGCCTTCGGCCCGGTCGAGCGAGCAGTTGGAAAACACGATCCGCCCGCCGGGTTTCACCAGCGTGACGGCATGGTCGAGCAGGGCGCGCTGCAGGGCGGCGAGCTTCTCGATGTCTTCAGGCGACTTGGTCCACGGCACATCCGGGTGGCGGCGCACCGTGCCGGTGGACGAGCAGGGGGCGTCGATGAGGATGGCGTCGAAGGGCGTGTCCGGCTGGAACTTGCGGATGTCGGACTCGACGATCTCAGCGTCGAGGCGAAGCCGCGTCAGGTTCTCGGCAAGCCGCTTCAGGCGGCTCTTCGACAGGTCGACGGCGGTGACATTTGCGCCGGCATGGATGAGCTGTGCGGTCTTGCCGCCGGGGGCGGCGCAGAGATCCGCCACGCGCGCGCCGGCAATGTCGCCGAGCAGCTTTGCGGGCAGGCTTGCAGCCGTGTCCTGCACCCACCACGCGCCCTCCTCGAAGCCCGGAAGCGTGTCGACGCCGGCCTCGAGCCGGGCGATCCGCACGGTGCCCGTGGGCAGCACGATGCCGCCCAGCGCCTCGGCCCAGCGCTGCGGGTCTTCCTTGACGGTAAAGTCCACCGGCGGCTCAACGCGATGCATGGCGAGAATGGCGGCGGTGGTCTCCGCGCCATAGGCCGCTTCCAGCCGCCCGGCAAACCAGTCCGGCGCTTCACGCGTCTGGTCGAGGGCGGCGGGCAGTGCGCGCGCCTTCACGCGGATCAGATTACGCAGCACGCCATTGACGAGACCGGCAAAGCGGGCAAGGCGCGGGTCGCTCTTCGCCTGGGTGACGGCGAGGTCGACGGCGGCGCTGTCGGGCACTTCGAGAAACAGGATCTGTGCTGCCGCCACATGCAGCGCGTGAGAGAGCGCGCGGGCATTGGCCGGCAGGGGGCGCTCCAGACGGCGCGCGAGCAGGGCCTCGATGGTGCTGCGATGGCGCAGGGCGCTCATCAGGATGGCGCGCACCAGCGACCGGTCGCGTGCATCGAGCGCGCGGAAATTGGGCTGGCCATGGGCCGGGTCGGTAAGCCCGTCGAGCGAGGCGTGGGCATCCACGACGGCGGCGAGCAGCTTTGTCGCCACGCGGCGCGTTTCAAGGCCCGGTTTGGCAAGATCGGGCTTATCAGGCTCCTGATTTGTCGGGCGGTTCTGACCGGCGGGCTTCTTCCCGGGCGTGCGGCGTGCGTTCGGGCGGCTCACGACCAGGGGCCTTTCGATCCATCGGCGTCACGGCCCCATTTCTGCTGGGGCTTTGGGGCGGGCTTTGGTCGCTGAGGCGGTTCGTCTTGCCGTGCGTCCGGTCTCGCCCCCGGTCTTGCCCCCCACGGACCGTGGTTAGCATCCTCTTCGGGGGCGGGATCGCGCTGTGGGGCGGAAGGCCGGGCCTGCCGCCCGCCGCCACGGGGTTCCTCCGCCATGGCGTAGAGGGCCGCGATGCGGTTGTCCGTGTCGGGGTGGGTGGAGAACAGATTGTCCATGCGCTCGCCCGACAGCGGGTTGATGATGAACATGTGTGCGGTGGCGGGATTGCGCTCGGCGTCCTGATTGACCACCTGTTTGGCGCGCCGGGCGATCTTGTCGAGCGCGGAGGCGAGCCACAGCGGATTGCCGCAGATCTCCGCGCCGCGCCGGTCGGCCGAATATTCGCGGGTGCGGCTGATGGCCATCTGCACCATCATGGCGGCGAGCGGAGCGACGATCATCGCAACGAGCACGCCAATGAAGCCGAGCGGATTGTTGTTGTCGCGGTTGCCGCCGAAGAAGAAGGCGAAATTGCCGAGCATGGAGATCGCGCCGGCCAGCGTCGCGGTGATCGTCATGGTCAGCGTGTCGCGGTTCTGCACATGGGCGAGCTCGTGCGCCATCACGCCGGCGACCTCTTCATAGCTCAGCCGGTCGAGCAGGCCGGTGGTGGCTGCGACGGCGGCATTCTGCGGGTTGCGGCCGGTGGCAAACGCGTTGGGCTGGTCGTTCTTGATCAGGTAGACGCGCGGCATGGGAAGGCCGGCGCGGGCCGCCAGATCGCGCACGATGGCGTAATATTCCGGGGCGTTGCGCTCGTCCACTTCGACGGCGTGGTGCATTTTGAGCACCATCTTGTCGGAATTCCAGTAGCTGAACAGATTCATGCCGGCGGCAAACAGGAAGGCGATCATCATGCCGCCACTGCCCCCGATCAGATAGCCCACGCCCATGAAAAGGGCCGTCATGAAGGCCAAGAGCATCGCGGTGCGTATCGTGTTCATTGTTGTCCAAGCTCCAGAAACAGGCCGCGCCGGGCATTTTCGACCGCGCGACCAATCGCTTATATGATGGGGTACGCGCTTCGTGTATTCAATAATCCGGTTTTCGAGAGGAAGTTGCGGTGAAAGACGAAACGGACCGAAAAGAAGATGCGTCGGCAAAGGTTCTCTCGCCGGCAGCCGAGCGTGCGCTGGCGGAAGCCGAGGCGCGACTGAAGGACATCGAGGCTGCTGCGGCAAAGGCTCCGAAGGAGCTGGGCGGGCGCGGCGGCCATGACCCGGCGCGCTACGGCGACTGGGAAGTGAAGGGCATCGCCACCGATTTCTGACAGGGTTGCCCGGATCCCAATGAAGGAATATATTCCTTCCATGATCCGGTCTCGCCTGAAATGCATGGTCTTTGTCTTGCTCGCGCTCTTCTGGAGCGGGCAGACGGCTGCGCTTGCCGGGCGCAGAGAGGCGATACCGGGCCCTGTGCGGGCCAGCGTTCTGCGCGTTGTTGACGGCGATACTTTCATTGCCGAGGCGCATATATGGCCGGGGCAGCGCATCACGGTGAGTGTGCGCATTCGCGGCGTCGATGCGCCGGAGCTTCGCAGCCGATGCGCCGCCGAGAAGGCGGCGGCCCGCCAGGCGAAGGCTGCGCTTGAAGCGCTTCTGGATGGCGGAACGGTCTGGATCAGCGCCATCAGCGGCGGCAAATATTACGGGCGGGTTCTGGCCGATGTCGCGACGGAGCCGGGTGGCGATGTGGCCGCGCGGCTGCTCGATGCGCAGCTGGTGGCTGCCTATGGCGGTGGCCGGCGGGTTTCGTTTGTCTGCTGATGGGGCGGTTTTTGAAGCGTCGGCGCTCGCCCCTCATCCAGCGCTATCACTGTTCGACAAGTCTAGAAGGGCAGTGCCTCATGGGCCTTTAGCTCGTTCCCTGGATGCCTGGAACTGCCTTAGGCATTCTGGCAGAACGCTTAGCCGCTTTGGTATTATGCAGACTGCTTGAACTTGTACCGTTGCCGGCTCATATTCTCACGATGGGACGGGGGATTTTCACTTTACTGCTGACGTGCGGTGCTTTGCTTGTGGCTCAGCCACCGGCGAATGCGGATTTGATCAGGCCGTCTTCTACCTGGGCCGGAAATGGCAAGGTTCTGCTCGTTCAACGACGAAGAACTTGCAAATCGGTCAGCTCGTGCCGCGAGGCCGTGATCATGTGGTGTGAAGGTTATAAACGCGCTGACGCCGACAAGGACGGTATTCCCTGCGAGAATGTTTGTCCAAACAAGGAAATCGTCGACAAAATCCGTGCCGAAATCGGCTGCTGAACCCATCCCCAAAACAAAAGGCCGCTCCCGAAGGAACGGCCCCGTGTTTTCGAATTCGCACGCGGTCATGGTCAGGCTGCCGAAGCAGGCCGTCCGCGTTTCATGCGCTTCAGCGGGAAGTCTGCTCCCCGTGAAGGCAATCCATCGAGACCACGTTTGAACGGAAATCACTCGACATTGGATCACCCCCTTTCGGTTCGTTGACGATACACACAATGTGGAGATGGATGCCGCCTCGTGCAAGGGGCAAAGAAAACGCCGCGCATTCGGGTGAATGCGCGGCGTTCTGCCCAAAGTCCGTTTGTATGCGCCCGGGAGCCGCTTCCGGCTCCGGGCAGGGCGTCAGCCCTTCTTGTTCTGACGGTTGTCGATCAGATCGTCGACCACGGCCGGATCGGCGAGCGTCGAGGTGTCGCCCAGCGCGCCGTAATCGTCCTCGGCGATCTTGCGCAGGATGCGGCGCATGATCTTGCCCGAGCGGGTCTTCGGCAGGCCCGGCGAGAACTGGATCTTGTCCGGCGAGGCGATCGGGCCGATCTCGCTGCGCACATGCGCAACCAGCTCTTTCTTGAGCTCCTCGGAACCCTCTTCGCCGGCCATCAGCGTGATGTAGCAGTAGATGCCCTGACCCTTCACATCGTGCGGGTAACCGACGACGGCGGCTTCCGACACCTTGTCATGGCTGACCAGCGCGGATTCGACCTCGGCCGTGCCCATGCGGTGGCCGGACACGTTGATCACGTCATCGACGCGGCCGGTGATCCAGTAAAAGCCGTCCTCGTCGCGGCGGCAGCCGTCACCCGTGAAATACTTGCCCTTGTAGGTGGAGAAGTAGGTCTGGATGAAGCGCTCATGATCGCCATAGACCGAGCGCATCTGGCCGGGCCAGGAATCCGTGATGCACAGATTGCCGCTGGTCGCGCCTTCGAGCACCTTGCCCTCGCCATCGACGAGCTGCGGCTGCACGCCGAAGAAGGGGCGGGTGGCCGAGCCGGGCTTGAGATCCGTTGCGCCGGGCAGCGGCGTGATGAGAATGCCGCCGGTCTCCGTCTGCCACCAGGTATCGACGATGGGCGACTTCTTCTCGCCGACCACGTTGTAATACCACTCCCATGCTTCCGGATTGATCGGCTCGCCGACCGAACCGAGAATGCGCAGGGAGCTGCGCGAGGTGCAGGTGACAAAGTCGTCGCCGGCGCCCATCAGCGCGCGGATGGCGGTGGGGGCGGTGTAGAAGATGTTGACGTTGTGCTTGTCGACCACCTGCCAGAAGCGGGATGCGTCCGGATAGTTCGGCACGCCCTCGAACATCAGCGTGACGGCGCCGTTGGCCAGCGGACCGTAGACGATGTAGCTGTGGCCCGTGACCCAGCCCACATCGGCCGTGCACCAGTAGACGTCGCCCTCGTGATAGTCGAACACATATTCATGCGTCATCGAGGCGTAGACGAGATAGCCGCCCGTGGTGTGCAGCACGCCCTTTGGCTTGCCGGTGGAGCCGGACGTGTAGAGGATGAACAGCGGATCTTCGGCGTTCATCTTCTCCGGTTCGCACACCGGCTCCGCCTTCGCGGTTTCCTCGTGGTACCAGAGGTCGCGGCCCTCGAACCAGTTGATCTTGCCGGCGGTGCGCTGCACGACCAGCACGTGACGCACCTTCGCTCCGGCTGCTTCGGCAAGCGCGATGGCCTTGTCGGTGTTTTCCTTCAGCGGAACCTTGCGGCCGCCGCGCAGGCCCTCATCGGCGGTGATGACGAAATCGGACTTGCAGTCCTCGATGCGGCCGGCGAGCGAATCGGGCGAGAAGCCGCCGAACACCACCGAGTGAACCGCGCCGATGCGCGTGCAGGCGAGCATCGCATAGGCCGCTTCCGGGATCATCGGCATGTAGATGGTGACGCGGTCACCCTTCTTGACGCCGTTCGACTTCATCACATTGGCGAGCCGGCAGACCCTGTCGTGCAGGTCGCGATAGGTGATCTTCCTGTCGTCGTAGGGGTTGTCGCCTTCCCAGATAATGGCGGTCTGGTCGCCGCGCTTCTCCAGATGGCGGTCGATGCAGTTGTAGGAGACGTTGGTGACGCCGTCCTCGAACCACTTGATCGACACGTCGCCCTCGAACGAGGTGTTCTTCACCTTGGTGTAAGGCGTGAACCAGTCGATGCGCTTGCCGTGCTTTTCCCAGAACTTCTCCGGGTCCTTGATGCTGTTCTCATACCATTCGAGATACGTCTCATTGTCGATGAGCGCGTTTTCCTTCCACGCTGGCTGGACGCGGTGAACATGCACTTCGGACATTTTTCCTCCTCCGGGTAGGCACTTGCTGGGACTGGAATCGCGTCATGCGACGCGGAGGCTCCTGGCTCGCGCGCATTATTACCATTCTGCCTGTTGCTACAACATTAGACATTTGGCGGCACGGGTGCGGCGGCGAAAGAACGCATGGTCCAGACCGTTAGCACCGATTCCGAAAGGCTGCTAACAATATGTAATAACACGATAAATTTACGTCTGCGTGAGCGCTTTCAACTGGACGGTCGCCGGTTTTAGCCCGACACTTTTTTGATCCGGAACCTGATTCGGAAAGGCAGCACATGCAGCAAACGGGCGAAATGGAGCTGATGCTCCGGGGCTATGGGCTGACGACGGCGGAATTTCTCTACCACCTGCCGGACCACCCGACGATATTGCAGAGTTTCATCTGGCAACACTACGACACCGCGCCGGACTTTCCCGCGCTCTACCGGTTCATCGACTTCTGGAACGAGACCCTCGACGGGCCGCTTCACTCGGTGACCTACACGCACAGGAAGCTGATTTCGCCGAGCGAATGGCGCAGCCTGGCGGGAGAGCTGGTTCTGCACTGAGGCGTAAGGCCCATGGCTGAGGTGCCGGGTCTGAAGGAACTACGCCTTTTTGATGATCTTTTCACCCACCTCCCGTGGGGCGTAAATTTGTGATCCGCAAAAAACGCGGGGGGAAACGCGCAGGGCGCGAACAGTGTCGCGGCCTGCGCAGATTGGGCGCAGATTGGGCAAAGACATGAAAACACTTGCAAGAATCTGCTGGGTGACGGCGGCTCTTTACGCCGTGCTCGGAATGAGTTTCGGCATCTACATGGCGGCGTCCGGGGATCACACCCTGTCGCCGGCCCATGGGCACCTCAACCTGGTGGGCTGGGCGAGCATCGCGCTTTACGGAACGTTCTACACGCTCGTGCCGACGGCGGCCGAAAGCCGGCTGGCCGGGGTGCAGGTGATCCTCGCTGAAGTGGGCGTGATCATCATGGTGCCGGGCATTGCGATGGCGATCATGAATGCCGGCGAAGGCCTCGCCAAGGCAGGCGCGACCCTCGTTCTGCTTTCCGCGCTTCTGTTCCTGATAATCGTGGCGCGCTCGACGGGCCGTGCGACCTCCGGCGGGTGATGGGCGGAAGACGCAGGTCTAGAGCGTTCTCACTTTTCCTGGAATTGCGAGAACGTTCCAGTTCACTGTTCTTGCGCAATTCCGGACGGAAAACCGGTTCCCACTTTTCCTGGAATTGCGAGAACGTTCCAGTTCACTGTGCTTGCGCAATTCCGGACGGAAAACCGGTTCCCACTTTTCCTGGAATTGCTTTAGCGTGCGCCGAAGATCGCCGATCCCACGCGCACGCTGGTCGCGCCGAAGGCGACGGCCTTCTCGTAATCGCCGGACATGCCCATGGAGCATTTCTCGACGCCGGCTTCGGCCGCGAGCTTCCTGAGCAGCGCGAAATGCGGGCCGGGGTGCTCGTCAAAGGGCGGAATGCACATGAGCCCTTCGATGGCGAGGCCGTATTCCTCGCGGCAATGTTTGACGAAGGTGACGGTCTGGCGCGGATCGATGCCGGCCTTCTGTTCTTCAAGCCCCGTATTGACCTGGACATAAAGACGCGGGGCTTTGCCCTGCTTCTTGATCTCGGCGGCAAGCGCGCGGGCGATCTTCTCGCGATCGACGCTCTCGATCACGTCGAACAGGGCGACGGCGTCGGCGGCCTTGTTGGACTGGAGCGGGCCGATCAGGCGAAGCTCGATATCGGGGAAGGCTTCCTTCAGCGCGGGCCATTTGCCCTGGGCTTCCTGAACACGGTTTTCGCCGAAAACGCGCTGGCCGGCTTCGATGACCGGACGCACCTGATCGGCCTCGAAAGTCTTGGAAACGGCGACCAGCGTGACCGCGCCCGGAGCGCGGTCTGCGGCCTTTTCGGCGGCGGCGATCTTCGCTTTGACGTCCTGCAGATTTTCGACGGCGTGGCTCATCCTGTCGCTGATCCCTCTTTCAAAAAGGCCTCTTGGAGTTGACGGTTCGCCGAAACCATGGTGAAGGTCCGCCAACATAATTTCCGCTCTTATCTTGTGAAAATCCGGCCATGGCAACCGAACGTTATAACCCCCGCGTAGCAGAACCCCGCTGGCAGAAGGCCTGGGACGAGGCCAAGCTGTTCGAGGCCAGCAATGATGACGGGCGTCCGAAATACTACGTGCTCGAGATGTTTCCCTATCCCTCGGGCCGCATTCACATCGGTCATACCCGCAACTACACGATGGGCGACGTGGTTGCGCGCTACAAGCGCGCCAAGGGCTACAACGTTCTGCACCCGATGGGCTGGGACGCCTTCGGCATGCCGGCGGAAAACGCCGCGATGCAGAACAAGGTGCACCCCAAGGAGTGGACCTATCAGAACATCGCGGTGATGCGTGATCAGCTCAAGACCTTCGGCCTGTCGCTGGACTGGAGCCGTGAGTTCGCCACCTGCGACGTGGACTACTACCATCGCCAGCAGATGCTGTTCGTCGATTTCTTCGAAAAGGGGCTGGTGACGCGCAAGACCTCCAAGGTCAACTGGGACCCGGTGGATCAGACCGTGCTCGCCAATGAGCAGGTGATCGACGGTCGCGGCTGGCGTTCGGGCGCGGAAGTCGAGCAGCGCGAGCTGGCGCAGTGGTTCTTCAAGATCACCGATTACGCGCAGGATCTGGTCGACGCCATCGACGATCTGGACCAGTGGCCGGAGAAGGTGCGCCTGATGCAGCGCAACTGGATCGGCCGTTCCGAGGGCATGCTGGTCCGCTGGGCGCTGACGGAAGAGAGCGCGCCCGAGGGCACGAACGAGGGCACGAACGAGCTGGAGGTCTACACGACCCGGCCCGACACGCTGTTTGGCGCATCCTTCATGGCGATTGCCGCCGATCACCCGCTTGCAAAGACGCTTTCCGCCGACAATGCCGAGCTCGCCGCATTCTGCGAAGAGTGCCGCCGCATGGGCACTTCGGCAGCGGCGCTGGAAACGGCCGAGAAGAAGGGCTTCGACACGGGCGTGCGCGTGCGTCATCCCTTCGATCCGGAATGGACGCTGCCGGTCTATGTCGCCAATTTCGTGCTGATGGACTACGGCACGGGCGCGATCTTCGGCTGTCCGTCGGGCGACCAGCGCGACCTGGACTTCGCCAACAAATACGGCCTGCCGGTGACGCCGGTGGTGATGCCGGACGGCGCGGATGCCGCGACCTTCCAGATCACCGAGGAAGCCTTCACCGACGACGGCGTGATGATCAATTCGCGCTTCCTCGACGGCATGAAGCCGAAGGCGGCGTTCGAGGAAGTGGCCAACCGCCTCTCCTCCGAGACGATCAATGGCCGCCCGGTGGGCGAGCGCAAGGTGAACTTCCGCCTGCGCGACTGGGGCGTTTCGCGCCAGCGTTACTGGGGCTGCCCGATCCCGATGATCCACTGCGACGATTGCGGTGTGGTGCCGGTGCCGAAGGCCGACATGCCGGTCAAGCTGCCCGACGACATCGAGTTCGACCGTCCCGGCAACCCGCTTGATCGTCACCCGACCTGGAAGCATGTCAAATGCCCGAAATGCGGCTCGGACGCGCGGCGCGAGACGGACACGATGGACACGTTCGTCGATTCGTCCTGGTACTTCGCGCGCTTCACCGCGCCGTGGGAGAATGACCCGACCAACCCGGAAGCGGCCAATGAATGGCTGCCGGTCGATCAGTATATCGGCGGCATCGAGCACGCGATCCTGCATCTGCTCTATTCGCGCTTCTTCACCCGCGCCATGCGCGACACCGGTCATCTGAGCCTGGCGGAGCCCTTCAAGGGCCTGTTCACGCAGGGCATGGTGGTGCACGAGACCTATCGCGCCGCTGATGGCCGCTGGCTGGCTCCCAACGAGATCGAATTCTCCGGTTCGGGCGATGCGCGTTCGGCTGTCGAGATCTCCACCGGCGAGCCGGCGACGATCGGCGCGCTGGAAAAGATGTCGAAGTCCAAGAAGAACACGGTGAGCCCCGAGGACATCATCGAGTCCTTCGGCGCGGACACGGCGCGCTGGTTCATGCTGTCGGATTCGCCGCCCGAGCGCGACGTGGAATGGACCGACGACGGCGCGACGGGCGCACACCGCTTCGTGCAGCGCGTCTGGCGTCTGGTCTGCGAAACGGCGGAACATGTGCGCGGCGTGACGCCGAAGGCGGCAACCGACGGACCGGTTCTTGCTGCTTCCAAGGCGGCGCACAAGGCGCTCAAGGCCGTGGGCGAGGACATCGAGAAGCTGGCCTTCAACCGCGCCATCGCGCGTGTCCACCAGCTCGTCAACGATCTGCAGGAGCCGCTTTCCGCGCTTGACGCCGGCGCCGACGAGGCCGCGAAGGCCGCAGCGCGCGAGGCTGTCGACATCCTGATCCATCTGGTTGCCCCCTTCATGCCGCATCTGGCCGAAGAGTGCTGGGCGCAGATTGGCGGCGAAGGCATGGTTGCCGCGAGCGCCTGGCCGGAATTCGATCCGGCGCTGCTCGTGGACAATGAAATCGTTCTGCCCGTGCAGATCAACGGAAAGAAGCGCGGCGATTTGACAATTGCGCGCGACGCAGATCAATCTGCGGTCGAAGATGCGGTGCTCAAACTCGATTTCGTCCAGAAGGTGCTGAACGGTTCGCAGCCGCGCAAGGTGATTGTCGTTCCGCAGCGCATCGTCAACATCGTTGCCTGATGCTGCGGAACCCGGATTTATGCTGTTTGGAAAACAGGGGGAAACCTTGAACCCGACGTTTCGTGTTTCGCTTCTGGCCGGCCTGGCTTTGTCTTTAGCCGTGGCGTCTGGCTGCACGGTGCGCCCCCTTATGGCGACGCCGGACGTAACGTCGAGCGGCGTTGCCTCATCGCCGGCGATGTCGTCCATCGCCATCGCGCCGGTGGACACGCGCTACGGGCAGCAGGTCCGCAACCATCTGATTTTCCTGCTTAACGGCGGAGCCGGGCAGCCGGCCAGTGCGCGCTACGCGCTTGATCTCAAGATCACGCGTTCGAGCTCCGCAGCGGCCCGCGTTCAGGTGCGCACCGACAACGAGCCCACCGCCAGCCTTCTCACCATGACCGCCGTCTACAAGCTGACCGATGGCGAGACCGGCCAGGTTGTCGCGACCGGAAAGCGTGAGATTTCTTCCGCCTATGACGTGCCGCGTCAGGAGTTTGCGGCGCTGCGCGCTGCGCGCAATGCCGAGGACCGTGCGGCCCGCGAACTGGCCGAGCAGCTGCGTCTGGCGCTCGGGCAGGACCTGGCGCGCGCCGGGGCCGGATCGTAAACGCGACCCGGCGGCATGTTCGCGGTATCGTTGCAACCACGGAGCCCATTCTTGCGTTCGTGTCATTGCGTCGTCACAGTATTCGGTGAAACAGCCTGCGAGGCGTGATCTCTGAATGTTGCCCAGTTTCCGTAAGAGATCCTCTTCGGGTAAGACGAAGGAGCGGGATGACGGTCATGACAGGAACCGAGATGCTTCAGGGAGCGCTTCGTCCATGGCTCTGCACACGACGCTGACGTCTGTGGCCGCGGTTCTGGGGAACCGCGTTCTGGGCCGTGATGTCCACGCGCCCGAAGACCCGCATGTGGTCGATCAGCTGATCGCCGAGCGCACCACCCATCTTTCGCAGAACATGCTGTGGCCGCTGGCGCAGCCATTCCTCTACCGCTTCCTGCACTACCGCCAGGCGGTGGTGATGGCTGACGAAGTGGCGGAACTCTCCGGCTGGGAGTCCTTCGATTACATCAGCAGGCTCCTGTCGCTGGAGATTTCGGCGAGCGGGATGGAGAACATCCCCGAAAAGGGCGGTTTCATTCTCGCGCCGAATCACCCGACCGGCATCGCTGACGGCATCGCCGTCTACGATCTGATGAAGGGCGTGCGGCCGGATCTCGCAATCTTCGCCAACCGCGATGCGCTGCGGGTCAACACGCGGTTCCGCGATCTCATCATTCCGGTGGAATGGCGCGCGGGCGAAAAATCCCACGCCAAGAGCCGCGACACGCTGGAGATGACGGCCAAGGCCTTCACCGGCGGCAAGGCCATCGTTCTGTTCCCGTCCGGGCGCATTGCCTACTGGAACAGGGACAAGCTCACCGAGCGCCCCTGGCAGCCTTCAGTCGTTGCGCTGGCGCGCCGCTATCAGGTGCCGGTTGTGCCGATGAACATGACGGCGCGCAATTCGGGCCTGTTCTATCTTCTGTCGCGCTATTCCACCGAACTGCGCGACATGACGCTGTTCCATGAGCTTCTGAACAAGAAGGGCCGGGCGATCAACATGGTGATCGGCAAGCCGATCATGCCGGATGCGCTGGGTGAGGGGGAGCCGGCGGATATGGCCGCGCGCCTTCAGGAGCACACGGTGCACCGGCTGCGCGAAGATCCGCACGCGACCTTTGAAGGTTAGTGGCCGAAGGTTGGCGAGACGCATGCCGAGGGGCGTGCGATGGTAGAAATCAGTTTTCGGAGAGGAAGGGCGCGCCTGCTGCTGGCGCTGGCGCTCGCCCCTCATCCTCACCTTCTCCCCGCGGGCGGGGAGAAGGGGGCGCCTGTGTCGGTACAAGACTTGCACCGGGGGGGTACTTTAGGTTCCATCTACTGCCGCGCTATTCCACTGAACTGCGCGACATGACGCTGTTCCATGAGCTTCTGAACAAGAAGGGCCGGATGCGCTGGGTGAGGGGGAGCCGGCGGATATGGTCGTGCGCCTTCAGGAGCACACCGTGCACCGGCTTCGCGAAGACCCGCAAGCGACCTTTGAAGGTTAGCGGCCACAGTTGGCGAGACGCATGCCGAGGGGCGTGCTGAACATCGTGACAGCCCCCTTCTCCCCGTGAACGGGGAGAAGGTCCCGGCAGGGGGATGAGGGGCGTGCGATGGTAGAAATCCGTTTTCGGGGAAGAAGGGCGCGCACGCTGTTGTTGCTGGCGCTCGCCCCTCATCCTCACCTTCTCCCCGCTTGCGGGGAGAAGGGGCTTCGATGCCGGTGATTTTCCTGCACCGATGTTTTGAGCGTGAGAAGCCTCAGCCGATCTTCTGGCCGGTCTTCGCCCAGTCGGCGAGGAAGGCTTCGAGGCCCTTGTCGGTGAGCGGGTGCTTGACCAGCGCCTTGAGAACGGACGGCGGCACGGTTGCCACGTCGGAGCCGATCAGAGCGGCCTGCTTCACGTGGTTCACGGTGCGGATCGATGCAGCGAGGATCTCGGTGTTGAAGCCGTAATTATCGTAGATCGTGCGGATCTCGGCGATCAGGTCCATGCCATCGATGCCCATGTCGTCGAGACGACCGATGAAGGGCGAGATGAAGGTTGCGCCGGCCTTGGCGGCGAGCAGCGCCTGGTTTGCCGAGAAGCAGAGCGTGACATTGACGAGGCGGCCCGAAGAGGTGATCGCCTTACAGGCCTTGAGGCCGTCCATGGTGAGCGGCACCTTGATGCAGATATTGTCTGCGATCCTGGAGAGGATTTCGGCCTCTTTCATCATGCCTTCGAAGTCCGTCGCGGTGACTTCGGCGGAAACCGGGCCATCGACGATGTCGCAGATTTCCTTGGTCACTTCCATGATGTCGCGGCCCGACTTCATGATCAGCGACGGGTTGGTGGTGACGCCGTCGAGCAGACCCGTTTCGCTCAACTCACGGATTTCGTTTACGTCGGCGGTGTCGACGAAGAACTTCATGGCAAACTCCTTAAGGCAGTCGGAAGGCCGGGATTGAGAGGATGCGACGACATCCTCCACATGTTCGGTCTTTGCTCTAATGCAAGAACAGGGCAAGGTCACGCCCGATGACAAAAGATTCGCCAATGAGCACCGTCGTGCCGGTCATGGTGCCGATGCCCGCCGAGCGGCCTTACTCCTATGCGGTGCCGGAAGACATGCGCGTGGAGCCGGGCTCCATCGTGCGCGTGCCGCTGGGGCCGCGCGAGGTGGCCGGCATCGTATGGGATGGGCCGGGCGAGGCGGTGGCCGCCAAGCGGTTGAGGGCCATCAGCGCGGTTTTCGACTGCCCGCCGATCTCCGAAGAGATGCGCCGTTTCGTCGACTGGGTGGCAAGCTACACGCTTTCGCCGCCCGGCATGGTGGCGCGCATGCTGTTGCGCGCGCCGGCGGCGTTCGACCCCGAGCCGCCGACCGAGGGGCTGCGGCTCGTCGACGGGATGGGGCCTGACCGGCTGACGGCGGCGCGCGAACGCGTGATGGAAATGGCCGGCGACGGCCAGGCCTGGACGCGGGCCGGGCTTGCCCATGCGGCAGGCGTTTCCTCCAGCGTGATCGAAGGCTTGCGTTCGCAGGGCGTGTTCGAGACGGTTTCGATCCCGCCGCGCCCGCTGGTGGCTGCACCTGACCCAACCTTCGGGCAGGCGACCCTGACCGACGGCCAGGCGGAAGCCGCCGCGCGCCTGCGGGAAAAGGCCGGGACCGACGCTTTCAGCGTGACGCTGATCGACGGTGTGACGGGCTCGGGCAAGACGGAAGTCTATTTCGAGGCGGTGGCGGCGGCGCTGGAGCGCGGCAAGCAGGTGCTGATCCTCATTCCCGAGATCGCGCTTACGCAGGCCTTTCTGGAACGCTTCCACAACCGATTCGGCGCCAAGCCCGCCGAATGGCACTCCGATCTTGCGCCAAAGAAACGCGAGCGCGTCTGGCGGCAGGTGGCCGAAGGGCAGCTGCGGGTGGTGGCGGGGGCGCGTTCGGCGCTTTTCCTGCCGTTTCGCGAGCTCGGCCTGATCGTGATCGATGAAGAGCACGACCCGGCCTACAAGCAGGAAGACCGGGTCTTCTACAATGCGCGCGACATGGGCGTGGTGCGCGGGCATATCGGCGGGTTTCCCGTGGTGCTGGCCTCGGCAACGCCATCGCTGGAAAGCCGGGTTAACGCCAATCAGGGGCGTTATGAGCGCATCGTTCTGTCGTCGCGCTTTGCAGATGCGGCCCTGCCGGACCTCGCCACCGTGGACATGCGCAAGGCCGCGCCCGAGCGTGGCGGCTTTCTTTCGCCGGTTCTCATCGAGGAGATGAAGAAGACGCTGGCGCGCGGCGAGCAGTCCCTGCTGTTTTTGAACCGGCGCGGTTATGCGCCGCTGACCCTTTGCCGGGTGTGCGGCCATCGCTTCCAGTGTCCCGACTGTTCGAGCTGGCTGGTGGAGCACCGTTTTCGCGGGCAGCTCGTCTGTCACCACTGCGGCTATAACGAACCGCGCCCGGAAGCCTGTCCGGAATGCGGAACGCTCGATCATCTGGTTGCCTGCGGGCCGGGCGTGGAGCGCATTACCGAAGAGGTGGACCGGCTGTTCCCGGATGCGCGCACCATCATGCTGTCGTCGGACATGATGGGCGGGGTGAAGCGGCTGCGGCTGGAGCTGGAGGCCATCGAGAAGGGCGAGGCGGACATCATCATCGGCACGCAGCTCGTGGCCAAGGGGCACAACTTCCCCGGCATGACGCTGGTGGGCGTGGTGGATGCGGATCTGGGGCTTGCCAATGGCGATCCGCGTGCGGCCGAGCGCACATTCCAGCTTCTGGCGCAGGTGACAGGCCGCGCCGGGCGCACGGGGCGAAAGAGCCTTGGTCTTCTCCAGACCTATCAGCCGGAACACCCGGTGATGCGGGCCATCGTGACGGGGGATGCGGAGGCGTTTTACGACCGCGAGATCGCCGAGCGCGAGCGTGCGGGCCTGCCGCCTTTCGGGCGTCTGGCCGCCATTATCGTGAGCGCGGCCACGCGCATGGAGGCCGAAGGCCACGCACGGGGTCTGCGCCGCGCAGCGCCACAGGCCCCGGAAATCGATGTGCTGGGACCGGCCGAAGCGCCGCTTGCCGTGGTGGCCGGGCGGCATCGGTTCCGGCTTCTTGTGCACGGCGCGCGCCGCTCGGACATTCAGGGTTTTCTGCGTGATCTTTTGAAGGCCGGCCCGAAGCCGCGCGGCTCCGTGCGTGTGCAGGTGGACATCGATCCGCAGAGTTTCCTGTGAGCAGAGTTTCCTGTGAAGTGTGGCATCGCTGCTATGCCGCTGTGACCGCAATACGGTTTAAGAGGGCCGAAAGCGCGACGCGGGCATGTTTGCCTGCAACACAACCAAGGAGGTTCTGATGGCGTTGTCCTTTCCCTGGCCGGTAACCCAGGGCGAATGGCTGGCATGGTCCGCAGCGGCGGTGACGATTCTCATCGGCCTGTTCGTGATGTTCATGCCGCGGCTGGCGCTGAAGCTTTTCAGGCTGCAGCCGGCGGCGGAACGCACCGAGATGCTTGTGGTGCCGCGCGCCATCATTGGCGGTTTCTATATCGGCTTCGGACTGGCGGCGATGATGCTGGCGCAGCCCTTCATCTATCTGGCGCTTGGCGCGGCCTGGACCGTGTCGGTCTTCGGCTGCGTGATCTCGATGTTGTCGGATGGAGCGAAGGCTCTCTACAGCTGGGTGTTTCTTGTTCTGTCGCTCGTTCTGGCGGTGCTTCCGCTGGCATTTGTCATGGGATTCGTGGCCTGACGGAATAAAAATGCGTCGAAACTGCGACAAAGCAACCGTTATGGCGGGGTCTATGCGTGTTGCGACTCTCGGAAGCCTGTGCTAGACGGCAATCGGCTTTCAGCAGGAAGGCATGTCCTATGTCTTTTTGCGAGGGGAAAAATTCAATCAGGTCAGAGATTTAGCCCGAGCAGGTAGCTCCAGCATAAAATCTTGTGGCCTTCTAGGCGTGAGAGAAGACCATCCCGTGGCACAATCTGGCTCCATGATTTCCGGAATGGCAGGGCGCTACGCTGGTTCGCTTTTTGAACTGGCGAAGGAAGCCAAGGCGATTTCCACAGTCGAGGCTGACCTCGACCGCTTCGAGAAACTTCTTGAAGGCAGCGACGACCTGCAGCGTCTCGTCGAGAGCCCCGTGTTCTCGGCTGACGACCAGCTGAAGGCGATCAGCGCCGTTCTCGACAAGGCCGGGATTTCGGGCCTGGTCGGCAATTTCCTGCGTGTCGTTGCGCAGAACCGGCGTTTGTTCGCCGTTCCGCAGATGATCCGCGCATTCCGCCATATCGCCGCAGAAGATCGCGGTGAGACGACGGCGGACGTGGTTGCGGCGCACGCGCTCAACGCGACGCAGGAGAAGGAACTGAAGGCCGCCCTCAAGGCAGTGGCTGGCAAGGACGTTTCGATCAACGTTTCCGTTGATCCCTCCATTCTCGGCGGGCTGGTGGTCAAGATGGGCTCGCGCCAGATCGACACATCGCTCAAAACCAAACTTAATTCGCTCAAGCTTGCACTGAAAGAGGTCGGCTGATGGACATCCGTGCGGCGGAAATTTCCGCAATTCTGAAGGATCAGATAAAGAACTTCGGCAAGGAAGCCGAAGTTTCAGAAGTTGGCCAGGTGCTCTCCGTGGGCGACGGCATTGCCCGCGTCTATGGTCTGGACAATGTCCAGGCCGGTGAGATGGTGGAGTTCCCAGGCGGCATCCGCGGCATGGCGCTCAACCTGGAAGTCGACAATGTCGGCGTCGTTATCTTCGGTAGCGACCGTGACATTAAAGAAGGCGACACGGTGAAGCGCACGGGCGCCATCGTGGACGTTCCGGTCGGTCCGGAGCTGCTCGGCCGCGTTGTTGACGCGCTTGGCAACCCGATCGACGGCAAGGGCCCGATCAAGACAAAAGCGCGCGCCCGCGTTGACGTGAAGGCGCCGGGCATCATTCCCCGCAAATCGGTTCACGAGCCGATGTCGACCGGTCTGAAGTCCGTTGACGCCCTGATCCCGATTGGCCGCGGCCAGCGCGAGCTGATCATTGGCGACCGCCAGACCGGCAAGACCGCCATCGTTCTCGACACCTTCCTCAACCAGAAGCCGCTCAACGACGGTGACGACGAGAGCCAGAAGCTCTACTGCGTCTATGTTGCCGTTGGCCAGAAGCGCTCCACGGTTGCACAGCTGGTGAAGGTTCTGGAAGAGCGCGGCGCTCTCGAATACTCGATCATCGTCGCCGCCACCGCTTCCGACGCCGCTCCGATGCAGTTCCTGGCTCCGTTCGCCGGCTGCGCCATGGGCGAGTACTTCCGCGACAACGGCAAGCACGCCGTGATCGCCTATGACGATCTGTCCAAGCAGGCCGTTGCTTACCGTCAGATGTCGCTCCTGCTGCGCCGCCCGCCGGGCCGTGAAGCTTACCCGGGCGACGTTTTCTACCTGCACTCCCGCCTGCTCGAGCGCGCGGCGAAGATGAACGACGAGCAGGGCTCCGGCTCGCTCACGGCTCTGCCGGTCATCGAGACGCAGGCGAACGACGTGTCGGCCTACATTCCGACCAACGTGATCTCGATCACCGACGGTCAGATCTTCCTCGAGACCAACCTGTTCTTCCAGGGCATCCGCCCGGCCGTGAACGTCGGTCTGTCGGTGTCGCGCGTCGGCTCCGCAGCCCAGATCAAGGCGATGAAGCAGGTTGCCGGCTCCATTAAGGGTGAGCTCGCCCAGTACCGTGAAATGGCTGCGTTCGCGCAGTTCGGTTCTGACCTCGACGCCTCGACCCAGCGCCTGCTCAACCGCGGTGCACGCCTGACCGAACTCCTGAAGCAGCCGCAGTTCTCGCCGCTGAAGACGGAAGAGCAGGTTGCCGTGATCTTTGCCGGTGTGAATGGCTACCTCGACAAGCTTCCGCTTGCCGATGTCACCCGTTTCGAGCAGGGCCTGCTTTCGCACATGCGTGCGGACGGCAAGGACGTGCTTGATGCGATCCGTAAGGAAAAGGCGCTTTCCGACGATCTGCGTGAGAAGCTCAAGGCACAGATCGACGCATTCGCCAAGAACTTCGCCTGAGGCTAAGCGAGCATGGCTTCCCTTAAGGAACTTCGCAACCGAATCGCCTCGGTCAAGGCGACGCAGAAAATCACCAAGGCGATGCAGATGGTCGCCGCGGCGAAACTGAAGCGCGCCCAGGAGGCGGCCGAGGCTGCGCGGCCCTATGCGGAACGCATGGGGGCCGTGCTCACCAACATCGCCGGCGCCGTGTCGGGCAACGACGCGCCGCCGCTGATGGCAGGTACCGGCAAGGACGAAACGCATCTTCTGGTGGTCTGCACCGCCGAGCGTGGTCTTTGCGGTGGCTTTAACAGCCAGATCGCCAAGAAGGCGCGCGAGCATATCCGCGCGCTGCTTGGCGAAGGCAAGACGGTGAAAGTGCTGTGCGTCGGCAAGAAGGGCTATGATGTCCTGCGTCGCGATCATGGCGATCTGATCATGGACCGCGTGGATCTCCGCGAGGTCAAGAAGATCGGTTTCGACAACGCGAACGACGTCGCCCGTCAGGTCATCGGCCTGTTCGAAAAGGGCGAGTTCGACGTCTGCACGCTGTTCTATTCCGAGTTCGTATCGGTGATGTCGCAGGTGCCGACCGCACTGCAGATCATCCCGGCTGCCGTTCCCGCCGGGGACGAGGGCCAGGGTTCTGACGCAGTCTACGAGTACGAGCCTGACGCGCCCGCCATTCTTGCCGATCTGATCCCGCGCAATATCGCGGTTCAGATCTTCCGCGCGCTCCTGGAGAACGCGGCCGGCGAGATGGGTGCCAAGATGACCGCCATGGACAGCGCGACGCGCAACGCAGGCGAGATGATCGACAAGCTTTCGATCACCTACAACCGCCAGCGCCAGGCGCAGATCACCAAGGAACTCATCGAAATCATTTCGGGCGCGGAAGCGCTCTAACGGACCGAAGAGGTTAAACGAAAATGGCCAAAGCAGCGACCCCGAAGACGGCGTCCGCGACCGCCGCCAAGAAGGCGGCCCCGGCGCGCAAGGCGGCTTCCACCCGCTCGGCATCGTCCAGCGCAGCAACGAAAGCAACCGGCTCGGCCGGCACGATCCGCCAGGTTATCGGCGCCGTTGTCGACGTGCAGTTCGAAGATCACCTGCCGGCGATCCTGAACGCAATTGAGACCGAGAACAACGGCACGCGCCTCGTGCTTGAGGTGGCTCAGCATCTCGGCGAGAACACGGTTCGCTGCATCGCCATGGACTCCACCGAGGGTCTGGTGCGCGGCATGGAAGTCCGTGACACGGGCAGCCCGATCTCGGTGCCGGTTGGCGACGCAACGCTCGGCCGCATCATGAACGTGGTTGGCGAAGACATCGACGAAGCCGGCCCGGTCAAGGGCGACGGCGTTCGCGCAATTCACCAGCCGGCTCCGGAATATGTGGATCAGTCCACGGAAGCCGAGATCCTGGTCACGGGCATCAAGGTCGTTGACCTGCTCGCACCGTACGCGAAGGGCGGCAAGATCGGCCTGTTCGGCGGCGCCGGCGTTGGCAAGACCGTTCTCATTCAGGAACTGATCAACAACGTCGCAAAGGCGCACGGCGGTTACTCCGTGTTCGCAGGCGTTGGCGAGCGTACCCGTGAGGGCAACGATCTCTACCACGAGATGATCGAGTCCGGCGTGAACCAGGACCCGGCAAAGAACAACGGCTCCACCGAAGGCTCCAAGTGCGCCCTCGTGTTCGGCCAGATGAACGAGCCGCCCGGCGCACGCGCCCGTGTTGCTCTGACCGGTCTGACGGTTGCCGAGCATTTCCGCGACCAGGGCCAGGACGTTCTGTTCTTCGTGGACAACATCTTCCGCTTCACGCAGGCGGGCTCCGAGGTGTCGGCTCTTCTCGGCCGTATTCCTTCGGCTGTCGGTTACCAGCCGACGCTGGCGACCGACATGGGCGCCCTGCAGGAACGCATCACCACGACCACCAAGGGCTCGATTACCTCGGTGCAGGCCATTTACGTGCCCGCCGATGACTTGACCGACCCGGCGCCGGCAGCTTCGTTCGCCCACCTGGACGCAACGACCGTGTTGAACCGCGCCATCTCGGAAAAGGGTATCTACCCGGCCGTGGATCCGCTGGACTCCACCTCGCGCATGCTTGACCCGATGATCGTCGGTGAGGAGCACTACCGCGTGGCCCGTCAGGTCCAGGAGATCCTCCAGCGCTACAAGTCGCTTCAGGACATCATCGCCATTCTCGGCATGGACGAGCTTTCCGAAGAGGACAAGCTCACGGTTGCCCGCGCCCGTAAGATCGAGCGCTTCCTGTCGCAGCCGTTCCACGTGGCCGAGGTCTTCACCGGCGCGCCGGGTCTGTTCGTGGACCTGGAAGACACGATCCGTTCGTTCAAGGGTCTGTGTGACGGTGAGTACGATCACCTGCCGGAAGCTGCCTTCTACATGGTCGGCACCATCGAGCAGGCCGTCGAGAAGGCCCAGAAGCTGGCCGCCGAAGCGGCCTGATCAAGGCAATGACCGGGAGGTCCGTTCGGGCCTCCCGCCTTCATGCCAAACCGGTAGGACACGATGGCTCAATCCTTCAAATTCGATCTGGTCTCGCCCGAGCGGCTCCTGGTTTCCCAGGACGTCGAATCGGTTGTCATTCCCGGCACTGAGGGCGAACTGACCGTGATGGCCACACATGCGCCGACGATGACCAGCATCAAGCCGGGCGTCGTTGCAGTGACGGCTGGCGGCAAGACCGAACGCTATGTGGTGTTTGGCGGCTTTGCCGACATTCTGCCCGATGGCTGCACGGTTCTCGCCGAATCGGCTGTGCATGTGGATGACATCAACCGCGAAGATATCGCGCGCCGCATTCAGGAGGCCCGCGAGGATCTGGAAGATGCCGGGGATCACGAGGCGCGTCTGCGTGCCGAAGACTTCCTGCATCAGCTGACGACCCTTGAGGGTGCCATTCTGCCTGCCTGATCGGCAGGCGTATATGGTGCGAAAACAGCCGGGCCAATGCCCGGCTTTTTTGTTAGCCTGCTTTCTATTGTGAAAGGCAGGGGTATACTTCATGGCATTGCGCAGGGTGGTGCGGTTTCTTTGCTGGCTCATGGTCGTTGTGGCTGCGAGCCCGGGCGTGGCGGAGGAACTTGATCCGAAAACGGCCACGCTTGGCCGGCAATTTACCGACATCTTCCAGAAAGGGTCCGCTGAAGAGGTCTGGCAGCACATGTCGGAGCGAATGCAGTCGGCGCTTGGCGATCTCTATCATCTGAAAGGGTTTCAGGCGTCCATCAACAGCGCCTACGGCCCCGAAGTGTCGGTTCATGAAGAGCTGACGGAAGAGAAAGACGGACTGCGGACCTACCGCCGCCGTGCCGGGCACGAGAACGGTTCGGATCTCATCTGGCAATGGAGCTTCGGTCAGGATGACGGGATCGAGGGCTTTTACGTGCGGCGTGTGCCCGTGGAGGCGGATTCCGCCTATCTCGACTATCAGACACAGGCTGCGCTGCGTCTGCCCTTCGCCGGCTACTGGAAGGTCTTCTGGGGTGGGCGCTCGGTGGAAGAAAACTACCATGCCGCAGATGAGGGCCAGCGCTTTGCCTATGACTTCGTAATCCAGCGCGCGGGCAAAACCCACACGGGGGATGGTACGGCGCTCACGGACTATTACTGCTGGGACGAGCCCATTCTGGCGCCGGCAGAGGGCACGGTCGTTGCCCGTGTTGACGGGCTGCCGGACCAGCCTCTGGGCGAGATGGATGCAGACCGGCCGGCGGGCAACCATGTGGTGCTTGATCTGGGCAATGAAGAGTTCATCTTCCTGGCGCATCTGCGCAACGGCTCGGTTGCCGTGAGCGGCGGGGAGCATGTCGATGAGGGGCAGGAGATCGGCCGCTGTGGCAACAGCGGGAACTCGTCAGAGCCCCACCTTCACGTGCATATGCAGACGACACCGGAATTGGGTGCGGGAAAGGGTTTGCCGGCGCAGTTTCAGAACTATCGCGCCAATGGAGCATTGAAGCTGCGCGGCGAACCGGTCCGCGGGCAGACCGTGATCGCCGTTGAAGCTATCCAGAAGTAGCTGGCGAAAGTGCCGGGACGCCTCAGGGTGCGAGGTGGCGGAAGGCGGAGACGACGCTCTCATAGACCTTACGCTTGAAGGGAACGATCAGACCCGGCAGATCGGTCATCGGCTTCCATTCCCACATGTCGAACTCGGCTTCATGTCCGCCGGGCGGCGGGTTGATGGCGATCTCCGAATCGGGGCCTTCAAAGCGGAAGGCGAACCACTTCTGCTTCTGCCCGCGATATTTTCCCTTGAGGGCTATGCCAAGGAGATGTTCGGGCAGTTCGTAGGTGATCCAGTCGGGCGTTTCGGCGAGAAGCGACACGGACTTCATGCCGGTCTCTTCATAGAGTTCGCGATAGGCCGCCTCGCGGGGCTCTTCGCCTTTGTCGACGCCGCCCTGGGGCATCTGCCAGAGTTGTGTTGCGCCGGATAACTCATCCGTTTCGGGCTGAACGATGCGGCGGCCCGCCCAGGCAAGGCCCCTGTCGTTGAGCACCATGATGCCCACGCAGGGGCGATAGGGCAGATCGGCTGCGTTCTTTGTGTTCTCGGCCATGCGGACGATTTCCGTTTCTATCGTGGTTGAGGATCGGCGGCGACGGCCGAGACGGGAACGAGCTCGATTCCGCGTCCGGTGACTTCATTGGACCATGACGCTACGGCGTCGATGGTCTCGTCGAATGCAGAGCCTGTGCCGATGGCGTAGCCTCTGGCGCGTGCGATGCGCTCGAGTTCATCAAGTTTCTTGAGGATTTCGGCGCGCTCGGGGCGACGGTTCTTGCCGGTCGGGTCGATGAGTGCGTCGGACGCGGCAAAAGGAACGCCCTCCTGAAGGGCGAGATCCTGCGCGACGCTGCGCGCGGATGTGCCATCATCAATATACATCAGACCGCGCTGGCCAAGCTCCGCCATGACATCGCCCATGGCTTCGTCATCGGCCGTGAAGCGTCCGCCCATATAGTTCATCACGCCCGTATAGTTGGTGAGGCGGGAAAGCGCCCAGCGCATGCGCGACATGTTCTGGCTGGGGGATGCATCCAGCGTGAGCGTGTTGCGGCCCGGGTTCTGCGTCGGATAACCGAAGGGCTCCATGGGCACCTGCAGAATGACCTCATGGCCTTCCTTGCGGGCCTGCTGCATCCAGCGTGACAGGCTGTTGCCCGCCGGTGCGAACGCCAGGGTGATCTCCGGGCGGAGCGTCTCGATGGCGTATTCCGTGGTTGTCTGCGAAAGGCCCAGCCCGCCGATGATGATGGCGATGCGCGCGCCCCGCGTGCCCGACCAGGAGCGGGCATAAACATCGAAGGGCCGCCGGCCGCCGGCATCGCGCACGGGCAGGGGGCCTGTCTCGGACTCCTCGATCAGCGCCCGGTCGGGCAGATGCGCCAGACGCGGATGCTGGCCCATGGCCGAAGGATCGCGAATGATGATGACGCCGTTTTCGGACGTTTCTTCCGGCTGAAGACGGGTGATCGATGCATCGGGCGCGCCGGATGCGGGCGTGGCCGTTGCCGTGTCAGACCCGGAGGACCGCACGACGGTCTCTTCCACGGGTGACGTGACGGAGACAGGAGAAGGGCTGCGGAAAGGGCGATCGCGCAGGGCGACAGCCGTGGACGTGCCGAGAACCGCAATGGCGGCGAGAGCGGTGACGATGCGGCCGGTGGTGAAGGCGCCCCGGCGCTTAGGCTTGTCTGGGCGCTTGTTCGGGCGCTTGTCGTGGCCCAGCGGGCGATCGATGTCTTTTTTCCCGGAAGTCATACCCACCCGTCACGATGGCCGAGGCCAGAAACCAGACCGGTCCTCGTCTTCTAAGAAGGCGGACGCGGCGTCAAAATTCTGTCTTTCCAAACGTAGGGCGGCCAGAAGGCAGCCATGCGCAAAATTCGTGTTACTGGCGGTCTGTGTCGCCAGAATGTCACCGCCGGTTTGCGAGAAACCGGCGGTGACAAAAGATGTTTAGAGCATCGGACCGAAAAGTGGAATCCGGTTTCCCCTTTTCCTGAAATGGCTCTAGCGGTTCATGACCGCCTTGTCGGGATTTGGCGGGAAAGCGGGATCGGTTTTCTCGCCGCGCAGCAGTTCAAGCGCTGCCTTGAGCTGCATGTCGTCCTTGGGCTCCGGCGGCACATAGGCGATGGAGCCGGAACCCTCGTCGCTTTCTTCCTCACCCTTGATGTGACCGCGCAGGTCGGACTCGCCCCGGCGCAGATCCCGGCCCTGTAATTCCTCGGGCAGGGGCTGATCGACCTTGATGTCGGGCGTGATGCCCTTGCCCTGGATCGATTCGCCGGACGGCGTGTAGTAGAGCGCGGTGGTGAGGCGCAGAGCGCCGTTCTCGCCGAGCGGGATGATCGTCTGGACCGAGCCCTTGCCAAAGGACTGGGTACCCAGAACCGTCGCACGGCGGTGGTCCTGCAGCGCGCCGGCAACGATTTCCGAAGCACTGGCCGAGCCGCCATTGATGAGCACGATGACCGGTTTGCCGTTCAGAACATCGCCGGGCCGCGAATCAAAGCGGGCAATCTCATTGGCCTCGCGGCCGCGGGTGGAGACGATCTCGCCGCGATCCAGGAAGGCGTCGGAGACGCTGACTGCCTGATCAAGCAGGCCGCCCGGATTGAGGCGCAGGTCGAGCACATAGCCCTTGAGCTGATCGTCCGGCACTTCTTCGCTGATCGTGTCGATGGCGGTCATCAGGTCATCGAAGGTCTTCTCCGTGAAGGAGGTGATCTTCAGATAGCCGACATCCTCTTCGACGCGGTATTTGACCGCCTTCACCTTGATGATGTCGCGCACGATGGTGAGATCGATGGGCTTGTCCGCACCTTCGCGAATGATGGTGAGTTCGATGGGCGTGTTGACCGCGCCGCGCATCTTGTCGACGGCGTCGTTGAGCGACATGCCGCGCACTTCCTCGCCATCGATGGCGGAGATCAGGTCACCGGCCAGAACGCCGGCGCGTGCGGCGGGCGTGTCGTCGATGGGCGCAACCACCTTGACCAGCTCGCTGTCCATGGTGACTTCGATGCCGAGGCCGCCGAACTCGCCCTTGGTCTGCACGCGCATGTCCTTGGCGGCGTCCGCGTCGAGATAGGACGAATGCGGGTCGAGCGAGGTGAGCATGCCGTTGATGGCGCTCTCCACCAGCTTCTTGTCATCCGGCGGGGTCACATACTGGGCGCGCACACGCTCGAAGATGTCGCCGAAGATCGCGAGTTGCCGGTAGGTCTCGGAACCGGCGGCGTTCGCAGAGAAGCCACTCGTACCGTGAAGGAGCGAGACCGCAGAGGCGCCCATCAGGGCGCCGGCAAACAATAGCGACAAGTTACGTTTCATTTCCTGTCCTTCCAGAGTGTCCCGGAGCCCACCAGGGTTTAGGATTGATCGGTTTTCCGTTCTTCCTGAACTCCACATACAGCTCCGGTGTGACGTTCTCAGTCCCCGGTCCTGCGATGCTTGCCAGGCGAGCATCCCCCATCATGCCGATTGGTTCGCCCGCCAAAACGGATTGCCCCAGCGTCACGCTTACCTTCTCTAAGCCGGCAAGCACGATATGATAACCGTCGCCGGCGTTGAGTATCAATAGCTGACCATAGGAACGGAACGGTCCCGCGTACAGAACCGTCGCCCCCGCAGGCGCGGTAACGATTGCGCCCGATTGTGTTCTTAGAATGTCGCCCTGAAGGCGCGCCCCGGTGTCGTCATCTTCACCGAATCGCGCTCCGAACTGGCCGGACACGGGCAGGGCCACGCCGCCCGTGCGCTTGGCGAAGGATGCGCCGGCACTTAGCCGGTGTTCCGGCGAAGTCGGCTGATTAAGGCGCCTTGCGCGCTCTGCCTCGGCCTTGCGCAGGGATGCGATCTCGGTTTCCAGCGAGCCGATCAGCTCCTGCAGGCTGGTGGCGCGGGCGGCCAGCGCCTCGGCTTCGCGCTGCTCGGTGGCCATGCGGCTTTCGGCATCCTGCTGCAGGCGCTTCTTTTCATCAAGCAGAAGCGACAGGCGTTTCTTTTCCTCGACCTGTTCGGTCACGGTTTTTTGAAGTTTGTCGCGCTCGCTTTCGATGGATGTGACGATGCGCGAGAGGTCTTTCAGGTCGCCGATGAGGATTTCCGTCTCGACCCGCAGCTCCGGCACGACCGCGCCGAGCAGAATGGCGCTGCGCACGGAGGCGAGCGCGTCTTCCGGGCGCACGAGAATTGCCGGTGGCGGGTTCAGGCCCATGCGCTGGAGCGCTGCGAGAACCTCGGCCAGAACGCCGCGGCGCGATTGCAGCGATTCGCGCAGATAGCCTTCCTGATGGCGCAGTTCCGTGAGACGCAGCGAAATGGCGTCGATGTCTTCGCTAAGCTTGCGCTCGGTCTTGGCGGCCTGGATGAGGGCTGCGGTGATGGCCGCATTGTCATCCTTGATGGCGTCGATCTCGGATGCGATTTCGGCGAGGCGCTGCTCGGTCAGCGCCATCTCGCGGTTGATGTCCTGAAATTCGGTCTGCGTCTTGCCATGCTGCGTTTCCAGAACCTCTATGCCGTCCTGCGCCGCGGCGTAGGCGGTCAGGACGCAAAGGCAGGTCGCAGCGGCTGCTGCTGTCCTGATCCTGGAAAAGGGCGGGCGCGGCATGTGCGCTTTCATCATCCTTGGTCTGCTGTTTTCGCGCGGTCGGGAAATCGCATTCGGGCAGTATAGGCGTCGCTTTCTTAAGGAAGCATCAACCATACGGGAATTGCCGCGCAATTTTTGGTTGTGTTTTCCCCGTTGTCAATGCAGGCGGGTTGCGCCGGCTTGCCTGATCGCCGTGCGTCCGTCTGAGCGCCCATCCGGGCGCACCGAACTGTTCGTGGAGCCGTTCAGTCCCGATGATAGGGATGGCCTGAAAGAATGGTGGAAACACGGTAGATCTGTTCGGCCAGCATCACCCGAACGATCTGGTGCGGCCATGTCTGCGCGCCGAACGCGATGGTCCGGTCTGCCATGCGCCGCAACTCGGGATCGTGCCCGTCCGGCCCGCCAATGACGATGGAAAGATGCCGCCGGCCTTCATCACGCAGATCCGCGATGGCCTGGCTCAGTTCCCGGGAGGTGAGGTTCTTGCCGCGTTCGTCGAGCAGGAAGAGCGCCGAGCCTTCCGGGCGCATCTGCGCGATCTTGCGGCTCTCTTCGCGCCGTCTTTCGTCGGTGGATTTGGCGCGGCTTTCAGCGATCTCGCTGACGCCGGAGAATTCAAGCCCGATGGCCGGGCCGCCCTTGGAGAAGCGGTCCAGATAACGGTCCGCCAGATCCCTCTCGGGGCCGGCTTTCATCCGGCCCACGGCGCAAATCCCAATATGCATTCCAGCCTCTCTGCCCGGTGGGCGGAGGAGCCCACAAACGCCGTCAAAAAAGACGGCGGTCAGTGAACCGTTTCATCCTCAAGACCGGGCTCAAGACCGGGCTCAAGATCGGGCGTCTGCCACATCTTTTCGATGTTGTAGAATTCCCGAACTTCCGGACGGAAGACATGAACGACGATGTCGCCCGTATCGACCAGAACCCAGTCGGCGCTTGCAAGGCCTTCGACCTTTGCATTGCCGCAGCCGGCTTCCTTCAAGGCACGGATCAGGTGATCCGCGACCGCAGCGACGTGTCGATGCGAGCGTCCCGACGCGATGATCATGTGATCGGCGAGCGGGGACTTGCCCTGGATGTCGATGGAGACGATGTTTTCCGCCTTCGAGTCTTCAAGACTCGTGAGGGCTGTTTCAACGGCCTGGGAAACCAGGTTTCGGCTGGCCTCGGCCGGCGAAGGCACGGTGTCGGCCTTCTTCGTGGTTGCTGTTCTCAGTGTCTTTCCTTTCCAATAAGAACAAGCTCACCGTGGACGCATGTCCTACGGTATCCAATAGATAGGCAGAGTCTCCTTACAGTTTCAAGACATCCGCCGATCACATGTTTTGCGAGCTTTAGCGGTTATTGCGCCCCTTTTGCCGCATTTCTGATTGCGGTCGAGGAGAGCGGGGAGCGCGGACCGTGGATGAATGTCCAGGCCGGCGGCTTGCTTCTGGCGAGGATCGGCGCGTCGTCCTCGTCTATGCGGGCATGGTCGAATGTCTTCGCCATGGTGGATGAGAGAAAGGCGAGCGTTGCGCCCGGACGGTCGATCACGGCGATGGGCATGGACTGCGCGATATCGCGCCAGCGCTCCCAGCGATGGAAGTCGCGCAGGCTGTCCGCCCCCATGATCCAGACGAAGTTCACGCCGTGATTGCGCGCCTGAACCAGCTTGATCGTATCCGCCGTGAAGCGGACGCGGTGGCCGGCCTCGAATGCGGTGACCTTCACGCGCGGGTCGGTGGTGCATTTCTCCGAAAGGGCGATCCGTTCGGCAAGAGGTGCGAGTTCGCGATGGCTCTTCAGCGGATTGCCGGGGGTGACGATCCACCAGAGCTGGTCGAGCCGTAACCGCCGCATGGCGATCTCAGCCACCAGCGCATGACCGGCATGGGGCGGGTTGAACGAGCCGCCAAACAGGCCGACCGCCATGCCGCGTTCCACATGCGGCATGCGCAGATAGCGCGCCGGCACCGATGGCGTCGGCGTGCTGATCGTGCTGTTCTCGTCGGACTGCTGCATCGCGAAGCGGCCGCTCAGGGCCGGGTCTGGCCGGAGCCGCGAACGCGATATTTGAACGAGGTGAGCTGTTCGACGCCCACCGGCCCGCGCGCATGCATCTTGCCGGTGGCAATGCCGATCTCCGCGCCCATGCCGAACTCGCCGCCATCGGCGAACTGGGTGGAGGCGTTGTGCAGCAGAATGGCGGAATCGATCTCGTTGAAGAAGCGCTCAACGGCTGCCGCATCTTCCGCGACGACGGCCTCGGTATGGTGCGAGGACCATGTGCCGATATGGCGGATGGCTTCATCGACCCCGTCGACCAGCTTCACCGAAATGATGGCGTCGAGATATTCCGTGCCCCAGTCCTCTTCGGTCGCGGGTGTTGCCGAAGCAAAGCGGGCGCAGACCTCTTCATCGCCGCGAATGGCGCAGCCGGCTTCTTGCAGCGCGGTCAGAACGGGCGTGAGAAGGCGGTCGGCCGCAGCGCGATCCAACAGCAGCGTTTCAGCCGCGCCGCAGATGCCGGTGCGCCGCATCTTGGCGTTGACGGCGATGGAGACCGCCATGTCGGTGTCGGCCGAGCGGTCGAGGTAAAGGTGGCAGATGCCTTCCAGATGGGAGAAAACGGGGACACGCGCATCGCTCTGGACGCGCTCGACGAGGCTGCGCCCGCCGCGGGGCACGATGACGTCGACATTGCCGCCGAGGCCTTTCAGCATCTCGCCAACGGCGGCGCGGTCGGTGACCGGCACGCGCTGGATGGCGTCGGCGGGCAGGCCGGCCTTCTCAAGTCCTTCGACGAGGCAGGCATGGATGGCGGCGGACGAGCGCGCGGAATCGGAACCGCCGCGCAGGATCACCGCATTGCCGGCCTTGAGGCACAGCGCGCCGGCATCGGCGGTCACGTTGGGGCGGCTTTCATAGATGACGCCGATGACGCCGAGCGGCGTGCGCACGCGCTCGATCTGAAGACCGTTGGGGCGATCCCATGCGGCGATCACGCTGCCGACCGGGTCTTTCAGCGCGGCGATGGCGCGCATGCCCTCTGCAATGGCGGCGATGCGCGCGGGATCAAGCTTCAGCCGGTCGAGGAGGGCAGGCGACAGGCCGGCTTCCTCGCCGCGCGCCATGTCTTCGCGGTTGGCCTCAAGGATCGCCGCCTCATTGCGCGTGAGCGCATCGGCCATGGCTTCCAGCGCGGCGTTCTTCTCGTCTGGCGTGGCGATGGACAACGGGCCGGCGGCGGCGCGGGCGCGCGCACCGAGATCGTTCATCAGCGCGGCGATGTCCGGTGTTCTAGGCATCTGTGCTTCAATTTGAGAGTTAGAGGGGGTCATGTCCATACTGCTTCGATCAATTTTATGAAGTCGCTAAATCCGAGATATAGGCCGAGTGATATAACGTATAACCCCAATATTGCAGCTATGACTGAGGGGAGCATTGCAAGCGTTATTATGAAGCGTACAATTTTTTTTTGCTGCTCTTGGTTTGTATTTTGCGCTTAACAGATTTCTTATTCCGTATATTAATCTCTCTGAGAGTTTTAATTGTAATTTGTATGGACCAAAGGCAAATATTGTCATTGTATAATGCATAAACATCAATATATTTATTAATATAATTGCATATATAAGTCCTATAACGTGGCTATGCTCTATTGATTCGAAGCTAAATCCCAAAAAAGATATTGAATCTTTGTCGTTTTTGAGTTTTTTAAAAAAAATAATTGCCGTAGAAAATACTATGGCTGCAGTGATCTTCCGAAGAGCTTTTGCATCGGCTTGCTCGCTCTGCTCCACGTTTGATGAAGGTCGCCGATACATCCTAGCTATCCCCTCCCCAATACCAAGTCGTCCCGGTGAATCAGGGAGCTGCGTGCTTCGTAGCCCAGAGCCTTGCCGATTTCGCTAGTTTTCAGGCCGGCGATTTTTACGGCATCGGCGGCATCATAGGCAACCAGTCCACGGGCGACCTCGCGCCCGTCGGGGCCGTGAATGGCAACCGTGTCGCCACGGGCGAAACTGCCCGAAACCTGTGTGACGCCCGCTGGCAGAAGCGAGTTTCCGGCAGCAAGCGCCAGAACCGCGCCGGCATCCACGCCGATTGTGCCGGCGGGCTCAAGCTGGCCGGCGATCCATGTCTTGTAGGCGCGCACGGGTGTCGTGCTTGCCCTGAAGAGGGTGGAGCGGGCGTCGCTGTCGATCGCGGCCAGCGGATTGAGCCGTGTGCCCGAGGCGATGATCATGGACGTGCCAGCCGCCGTGGCGATGCGCCCGGCGTCGAGCTTGGTGCGCATGCCGCCGCGCGAAAGCTCGGAAGCAGCAGCGCCGGCCATGGCCTCGATCTGCGGCGTGATGGCGTCGACCACGCGGATGAACTGCGCATCGGGATCGCTGGCCGGCGGCGCGGTGTAGAGCCCGTCCACATCGGAGAGCAGAACCAGAAGGTCAGCGCCGAGCATGGTGGCGACGCGGGCGGCGAGGCGATCATTGTCGCCATAGCGGATTTCGCTGGTGGCGACCGTGTCGTTTTCGTTGATGACGGGTACGACGCCCATCTTGAGAAGGGTGGAGACGGTGGCGCGCACATTGAGATAGCGGCGACGCTCTTCCGTATCGCCGAGCGTGACGAGGATCTGGCCCGATTTGAGCCCGCGCTTGCGCAGCTCCTCGTCCCATGCGCCGGCGAGCGCGATCTGTCCCACGGAAGCCGCGGCCTGGCTTTCTTCCAGCTTCAGCGTGCGCCGCTCGATGCCGAGGATGGTGCGGCCAAGCGCGATGGCGCCGGACGACACCACCAGAACCTCGACGCCATCGGCATTGAGATCGGCGATGTCATCGACAAGCGCGGAAAGCCATTCGCGCTTCAAACCCTTTTTGCGGTCCACCAGAAGGGCGGAGCCGATTTTGACCGTGATGCGACGGTGACTGTTGAGCGCGGGGCGGGTCATGGTCTGCCTATTTCTGCCAGCGCTCATCAACCGCATCGGCGTTTTCTTCTTCGGCGCGGGCGTCCTGGATGATCTTCATCAGGGCGCGCAGCACCTCCTGCACGCCTTCGCCGGTGGCGGAAGACAGGAGGAGGGGCGTCTTTCCGCAGGCCTCTGCAAGGGCGGCCTGCTTCTCGGCGCGGGCGTCCTCGTCCAGAAGATCTACCTGGCTGAGTGCGACCACTTCGGTCTTGTCGGTGAGGCCGTGGCCATAGGCGGAAAGCTCGCCGCGAATGGTCTTGTAGACGGCGGCCGGGTCTTCCTCGCGTGCGGAAACGAGATGCAGCAGAACGCGGGTGCGCTCCACATGGCCGAGGAAGCGGTCGCCAATGCCGACGCCCGCATGCGCGCCCTCGATCAGGCCGGGAATGTCGGCCATGACGAATTCGCGCGCGTCGATGCGCACCACGCCGAGATTGGGGTGCAGCGTCGTGAACGGATAGTCGGCGATCTTCGGTTTGGCTGCCGTGACGGTGGCCAGGAAGGTGGACTTGCCGGCATTGGGCAGGCCGACGAGCCCGGCATCGGCAATGAGCTTGAGGCGAAGCCAGATCCACGCTTCCTCACCTGGCAGGCCGGGATTGGCCCGGCGCGGCGCCTGGTTGGTGGAGGATTTGAAGTGCTGGTTGCCGAAGCCGCCATTGCCGCCGCTGGCCAGCCTGAAGCGCTGGCCGATCTCGGTCAGATCGCAGATCAGCGTTTCATTGTCTTCCTCGAAGACCTGGGTGCCGGCCGGCACTTTGAGAATGGCGTCGCCGCCCTTCGCGCCGGTGCGGTTGCGGCCCATGCCGTGCACGCCGGTCTGGGCCTTGAAATGCTGCTGGTAGCGATAGTCGATGAGCGTGTTGAGACCCTGAACGGCCTCCACCCAGACATCGCCGCCACGCCCGCCATCGCCGCCATCGGGACCGCCGAACTCGATATATTTCTCGCGTCGGAACGAAACGGAACCCGCGCCGCCATCGCCGGAGCGGATATAGACTTTGGCCTGATCGAGAAATTTCATGGTTTTGGACCGTCTTTCCGTAACGTTGCGCTGAACCGTCTACAGCATTGCGCGCTGAAGTGCGAGAGCAGACAGGGCGCGCGTGCCTGCCTGCTCTCGTATCAATTTCTTATGCGCCCCAGCTCCTGAGGCTGACCCAGGTGCGGCGGTCGAGCTGGTAGCGCTCGACGGGCACCCGGCCGGCCACCACGGAATCCATCATGCCCTGACCGGCAAACTGGAAACCGCATTTGTGAATGACGCGGCGCGAGGCGGTGTTGGTGACGCGGCAGGAAACATTGAGCCGGTCGATATCCGTGGCGCGGAAGGCGAGGTCCACCAGGGCGTGGGCCGCCTCCGTTGCGTAGCCGCGCCCCCAGTAGGGTTCGCCGATCCAGTATCCCATCTCAAGACCGTGGGCGCGGTTTTCCAGCCCCGCGCAGCCGATGAAGGCGCCGCTTTCGGACAGGGTGATGGCATAGGTGCAGCCGCTGATCGCGCCGGCGCGGATGCTGGACAGAAAACTGTGTGCGTCGGCAACGCGATAGGGATTGGGCAGACGGCCGAGCATTTCGGCCAGATGCCGGTTGTTGGCGAGTTCCACCAGCTCGGTCACATCGTCATCGCGCGGGATGCGCAGGACGAGGCGTTCCGTGACCAGAACGGGACAATCTATGCTGACGCTGGGACTTTCACCCTCGATGTCTTCACTTTCGGCGACCATTTTTTCCTCCGGACAATAGAAAAGGGGAGATGGCGACCCATCTCCCCTTTTTGAACCTATTTCCGGAATGTCCAGACACCGGTCCCCGAGATGGGTCGCCGGTGTTTGGTGCGCGGACCGGCTATTCCGCGGCTTCCAGAATTGGGTTTACAGATACGTACGTTCGGCCGTTTGCCTTCTTGGCAAAGGACACGGAACCAGCCTCAAGCGCAAAAATCGTATGATCTTTGCCCATGCCGACATTGGTGCCGGGATGCCATTTCGTGCCGCGCTGACGGATGATGATGTTGCCGGCGCGAACCTGCTCGCCGCCGAACTTCTTCACACCAAGGCGTTTGGACTCGGAATCGCGACCGTTGCGCGACGAACCACCAGCTTTTTTGTGTGCCATTTCGCTTGCTCCTTTGCGCCCTTGAGAGCGCTCGTATTCCTATTGCGCCGTCAGGCGCCCGATTTCAACCCTGCGGCGATTATTTCGCCAGTTCTGCGGCCTGCTCGCGCCAGTCCTTGATCTGGTCGGCGCTGAACGGCATGGCCTCATCGATGCGCACCACGTCCTCGTCGGTGAGGGCGGCCACCTGAGCGTAGGTGGTGATGCCCTGCTCGGCGAGCTGGCCGGCTGCGACCGGGCCGATGCCCTTGATCTTCGTCAGATCGTCGGGCTCGCCTGCCGGAGCGGTGAAGAGCGGCGCTGCCGCTGCGGGCGCTTCCGTCTTTGCTTCGGCCTTCTTCGGCGCGGCTTCTTTCTTGGCGGCTGCCTTCTTCGACGGCTTCGCACCGCCCGTCAGGATCTCGGAGATCCGCACGGTGGTCAGAAGCTGACGATGACCGCGCTTGCGGCGCGAATTCTGGCGGCGACGCTTCTTGAACGCGATGACCTTCTTGCCGCGGCCCTGCTCGACCACTTCGGCAGCCACGCTGGCGCCTTCAACGAGCGGCGCGCCGAACGCGACGTCTTCGCCCTCGCCAACGGCGAGAACGTCTGCAAACTGAATGATCTCACCGGGCTCGCCGGCGATGAGTTCGACCTGAAGCAGGTCGTTGGCGGAAACGCGGTACTGCTTGCCGCCGGTTTTAATGACTGCGAACATCTTTTTTCCTTTCGGTGTCCGGTCCGGCTTTGGTCCACGACTTTGTGGCCTGCCGTCTTTTTGTCAGTCCTGAGGGTTAAACGCCATGCGGCGCAGGGCTTTCCCACGTCGCAGGACGCGTGTCCATAACGGAAGCTTGCCACAAGGTCAAGTTGACGGGTTGAAAATGCCGCAGATTGGCTCTTGTGTCGGAGGCGGTGACCGGTTATCTAGTGCGCCGCGCTGGCAACAGCAGACCAGCATCTCGCGGAGAGGTGGCTGAGTGGTTGAAAGCACCGCACTCGAAATGCGGCATACTCGCAAGGGTATCGGGGGTTCGAATCCCTCCCTCTCCGCCATTTAAATCATCATAAATCCCAGCCCTTTGCTCGGAGTGGCTTGTTTCTCCAAGGCATTAAGCGCGTCTCCTTGAGTCTGGATAGCTTTCGCTTGAAATGCGTCTTGCGCGGCCAGCGGGACTTATGCTCGCTCGGTCTTTTAGTTTTATGATAGTGGTTAAGTTGGGGTGTAGTCTATAATTTGATGGGGCGGTATTTATTGTATTGTGCTGAGAACGTTTGCTGATGGCGTGCTTGTTGGTTGACAATTTTCTTTGTGTGGAAGTATAATTTGATCGAGGCTTGGTCTTCTAGTTGGAGCCGTTGAATCCACGGCTACTCGCAGAAACGTCAGTACACAACGCCGCGCCGGCTGGGGGTGATCCAGCGGGCAATCCGTTGAGAGGTAAAGAGCGAGGGCCAAGCCTTAAATACCGAGATGCTAGATAGCTTCAGCGATCCGCTTTTCCGGCTGCAGATCGCCCACTCTGTTAAGGATGTAGCCTATGCGCTCGGGCTGGATCCTGAGAAGTTTTTTTACGTGGTGCAGCATGCCTCAGATGGAACCTACTACCGCGAGTTTGAAATAAGTAAGAAGCGAGGGGGTGTTCGAAATATATCGTCGCCGCGGAAAGGTCTTGCGCTTTCTCAAGATCGTCTGGCTGCGGTTATAGCGGCTCGTTATGTCCCCAAGAAGCATGTTAAAGGTTTTGTAAAGGGTGAGTCTTTTCTGACAAATGCCAGATATCATGAGAGACAAAAATGGGTCTTGAATATTGATGTTAAGGATTTTTATCCTTCGATAGGCTTTGCGCGTGTCCGCGGGCTTTTTCTATCGTCTTATTTTGGTTTTAATGGGCGAGTTGCAACAATTCTTGCTCGAATAACGACGTATAAAGACCAGCTCCCGCAGGGGGCTAAAACATCTCCTTTGTTGGCAAATATTATCGCTAATAATTTGGATAAAAGGCTATTGGAGGTGGCTTCAAGGTCTCAGCTTAGGTATACTAGATATGCTGATGATATTACAATTTCATCTAGTAAGAGGGCGGTTCCTGCAGATATAGTGCAGAGTTGGGAGCCTGAATTTGGTAATCGGGTTGTCCATCTGGGGCGGGCAGTTACCGAGGCTTTTAGGCATTCGGGTTTTGAGATAAATCACTCTAAATCTAGAATCCTTTTCCCATACGAGCGTCAGGAAGTTACGGGGCTTGTTGTTAATCGAAGGGCGAATGTCTGGCGTCGCGACGTCTCGCGGTTAAGGATGAAGTTGCATTCCATCAAGCGATATGGGGCGAGTGCGGCTTCGGGTGTTTGGCTTGGGGGTGGTGCGGATGGTGCTCAAATGTGGCGCCATGTCTCTGGCCAACTCTCCTTCATACGACAAGTTCGCGGAGCGGATGATCCGGTCTTGGCCAAGTTATGCAAGGCTGCGGTAATCGCGGGCTTGAAGGGGCCTGAGTGGGTAATAAAGGTTGCTGAAATGGTGCGTGAGTTTGATGTATTTTTGTCTCATGCTAGCGAAGATAAGGAAAAGGTTAGGCGACTTAAGGATAGGCTTGAGGGGCTCGGGGTTTCAGTCTTTTTTGACGAGACGAGTATAGGTTGGGGGGATTCGATAGTTGATAGTATAAATCACGGTCTTCTTAAATCTACATATTTCGTGCCATTTTTGTCAGAAACCTTCTCTAGGAAAGGCTGGACGAATAAGGAGCTTAATAGTGCGATTTCTTTGAATATTGGAAGAAAAGGGCGTATACTTCCTATTATAGATAGTGATTTTTCTGTTGAGGAGAATTATCCACTTCTTAATGAAACTCTATACGAAAAATGGCCGCAAGAAGTTGCGGCGGAGTCTGCTTTTATCGACAAGGTGGCCGATTCACTCCTTCTTCTCATAGAAGAGAAAAAGCAAAAAGTGTGACGTCGCCAGCTTCACTTATATCTCGTTAAGTCGTGGTTGAGGGGGCGCTAAACGCCCACCGCCCCCTCGACAAAACTCCAGAGCGCGTCCTGTCCGGCTTGTGGCTTTTCTTCCAGCAGGGTTCTGAGCGCGCGGCCTTCGATGACATCCAGAAGGAGGCGGGCGGTTTCTTTTGGGTGGTCGAATGGGCGGAACGCGCCGCTCTTTGAGCCGCGGGTGAGCAGGTCGGCCAGGGCCGTTACCAGCGCTGCGCGGTTGTCGGAGAAAAGAGCGGCGATCCGGGGGGCGCGGATGGCTTCTGACAGTATTTCCAGACCAAGCACCGCATTCTCCGGGCGTGACGCATAGGCGGCGTAGTCGCTGACGAAGCGCCTGAGCGTTGCATGCGGATCGCGCCCTTCGGTCAAAATCGTGCAGAATGGCCGAAGCTCATCGGCTTCGAGCCGCGCGATCTCGGCCAGAACGGCCTCTTTTCCCGAAAAGTGATTGTAGAGATTGCCAAGGCTGATGCCGGCGCGGCGGGCAATGTCGCGCACGCCCGTCTGGTGATGGCCAGCTTCCAGAAAACAGGCCAGCGCGGCCTCCACGATCTGCAGCTTGCGCGGATGTGCGGCGGGTTTTGTCTTCTCTGCCATCTTGCAGTCCCGGCTTTTGATCTCTAAATGAACGAACGACCGTTCATATACTGGTGGATGACGTGGGGCGAGGCAAGGGATCCGGCAAGGGATTCGGGGCGATAGCCACAGGATTCCGGCGGTGCATCGGTTTCAGGCAGGCTGGAGAAAGCGGTGATGGGTCTTCTGGGTTTGTGGCGGCGGGGCGCAGGGGTGGCGGGGCGCAGGGGTGGCGGGGCATGGCTGACGCTGTTGTGATGGGGAATGTGCGGTCGCGCGTCCGTTTCGAAGGGCTCGACCTTGCGCGCTTTCTGGCCTTTGTCGGCATGGTGATCGTGAATTTCACGATTGTGATCGGGGCTGGGGCCGGAGCTGGGGCTGGGGCTGAGGCCGGTGTTGAAGGCGGTGGCGGTCTTCTGGCCGGAATGACGCTGCTGCTGGAAGGGCGGGCGGCGGCCACCTTCGTGGTGCTCGCCGGGCTGGGACTGGGGCTCGCCGCATCGCGGGGCATGGAGCGCACGGTTTCCGACACGATCAGGCGGGCGCTGTTTCTGCTGGTCGTCGGCCTCTTGAACAGCCTCATCTTCGATGCGGACATTCTGCATTACTACGCGTTCTACTTCCTGTTCGGCGTTTTCCTTCTTCCATTGCGCACATGGACGCTGATCTGGGTGATCGTGGCGCTCAACATCGCCTTTGTGGTGATGAACTTTGTGCTGGATTTCGATACCGGGCGCGACTGGGTGGATTACAGCTATGCCGATTTCTGGACGCCGGCGGGCTTTGTACGAAACCTCTTCTTCAATGGCTGGCATCCGGTCATTCCGTGGCTTGGTTTTCTGTTGTTCGGCGTGATCCTGAGCCGGCTTGATCTTGGCGAAAGGCGCGTCCGCAATGCGCTTGCGCTGGGCGGGCTTGCGGCGTTTCTTCTGGCGGAAGTGCTGGCGGCGCGGCTTCAGCCGCTTCTGGGCGCAATCGACCCGGAGCTTGCCTATCTGGTCACCACGGGGCCGGTGCCGCCCATGCCGCTCTACACGCTGGCGGGGATGGGCGTGGCGTCCCTGGTCATCGGGCTTTGCCTCTCGCTGGCCGAGCGGCCGGCAATGGCTCCGGTGATGCGGGCGGTGATGCCTGCGGGGCGGCAAACGCTGACGCTCTACATCGCACATATCGTGGTGGGCATGGGCGCGCTGGAGGCGCTTGGCATGCTGGGCGGGCAGACGCCGGAGGCGGCGGTTCTGGCGGCGCTGATCTTCTGCGCGGCCTCGGCGGTGTTCGCCTTTGTCTGGTCGCGCGCCTTCAAACACGGGCCGGTGGAGACGCTGATGCGCCGGGTTGCCGGATAGGCTGAGGCCGGGCGTTCGGTTTTCGTGAGGGCGGCCCTCCGAACAATCGATTGGATTGAGCGGGCCGGAAATGAGCAGTGTCGCCGCGTTGTATTTTCACGAGGCACGTTCATTCCATGTCGGAGCAGACTTTATCGCGGGCGAGCGGGCGATCACCCGCAGCGGCGCAGCCGGGTGGCGGACCCGCGCGGAACACGCTGAAATCAATCGGCATCGCGGTTGCAGCGGGCGCTGTGGGACTGCTGGCCGCTTCTTCCCTGCCGGTTCCGATGGCGCTTGCGGCGGCGCTCGCCGTCTTCTGCATCGGCATGTGGGCGACGGCGGCTGCGCCGGAATACTGGACCGCATTGGCGTTCTTTCTGGTGGCGGTGCTGTCGGGCATCGCGCCGCCACAGACGGTGTTTTCCGGGTTTAATTCATCGACCTTCTGGCTGCTGTTCGGCGGGATCATTCTGGGCGCCTCGATCCGTTACACGGGGCTTGGCGCGCGCATGGCGGCGGCGCTCTCGGGCATGCTTGGAACGCGCTATTCCACGGTGATCATGGGGGTGACGGCGTTCAGCCTGGCGCTGGCCTTCGTGATGCCGTCTTCCATTGGCCGGATCGTGCTGCTTCTGCCCATCGTCATCGGGCTTGCCGATCACATGGGCTATGGCGCGGGCGCGAACGGGCGCACGGGGATGATTGCGGCTGCGGCCTTCGGCACGTTTCTGCCGGCCTTCACGATCCTGCCTGCAAACGCGCCGAACATGATCATGGCCGGCATGGCGGAAACGCTTTATGGCGCGCGCTTTTCCTATTGGGGCTACCTGCTGGCGCATTTTCCAGTGCTTGGCCTGCTCAAGACCGGGGTGCTGGTCGTGCTGATCCTGAAGATGTTTCCCGATGGCGATCCGCAACGTCAGCCGGCGGCGCATGACCGGGCGACGGCCATGACGCCTGCGGAAAAGCGGCTTGCGCTGGTTTTGGCGCTGTGCCTCGCGCTGTGGCTGACGGATGCGCTTCATCAGATATCGCCGGGCTGGATTGCGCTGGCGGCGGCGCTTTATTGCCTGTGGCCTGCTTCAGGGCTGACATCGAAAAAGTGCATCAACGAAGAGGTGAATTACGCATCGCTCTTCTTCGTTGCCGGCATTCTGGGACTTGGCGCGGTGATCTCGTCCACCGGGCTTGGCGAGGCGGTGGTGGCGGGGCTGAGCGGGCATGCGGATTTCTCGGTCGACCGGCCGGTCTGGAATGTGGTGATGCTCACCGGCATCTCGACGGTGGTGGCGATGATCACCAATCTGCCGGGGGTTCCCGCAGTCATGACGCCGATGGCGGAGAAACTGGCCGTGCTGACGGGACTGCCGCTGACGACGGTTTTGATGACGCAGGTTCTCGCCTTCTCCAATGTGTTCCTGCCCTATCAGGCCCCGCCATTGATCATGGCGATGCAGCTGGGCAATCTGCCAGCGGGTGCTGTCGCGCGCCTGTGTCTTGCCCTGTTCGTCATCGGCCTTGTCGTGCTCCTGCCGCTTGATCTTGTGTGGTGGCATGTGCTCGGGCTGGTATAGGAATGAATGCAGACCAATCTGGCGCGGAGCGCGGTGATGGACATCCAGCAGCTGAGAACATTTGTCGCCGTTGCCCGCGAGGGGAGCATCACGCGCGCCTCGGAGCGGGTTCATCTCAGCCAGCCTGCCGTCAGCGCTCACATCAAGGCGATGGAGGATACGCTGGGGCTTGCGCTGTTCGAGCGGACCCCGCGCGGCATGGATCTGACGCGCGACGGCGAACGCCTGCTGGAAAGGGCCGAGCAGACGCTGGCCGCGCATCGTGCGCTTCTCGAGGAGGCGGCGCGGATCAAGAGCACGCTGACCGGGCGTCTGCGGCTTGGCATGGGGTGCAATTCCGGCACGGAAGCGCTTGGCCATCTGATGACGGGGTTTGCCGAGCGCTATCCGCAGGTGGATGTGGTGCTGCGGCATGGTACGTCGCGCTCGATTGCCGAGGGCGTTCGCAATGGCAGCCTCGATGCCGGGTTCTACAATGAGACGGGTGAGCCGGAAGAAGATCTGAGCGTTGTCGAGATTTCGCGGTTCGCCATCTATCTTGCGGGCCCGCCGGGAATGGCGGTGGCGAAAGACGGTCCCGACTGGCGCAGGCTGGCGGATTTTCCGTGGATCTGCCCGGCCCCGGACACATGTTGCGGCGAGGCGGCGGAAGCGCTCTTTTGCCGGTACAATTTTCGCCCCGAGCGCATCATCAGCGTTGACCGGGAGCAGGTCACGCGGACGCTGATCGCCGGCGGGGTGGGGGGCGGGCTCCTGCATGCGGATGCCGCGCGCGAGGCCGAGGCGGCTGGCGAGGTGGAGCTGATCTGCGAGGCGCAGGCTGCGACGCGGCTTCTTTTCGCCTGCCTCGGGGAGCGCGTGGACGACCCGCTTCTGCGCGCGGCCAACGCCATCGTCATCGCCACGCTCTGACGACAGGGTGCGTCAGAGCTGCATGCTGCCAACGCTTGCGCCGCCGCAGACATAGAGCGTCTGCCCGGTGACGAAGCTTGCCTTCGGATCGGCGAAGAACATGAAGGCGTTGGTGACGTCTTCCACCGCGCCGAGCCGGCCAACGGGAATGCGTTTGGCAAGCTCTGCCTCCCGCTCGCTGCCCTTCGGGATGATGCCCCAGAAATTGTCGGTCTGGATCGGGCCGGGCGCCACCACATTGACGGTGATGCCGTGGGGGGCGAGCTCCAGCGCCCAGGTGCGCGCCATACCCACCATACCGGCCTTGGATGCGCCATAGGCGGTGCGGGTCTGTGCGCCCAGTGCTGCGCGCGAGCCGTTGAAGAGAACACGGCCGAAGCGGCGTTCCTTCATGGCAGGCAGGAAGGCTTTCAGGAGCGTGAGGGCGGAACCCAGGTGAAGCTGGGCGAGGCCGGTAATGTCTTCGGCGCTGGCGTCTTCGATGAGGTTCGGCCAGATGAGGCCTGCATTCTGCACGAAATGGGTGACGTCGTGCCTGCCGGCGATCTCGGCTGCGGCTGCGCTGACGGCTGTGTCGTCCAGCAGGTCGGCTTCGACCGAGCTCAGACGTTCATGCGAGAACTCCGGCGCGCGGCGCGCAACCGAGACGACGCGGTAGCCCGCATCCAGCATGGTCCGGGCGAGGTCCGCGCCGATGCCCTTGTTGCCGCCGGTGATGACGGCTGTCAGCTCTTTGTCCATCGTGTCAGTTCCTGCCGGGCACGAGCGCCACCACGCGCAGCGGGCTGCCGGTGCCGTTCTTGATCTTGAGCGGGGTTGCGATCAGCATGGCCCCGGTGGGCGGCAGCCGGTCGAGATTGTTGAGGCATTGCAGCCCGTAGCGGCCTGCGCCGTGAAGATAGAAATGGGCCGGGTAGGGCGGCGTGTAGTGCGATCCCTGACCGGCATCGGTGCCGACCGTTTCTGTGCCGAAACCACGAATGCTGCGTTTCTCCACCAGAAGCCGGATCGCCGCCGGTGTGGGGCCGGGGGAATGTGCGCCGTCCTCGCGCATGTTGAGATAGGCCGCGCCCCGGCGCTTCGACCAGTCGGTGCGCATCAGAACCCAGCTCTCGGCGGGAATGCAGCCGTGCTCGGCCTCCCACGCCTCGATGATTTCCGGCGTCAGCTCGAAATCCTCATCGGCGGCAGCGCCGTCAGAACAGTCGATCACGCAGACCGGGCCGATAAAGCGCTCGGCGGGAATCTCGTCGACGCTGCCATTGGGCACGTCGCGGCCGGAGATCCAGTGCGAGGGCGCATCGAAATGGGTGCCGGTGTGCTCGCTGCAGGTGAAGTTGTGCCATTTCCACGCCGGGCCGCGATGGTCATAGGCGGACACTTCTTCCATGCGGAAGCGGGCGCACTGGCCGAACTCGGGCGGCAGCACGATGACCGGAAAATCCTGATCGAGCGTGTGGGTGAGGTCCACCACCTCGATGGCGCCGGTGGCGAGCGCCTCCGCGAGATTGCCCAGAAGGGCGGATGGGTCGGTTGCGTGGACGTTCATGCGCCGCCTCCGTCGGTTTCGCTCATCTCGCGCTCCAGCACTTTTGCGCCGGCGCGCCAGCGCTCGATCAGGTCTTTGGCCACATCGCCGACGAACACGTCTTCCAGCCCGTCTTTGAGGCCGGAGACGATGGCCCGGGCAAGTGCTGCGGGCGCGACCTTGGGTGGCGGCAGGGGCTGGTGCCATGCGTCGTCTGTCGGGCCCGTATAGACGTTCATCACGCGCACGCCGCCGGGCCGCATCTCCGCGCGCAGGCACTGCGACAGCGAGTAGGCGGCGGCATTGGAAGCGGAGAACGCGCCAAAGGCCGGCATGTTGGAATAAGCGTAGACCGACAGGATGTTGACCCAAGCGGCGGCGCTGTTGTCGCCGTCTGCGCCGCGCCCGCGCATGGCCGGGCCGAAGGACTGGGCAAGCCGCATCAGGCCGAGATAATTCACTTCCATCTCGTCGCGGGCGAACACGGTGTCTCCACGGTCCATGATGCCGCCGGGGCGCACGAAGCGGGCATTGTTGACGAGAATATCCGTCTTGCCGCCGATCTCGCCGGCAAGCTCGGCGACCGACGCGGTGTCGGTGACGTCGAGCGGCACGATCTGGACATTGGGGATCGCTTCGAGCGTGGCGCGGTGCGGATAGGGTCGCCAGCCTTCGGGCTCGCCGATGAAGATGATCGACGCGCCGGCCTTCGCGAAGGCCTCGGCCAGCGCCGGCGCGTTTTCGCTGCGTGCGTCGGTGATGAGCACGCGGCGGAATTTCGGATCGGCGGTGATTTCGCGCAGTTGCGGATCGTCTTCCATGTTGGGCGTCCCTTCGGGAGGCAGGGCGTAGAGAACGCCCTGGCCCGACTTGTCGAGCCGGTTGATGATGCGCACCCGGCCGCCGCGTGGCGCGTCGCCATGGACGTGGCACATGACGGAGGGGCCGGCGTCGAGCCGGACGGTGCCGACACGCCAGGGGGTGCGTTCGCGGAAATAGGTGTTGGTGCTGGTGCGCACGGTGGTTTCGGCGATGAGTTCGCCCGCCGGGTCGATGTCGCGCCATGGCAGGTCGGTCGACAGGCAGGTGGAACAGGCGTCGCGCGGCGGATATTGCAGCGCGCCGCATTCGCCGCAGACCTGCAGCATGAAGCGCCCCTCGGCGGCAGCCGCCGTGAGCCCCAGCGCTGCGCGGCTCCTGAGGCCCGAAGGCAGTGTCTGTGTGCGGGTGCGCTTCTGCGGGTCTTTCTTCGGCGGTGGCAGGATGGCGTCGGTCATGTGCCCGCTCCCGAAATGATGGCGGCGCTGGAGCAGACGCCACGGTCGTAATTGATCATGCCGAAGCCCGAGACCATGGCGGTCGTCGCCCCTTTCACCTGGGTGGGGCCGGCTGCGCCGGTGACCTGGCGGATGGCCTCGACCATGCCGATGAAGCCGCCGGCGGCTCCTGCCTGTCCGGCTGAAAGCTGACCGCCCGACGTGTTGTGCGGACAATCGCCGGTGATGGTGAGATCGCGCTCGCGCACGAAGGCCGGGCCCTCGCCTTTCCCGCAGAACCCCAGATCCTCGAACTGCATCATGGAGATGACCGGGTAGTCGTCATAGGTCTGCAACAGGTCCATGTCGTCGGGCGTGGCGTCTGCCATGGCGTAAAGCTCGTCGATATCCATGGCCCAGCCGCCGCGCATCTGGATCGGGTCTTCGGGGAAGGCGTTGTGGCGTTCGATGCTGCCGCGAATATGTGCGTAAGGAAGGCCGGCGGCGCGGGCGTCCTCCTCCCGCATCACGAGAAACGCTTCTGCGCCGCTGACGGGCATGACGCAATCGAACAGCGCGATGGGATCGGAGATCATGCGCGCGCCGAGATACTGATCCATGGTGAGCGGCTTCTTCATCACCGCATGCGGGTTCCGGAGCGCATTGTCGCGCTGGGCGACGCAGATGCGGCCGAAATCCTCACGGGTCGCACCATAGGCGCTCATATAGTGGTCGGTCAGGAGCGCGAAACAGGCATTCGGTCCGCCTGCTCCGTAAGGGTATGAGGCATCCTGCGCGAAGCGGCTGAAGCTTGAGAGCATGCGCCGGAAACTGTCCACATGGTTGGTGTCGCCGGCAACGCAGGCGACGATGTCGGCGTCGCCCGCCTGCACCGCGCGGGCTGCGCGCCTGAGCGCCACGACGCCGCTTGCCCCGCCCATGGGGATGTGATCTAGCCAGCGTGGCGTGAGGCCGAGATGCTGGGTCAGGCCCACCGCCGTATCGGGAAAGAGCGTGAAGCTTGCCACCGAGAAGCCGTCGACATCGCGGGGGCTGAGGCCGGCGCTTTGAAGCGACTGGCGCAGCGCGCGGGCGATCCACCAATGCGCCGTTTCCTTGGAAAAGCGCTGATAGGGTGCGGTGGCGGGCGCGGCGAGCACCACGCCCTCATAGCCCATCCGTCTTGAGGTGCGGCCCGCCATCAGGCCGCGCGCCTTTTCTTCATGGAGCGCGTGTCGACCGTTCCAGGATCGGTGAGAAGCCGGGCGACCAGCGTTTTCAGTTCGCCGCGCTGGATCTTCTGCGTCGAGGTCAGGGGCAGGGCGTCGACAAAGGCGATGTAGCCCGGAACCTTGTAATAGGCCACGCGATCCAGACACCATTCGGCGATCTCGCGGGCGCGGGCCTCATCGCGCGCGCCGCTCTCGACCACGAGACAGGCGAAGACCTCGTCGCCGCGCAGTTCGTCAGGTGCTGCGGCAACCGCTGCCGCCTTGATGTCGGGATGCTGCATGAGGAAGGATTCCACTTCCACGGCGGCGATGTTCTCGCCGGAACGGCGGATCACGTTCTTCTTGCGGTCGACGAAGAAGAAATCGCCATCGGCGTCGCGCATGACGATGTCGCCGGTGTGGAACCAGCCGCCTTCCCACGCTTCGGCGGTGGCCTCGGGGTTGGCGTAATATTCGGAGAAGAAGCCGAAACGCGGATCCTCGCCCGCATGGCGCACCAGAAGTTCGCCGGGCGCGCCGGGGGCTGCCTCGCTGCCATCGTCCGCGACCACGCGGGCCTCGATGTCCGGGCCGGGCTGGCCGAGGCAGTTTGTGCCGCGCTTGCGGGGCTCGTGATTGGCGACGATGACCGCGCCGGCCCCCGTCTCCGTCATCGCCCAGCCCTCGATCAGGGGAATGCCGAAGCGCTCCTCGAAGGGGCCGTGCAGCTTGGGATCGATGCCCGCACCGAAGCCGAAGCGCACATTGTGCGCCCTGTCCTGTTCCGTGGGTTCGGCCTTCATGAGAATGGACGGCATGACGCCCAGATAATGCAGGCAGGTGGCGCGGCTGTCACGCACGCTCTGCCACCAGCTGCGCGGGTGGAAACGGTCGAGCGCGATGAGGCAGCCGCCGACCGTGACCATCGCCATCAGCGAATAGGCCATGGCGTTCATGTGGAAGATCGGCAGCGGCGTGATCATGCGCTCGCCGTCTTCGTTCATGGCGCAAAGGCCGCCCGATTTCGCGTACCAGCGGCCCGAATGCAGGAAATAGAGGTTCGACAGGACGCATCCCTTGGGCTTGCCCGTGGTGCCGGAGGTGTAGAGCATGGCCGCTTCGCGGGTGAGCGGCGCGCTCTGCGGCGTCTCCATGCCGGCAAAGCGTGGATCGAGCGGCGGGGTGTCCGCCTCGGGCGTGACGACCGGAAAGCCGACGCCGGAGGCGGCAGCCGCCTGTTCGAGATCCGCTACGCGGCTGGCGATCGCCACCGCCAGAACCGGGCGCGCGTGCCCGGCCATGTATTCCAGTTCCGCTGATTGCAGGTCGGGATTGACCGGCACGACCGAGAGCCCGAGCGCATTGAGGGCGAACCAGTGCAGGAAGAAGCCCGGCCGGTTTTCCATCAGGAGCATGACGCGCATGCCGGCGCGATAACCCCCGGCAGCATAGGCGTTCCTCAACCGCTCGATCTCGGCGAGGGCTGCGCCATAGGAGAGTTCGCCGGCGGGAATGTCGTAGACCGTGGCCGTTTCCTCCAGCACGTGCAGGAACGGGCGGTCCGGCCAGCGCCCGGCGGTGTCGGCAAAGGCCGCGAACACGGTGTCGAACGGCGGGATCTGCGATTTCATCTGCTGCGCCTTTAAAGGAACATCTGGATATTGCCGAAGGCGGCGTCGGAATTGAGCAGATCGACGCGCTTGTGGGTGATCTTCAGCCTGCCGTCGATGAGCTTCAGCTCGTGGCGCGCGGTGGCGGCGAGCAGGATCTGGTCGTCGAGCCGCGTCTCCACATAGTGAAACGCGGTGTGGGTCGCGTATTCGCCTTTCTCCTCGTCCATGAGGTCGATGAAGGGGCGGTTCAGAACGTGGTGGCAGCGGGTCTTCGGCTTCTGCGAAAAGGTGCGCTCGCCCTTGAAACGCTCGACGCGCAGCTTGCGCATGAAGGCGTCTTCATGCAGCAGGGAGGTAACGTGTTTCTCGTCCTGCTGATTGTAGTCGAGCGGCATCCAGTAGAAGCTGTCATGGGTCCACAGATCGAGCCATTCGTCGAACCGGCCATCGTCCAGCATGCGGGCTTCTTCATAGACGAAATCGATCAGGTCATCGCGGGTGGGGGCCTTCATCACGCGTCTCCTTCCATCGTCATCGTCATGTATTTTTCCCACGCGTGGAACTGGTTGCGCATCTGCCGTTCCGTGGTGCCGTTCTCGACGGCGATCTCGTCGAAATTCTCGCCTTCCTGATAAAGGCGCTGGACGTTGACCCATTCGAGGCCATCGGAGTGCAGGCCTTCCTGCGCGCGCTCATACATTTCCAGATCGTCATGGCCGACCATGGACGTGGGCGCGTTGATCATGCGGTTGTACATGGCGGTGCGCTCCAGAAGCATGTCGGGCGCGCCCACCAGCCGGTAAATGTAGCTTTCGACCAGGGTTTTGTCGGCGGCGATCGGGGTGAACAGCCGCAATTGCTGGATCGGCCCCTTGATCATGATGTTGGGGAAATAGACCGTGTTGTGCCGGTTCTCGCCGAGGATGGCCTTTGCGCGCTCCTCGCCATAGGCCTCGACCATCTGCTCGTAATAACCGGGAATGGCCGAATAATCGGAGTGGATCGAGTGATGCACGCCGGTGTGGCCGTGGCCGTTCGGCCAGGTGCGGATGCCCATGTTCTCGAAGAACTCATAGGGGCTCATGAAGGGGGCGATCACTTCCATGGCCATGGGCTTTTGCGTGCCCTCGGGCTTGTCCATCTTCTCCCACAGATCGATGGCCGTGCCGGCGGAGCTTTCATGCGCGACCATGGGATGGCAGGTGTCGGTCTGGTTCTCGACCAGCATTTTCCAGTTGCAGCGATGCATGTAGCGCAGCGGCGGACCGGCCACTTCCAGACGGCCCTCGGGAGAGCGGTCGACCATGTTGTCGAAGGAACTCAGCGCCTCGCCGAAGAAGCTCTCGAAGTCCGGCCCTTCCGCATTGAGGCGGGCGAAGATGAAGCCGCGATAGTTTTTCACCGCGCCGACAGAGGCAAGGCCGTGCACGGATTCGCTCTCTTCGAGGCCGGTATCCTTGTAGCCCTTGCGCAGCGGGATCGCGAGCAGGCAGCCATTCGTCTTGAACGACCAGGCGTGATAGGGGCAGCGGAAGAACTTGCCGGTGTTGCCCGAACGGTCGATGGCGATCTTCGTGCCCTTGTGCGGGCAGCGATTGTGCAGGACGTAGATCTCGTTGTCGGAGTGGCGCACCATGATGACCGGCTTGGTGCCGATCTCGGTGGTGAAGTAGTCGCCCTTGTTGGGTGTCTGGCTTTCGTGGCCGACAAAGACCCAGGTGTTGGCGAAGAGATGTTTCATCTCCAGCTCGAACACTTCCTGATCGATGTAGACGTCGCGGTGGACTTCCGTTGGCCGGATCAGGTTGCTGATGGCTTGCGGGTTGTTCGCGTAACGGCTCATGGCTTGCTACTCCCTTGCTGGCCGCCGCCCTGCCTCCTACAGGTCGAGGACGAGCCGGTCGGATTTTGCGCGTGACACGCAGATCTGCATGACGTCGTTTGCTGCGCGTTCGTCATCGGTGAGGATGACGTCGCGATGGTCGGGAATGCCGGACAGAACGCTGGTCTGGCAGATGCCGCAATCGCCGCGCTGGCAATCATAGATCAGGTCGACGCCTTCTTCTTCGAGCACCTCGATGATGGACTTGCCCGGCGGGATGGTGAAGACCTGTCCCGTGGAGCTGATCTCGACCTCGAAGGATTTGTCGCCCGCATCGGCTTCATGCGCCTCGAAAAGTTCGAAGTGCACATGGTCTTTCGCGATGCCGCGGGCATGGGCGATTTCGCGCACTGCCTCGATCATGCCGCGCGGGCCGCACACATAGATGTGGCCGTCAGCCGGGGCCTTGCCGATCAGCGCCTTCAGGTCGATGCAGGTTTCGGGCTCGTCGTCGCAATGAATGGTGAGTGCGGTGGTCTCGATGGCCTCAAGCGCGTCGACGAAGGCCAGAAGCGTGCGCGACCGGCCGGCATAGTGAAACGAGAAGGGGCGGTCTTTCGCCTTGCGTTCGGCGGCCATGGAGATGAGCGGCGTGACGCCGATGCCGCCGGCGATGAGAAGCACCGGGGCTTCCGCGTCGACCAGCGCGAAGTCGTTGCGCGGGGCGGATGTTTCAATGACGTCGCCTGCTTTCAGCCCATGCATGAAGCGGGAGCCGCCCTTGCTGTCCTCTTCGAGGCGTACGCCGAGACGGTAATGATCGGGCGCGTCGGTGGCGCCGGGATCGGTTTCGGCGTTGACGAGCGAATAGTGCCGGTCGCTGCCATCGGGCAGGACGACGCGGATATGCGCACCGGCGGAAAAGCCGGGCAGGGCCGAGCCGTCCGCGGCCTCCAGTTCGAGTGTGCGGATGTTCGGGGTCAGCGCCTCGCTGGCGCGCACCCTGAGCTTCAGTTCGCTCATCGCCGATATCTCCTCCCTCTGCGGCGCCTCCATCAGCTCATCGGCAGGCGAGCTGTCATCCGCAGTGTCCGAATAATATGAATTCGCATATTTTTGCCTGTCAAGCTTCAAGCCTCAAAAAGTGAAATTTCATCTTTTTAAGCTTGAAGCGCGTTGAAACTTGTGGAAGCCTTCGTAGTTGGAGGAGGCCGTCACGGGAGGAAAACGATGACGCGCATTTTTAAAACGCTTGTATCTGCATCTATTTTCTCGGCTGCCATGAGCCTGAGCGCCATGGCGCAGGAGACGGTTCTGCGCATGTCCAACTGGCTGCCGCCGTCTCACCCCATCGTCAAGGACATGATGGTTCCCTGGGCGGAACAGCTGAAAGAGGCGAGTGACGGACGGATTGAAGTGCAGATCCTCGACGCGCCGCTCGGGCCGCCGCCGGCGCATTTCGATCTGGCTGCCAATGGCGCGGTGGACCTGACATTCGGCGTGCATGGTTATACGCCGGGCCGCTTCACCCTGACGGAAATCGCCGAAATGCCGTTCCTGGCCGATACGTCCGAGAGCCTCTCGGTTGCCTTCTGGCGGGTGTACGAAAGCGATCTGGCGCAGGCCGATGAGCATCGCGGCACCAAGGTGCTGGGCGTGTTCGGGCACGGGCCGGGGCTTCTGTTCACCAAGGGCAAGCCGGTTTCGCCACTGTCGGACCTGTCGGGCGCGAAGATCCGTGTGGCGGGCAATATCACCAACAAGCTTGCCGAAGCGATGGACATGGTGTCGATCCAGGCCCCGTCGCCACAGTCTTATGAAATCCTGTCGGGCGGCATCGCCGACGGCATCTTCTTCCCCGTTGAATCCGTGCCCTTCTTCAAGCTGGAATCTCTGGTCGACAAGGCGCTGAGGGTTCCCGGTGGGCTTTACAATGTCTCGTTCTTCTTCGTGATGAACAAGGCGAAGTTCGACAGCCTGTCGGATGAAGACAAGGCGGCCATCGAGAAGGTTTCCGGCGAGGCGTTCTCGCGCATGGCCGGTCAGGCCTGGGACGCGGCCGACGCGGCGGGCATGGAGGTCATCCAGTCGACCGTCGAGTTCCATGACGCCACCGAGGACGAACTCACCGAACTGCGTGAGAAGACCGGGCCGATGTTCGACGAACTCGCCAAGGCCTATGAGGCCAAGGCGCTCGACTTCGACGTGGTGCTGGGCAAGCTCAAGGACGAAATCAAAGCGGTGGCGGCTGAATAATGGCCGCCCCCTCCGAGCGGATCGCAATGCGGGCTCGGCGGTGGTTACGACTTGCGACCGCCGTGCTCTGCGGAGCGTTTCTGGTTGCGCTGACACTGGTGACGGTGGCCGATGTGATTGGCCGCTATCTCCTCTCGTCGCCGCTTCCGGGCGCAGCCGAATACACCGAAATCCTGCTTATGGCGATTGTGTTCATGGGATTGCCGGCCGTGTGTCTGGATGACGGGCATATCAGCGTCGATCTGCTTACGGCGAGCCTCAAGGGCATGGCTGCGAAGGTGCAGCTCAACCTTGGTCGGCTTCTGGTTTCCGTGGTTCTGGGGCTCGTTTCCTGGCAGCTGTGGAAGCACGGAGCCCAGCTTGAAAGCTATAACGAGGTGACGGTCTATCTGCGTACGCCGCTCGGGCCGTTCGCCAAGGCGACGGCGGTGATTGCCGGCATCAGCGCCATCATCACCTTTGTCATGGCGGTGCTCAGACTGCCCAAAAGCGATGGCGGGGGCGTGTAATGGCCTGGCCAATCGGAATGGCGCTGCTTCTGGCGCTGATCTTTGCCGGCGTGCCCATCGCCTTCGCCATGACGGCCGTGGGGCTTGTCGGTGTGGTGTCCATCGTTGGCTGGCACCCGGCGCTGGCCATGCTCGGGCAGGTCTTTTTCGACAGCGGCCGCAGCTATACGCTTTCCGTCGTGCCGCTGTTCCTGCTGATGGGCAATCTCGTGGTGCAGTCCGGCGTGGCCGGCGATCTTTATGCGGCGGCGAATGCCTGGCTGCGTCACCGCAAGGGCGGGCTCGCCATGGCCACCATCGTGGCCTGCGGCGGGTTTTCGTCGGTATGCGGCTCGTCGCTCGCCACCACGGCGACCATGGCGCGCATCTCGCTGCCGGCCATGCGCAAATATGGCTATTCCGACCGGCTGGCCGCTTCGTCCATTGCGGCGGGCGGAACGCTCGGCATTCTCATTCCGCCATCGGTCATTCTCGTCATCTATGGCATCCTGACACAGCAGAACATCGGCAAGCTGTTTCTGGCCGGCCTTCTGCCGGGGCTGATCGGTGTGATCGGCTACATCATCGCCGTGCGCCTGTCGCTCGTCGTCTATCGCGAACATCTGGAGACGCAGCCCAAACTGCCGCTGATCGACCGTGTGCGGGCGCTGCGTGGCGTGGTCTGGGCGCTGGCGCTGTTCGTGTTCGTTCTGGGCGGCATTTATATGGGCGTCTTCACCGCCACCGAGGCGGCAGGCATGGGCGCGGGCGGTGCGTTTCTTCTGACCTTCATGCGCGGTCGGCTGACTCTGCGCGCCACGCTGTCCACGCTGTTCGACACGGCGAAGACGACGGCGGTGATGTTCTTCATTCTGTTCGGGGCGCTCTATTTCCTGAACTATGTGAATTTCTCCGGCCTGACGGGTGATCTGCGCACCTGGATCAATGCGCTTGGTGCCGGCCCGTACCAGGTCATCTTCATGATCGTGCTGATCTATCTGGTGCTGGGCTGCCTGCTTGAAAGCATCTCGATGATCACGCTGACCGTGCCGATCCTGTTCCCGATCGTGACGGGCCTTGGCTTTGATCCGATCTGGTTCGGCATCTTCGTGGTGATCGCGACCGAGCTGAGCTTCATCACGCCGCCCATCGGCATGAATGTTTTCGTCATGCGCACGGTGGCCCCCGACATTCCGCTGGAGCGCATCTTCGCCGGCATCCTGCCTTTCGTGGCCATGGATGTGTTGCGGCTCGCGCTTCTGATCGCGCTGCCGGCGATGGCGCTTCTGATACCCAATTCCATGTGACCGGAAGAGATGATGGCGAAAGACGAAGAAAGGATCGAGATCGACCGCAATGCCGGGTTTGTCGGCGACTACCTGCTCTATCTGCTCGCTGCCGCCAGCGATGCGGCCAGCACGGACTTTCATGCCCATGTGCGCGAGCAGGGGCTGCGCGTGCCGGAATGGCGCATCCTCGCCTGCCTGAGCGATGAGGACGGTCAGATGGTGACGCAGCTCGCCCAGCTTGCGCTGATGGAACAGTCGCATCTGACCAAGATCATCGATCACATGGCGTCGAAAGGACTGGTGAAACGCCGGAGTGACGAGCGCGACCGGCGTCGTGTGCGCGTGTTCCTTACTGCTGCAGGCCGCGCGCTTGGCGCACGCCTCGTTGATGAAGCGCAGGCGCATGAAGAAGAGATCATCGCGCGGCTGCGCCCCGGCGAAGCAGCGCTTCTGAAGAACGCCCTCAAGCATGTTCACGCGCTTTATCGCGCCGGCAGCGGCATCACGCCTGCGCCGGTTCGCGAGCCCGTGAAACTGGAGACGAGACCGACATGAGCGATCTGGAGAAAACCCCGAAACCCGACGAGCCGCGGCTCCTGCACGAGGCGGTGTGCCCGCAGGGCTGGCCGCAGCCGAAGGGCTACGCCAATGCCGTGATGACCGATGGCGGCATCATCTACACGGGCGGGCTGGTCGGCTGGGATCGCGAGGGCCGCTTCCCGGAAGGGTTCGTCGCCCAGGCGCACCAGACGTTTCGCAACATCCGCGACGTGCTCGAAGCGGCGGGCGCAGGGCCGGAACATCTGACGCGCCTCACCTGGTACGTGACGAGTGTCGAGGACTATCTGGCCGATCCGAAAGGGCTGGGGAGAGCCTATCGCGATGTGTTCGGCCGCTGTTTCCCGGCCATGGCCACGGTGGAGGTGACGCGTCTGGTGGAGCCGGAGGCGGTCGTGGAAATCGAGGCGACGGCGGTTCTGCCCCGGGGTTGAACCAATGTGAGTGACATAAATGCCCGTGACTGTGTGCGGGCGAGGAGGAGAGTGCAGACATGAAAGTAGCTGTTCTGGGTGGAGGCAACGGGTCATACGCGGCTGCGGCGGATTTCGCCGAGGCGGGCCATGACGTTCGCTGGTGGCGGCGCGACCGCGCCAGTTTCGCCGATGTCGAGGAGGCCGGCGGCATCACCCTGACCGACCACGAGGGCAGCCGGAAGATCGCGGTCGTGCCGACCGACGATCTTGCTGCGGCGCTGAAAGGCGCGGAGCTGATCGTCGCGCCGACGCCGGCCTTCGCGCAGGAGGACATCGCCACCCGCCTCGCGCCGCATCTGGAAGACGGGCAGGTGATCTACCTGCCGCCGGGCACGTTCGGTTCCTACCTGATGATGAAGCGCATTCGTGAAGCGGGCTCGAAGGCCGACATCGCGATTGCCGAAACGGGCACGCTGCCATGGCTGACGCGCAAGCAGGGGCCGCTCGAAGTGCGCGTGACGACGCGGGCCTCGCGGCTGCCGACCGGCGTGCTGCCGGCGCGGCACACGGATCATGCGATCAAGGCCATTGCGGCGGTGTTCCCGGCCTCCATCGAGCCGGTGGAGGATGCGCTTTCGGGCGCGCTGATGAACGCCGGCCCGATCATTCACCCGCCGCTGATCCTCATGAATGCCGGTCCCATCGAGCATTTCGACCGCTGGGACATTCACAATGAGGGCACGCAGGCTTCCATCCGCCGCACGCACACCGCGCTCGACAATGAGCGCATGGCGATCCGCGAGGCGCTGGGCTATGGCGCGCCACACTTTCCGCTGGCCGATCACTACGAGACCAGCGACTGGATGTACGGCAATCTCGCGCATGACAAGCTGGTGGATTCAGGCGACTGGCACGAGAAGCTGGACCTGAAGTCGCACCGCTACATGCTGGAGGATGTGGGCATGGGCCTCGCCTTCATGGTGTCGGTGGGCGACTGGGCCGGCGTGCCCTGTCCGGTGGCGACCGGCCTCCTGGCGATTGCCGGCGCGGTGGCCGAGCGTGATTTCCGCGCCGAGGGCCGCACGATGGAGCAGATCGGTCTTGCCGGTGAAAGCCGCGAGGCGGTGCAGACCATGCTGCGTGAGGGCCTGTGATGACGGGCGAGGTGACCATCGCCTGCATCGGCGCCGGTCGCATGGGGCGGGGCATTGCGCAATGCGTCGCCTATGCCGGCCACGCGGTGCGGCTGATCGATGCGAAAGAGCGTGACGCCGACGCCTTTGCAAAACTGCGCGATGAGGCGCTGGACGAGATCCGCACGGCGCTGGCCTCCATCGCCGCGCTTGGCGCATTCAGGGTGGACGCCGTTCCACAGATCATGGACCGGGTGAGCATCGTGCCGCGCGGCGAGGCGGCGGCAGGTCTTGCCGGGGCGCGCATCGTGTTCGAGGGTGTGCCCGAGGTGACGGACGCCAAGCGCGATGCGTTTGCGCTGTTCGACGCCCATGCCGATGGCGACGCCATTCTGGCCTCGACTACCTCGACCATGCTGTCGACGGAGCTGGCGGGCTTCACCTCTGCGCCCGAGCGCTTTCTCAATGCGCACTGGCTGAACCCGGCCTTTCTGATGCCGCTGGTGGAACTCAGCCCGGCCGACGAGACGGATGCGGAAACCACCGCTTTCGTGCGCGCCTATCTTGAAGGCATCGGCAAGGTACCGATCGTCTGCAAGGCTTCGCCCGGCTACATCGTGCCGCGCATTCAGGCGCTCGCCATGAATGAAGCGGCGCGGATCGTGGAGGAAGGCGTTGCGAGCGCCGAGGATGTCGACAAGGCGGTTACCTATGGGTTCGGCCTGCGCTTCGGCGTGCTGGGCCTTCTGGAATTCATCGACTGGGGCGGCGGCGACATTCTCTACTATGCGAGCCGCTATCTCGCCGGGGCTTTCGATGATGAGCGCTATGCGGCTCCCGGCATCATCAGTCGCAACATGGAGGAAGGGCGTATCGGCCTGAAGACGGGTTCCGGCTTCTTCGATTACGCCGATGTGGACGTCGACGCTTACCGCCAGCGCCGCATGGCGGCTTTCCTGAAGGCGCTCGACAATGCGGGGCTCGTGCGGCCACCCGTGCTTTAGGCCCGGTGCCTGAAACAGGGTGTGAAACCAGACCGGACGGAACAAGTCCGGAAAACCAGAGAGGACGATGACATGAACCAAGCAACGACCAGATCGATCGCCAGGACCATCAGACGCGGCCTTCTTGCAACGGCGCTGACCAGCGTTGCCTTTGCCGGGCAGGCCAGTGCGGAAGAAACGCTGAAGGCGATTTCCGCCTTCCCGCAGTCACTTGCCTTCTCGCAGAGCTTCAAGGGCTTTGTCGATCTCGTGAACGAGCGCGGCAAGGGCGTCATCCAGATCAACTATGCGGGCGGGCCGGAGATGTTTCCGCCGAACCAGCAGGTAGACGCGGTGCGCCGAGGCGTGGTCGACATGCAGTATGGCCCGGCATCCTATTATCTGGGCACGATGCCGGAGGCGGATGCATGGGTGGCGTCCACCGTCACGGCCGCCGAGGCGCGCGAGAATGGCGGCTTCGGCATCATGCAGGAGGCGTTCACCAAGAAGCTGGGCGTGAACCTGCTGGCCCACCTCGACACCGGCGTCAAATTCTACATCTACACGATCAACGAGCCCAAGCGGACCGAGGATGGCGGCATCGATCTCGATGGCCAGCGCATCCGCTCGCAGCCGATCTACAACGCCTTCTTCGAGGCGCTGGGGGCCATTCCCGTCTCCGTGCCGGTGCCGGATGTCTATACCGGCCTTGAGCGCAGCACGTTCGATGGTTCGGGCTGGCCCATTGTCGGCATTCAGGATCTCTCGTGGGACAAGTTCCTGCGCTATCGCATCGATCCGGGCTTCTTCCAGACGGATCTCGCCGTGGTGGTGAACCCGGCCAAATGGGATGGCCTGAGCGATGAGGCAAAGAAGATCCTGAACGACGCCGCTGCCGAATATGAGCAGACGTCCTACGACAATTTCCAGAAGGTGATTGAGGACACCGACAAGGCGGTTCGCGAGAACGGCATGGAGGTCATCGAGCTGGAGGGCGATGCGCAGGCGACGTTCCTGGACCTTGCCTATGACAGCGCCTGGAAGCGCATGAAGGATTCCGGGTCGGAATATTACGACGCACTGCGCGAAGCGTATTACGACCGCTGATCCCGTGCCGGCGGAAGCCTTGAGCTTCCCCTGACGGGCGATCCCGGAGAGGCGTTTCACATCGCTCCGGGGTTGCCCGCAGGGCATTCCCCCGCACCACTTTTGAAAAGCCGCGCGCCATGTTTCTGCTACGCATCTACAACTGGATCATCAACGGACTGGCTGTGCTGGGCGCAGCCAGTCTCGTTTTCATTTCTGCCGCCATCATTGTCGACGTCGTGCTGCGCAACACCGGTTTCCGGCCGTTCCAGTCGACCAGCGCCATCGTCGAATATGTGATGCTGTTCTCCACCATGGCGGCCGCGCCCTGGCTGGTGCGCAACAACGGGCATGTGGCGATCTCCTCCTTCGTGGGGGCGATGCCTGACGGCGCGCGCCTTCTGGCGGGGCGGGTCGTGCTGGTTCTCGCCATCCTGACGCTTGGCCTCCTGTGCTGGCGCTCGGCGGCGGTGGGGCTGGAAATGGTGCAGTCGCGCGCGGTCGACATGCGCTCCATCAACATTCCCTCCTGGGTTCTTTACGCCATGCTGTCCATGGGCTTCGGCCTGATGGCGCTGGAGTTCCTGCGTATGCTGCTTCGCGGCGAAACCTATACCGGCAGCGGGGGAGCACACTGATGGTCTGGTACGAATCCGCCCTCCTGATGATCGGGGGGCTCCTGTTCCTGATGTTCTTCGGCATGCCGGTGGCCATCGCGTTTCTGGCGATCAACATTGTCGGCGTCTACATCTTCATGGGCGGCATGATCGGCATCGACCAGCTTGTCGCCAATGCCTCCACATCCGTCACCAGTTTCGCACTGGTGCCGGTGCCGCTGTTTCTCATCATGGGCGAGCTTCTGTTCCACACGGGGCTTGCCATTCGCGTGTTCGATGCGCTCGACAAGTGTTTTGGCGGCATCAAGGGGCGGCTTTCCTATCTGACCGTGGGCGGCGGCACGATCTTCGCCACACTGTCGGGATCGTCCATGGCCAACACGGCGATGCTCGGCACGACGCTGATGCCCGACATGATCAAGCGCGGATACAAGCCGCATATGATCATGGGGCCGATCCTGGCGACCGGCGGCCTGGCCATGATCATTCCGCCATCCTCGCTGGCCGTGCTGCTTGGTTCGCTGGCGCGCATCGATGTGGGTGCGCTGCTGATCGCGGGGCTGGTGCCGGGGCTGCTTCTGGCGGCGCTGTTCATCGCGACGATCCGCATACAGATCGCGCTCGATCCGGATGCCGCCCCCGGCTATGCGGCGGAACGGGCGAGCCTTTCCGAGATCATGCGGGCGGTTCTGGTGGACGTCATGCCCATGGGCATCGTCGTGTTCGCGGTGGTCGGGCTGATCCTGCTCGGCTGGGCGACGCCGACCGAATCCGCAGCCTTCGGTGCGCTGTCCGTCGTCGTGCTGGCGGCGTGCTATCGCACGCTGAGCTGGCAGGCCGTGGTGCGCTCGCTGACCGGCACGCTCAAAGTGTCGGCCATGATGTTGATGATCATCGTCGGCTCGACCACCTTCTCGCAGATCCTCGCCTTCTCCGGCGCGTCTTCGGGCCTGATCTCGTTTGCCACCAGTTTCGAGCTCAACGCCTATGTGGTGCTCGCGGTCATGTTCCTCGTGCTTCTGCTTCTCGGCATGTTCATGGATCAGCTTTCTATCATGATGCTGACCCTGCCGATTTTCATGCCGCTGGTCGGGCTCTACGGGTTCGACCAGATCTGGTTCGGCGTGGTGATGCTGCTGGCGCTGGAACTCAGCCTTGCGACCCCGCCCTTCGGTCTCCTGCTCTTCGTCATGGTTGGCGTGAGCCCGAGGGGGACGACCATCGGGCAGGTGGCGCGGGCCGCGCTGCCCTACATCGCCTGCACGCTGCTTTTGGTCGTGCTGCTTGCGCTTTTCCCGCAGCTGGCCCTCTGGCTGCCGGGCCTCATCAGGAGCTGACGTCATGAAGATCTGGTATCAAAGCTATGTCGATTACGAGAATGGCGCGGGCTACTGGGATGAACTGAGGAAGCATCTCGACGCCATTGTGGACCCCGGCACTGAGATCGACATCAAGGGTATCACCCCGCATGACAGCTACGCCCACGCCATCGTGGAGTTTCGCTGCGCGCGTGAGGTGATCTGCAATGCGGTGCGGGCCGAGCGCGAGGGCTATGACGCCTTCATCATCGGGCATTTTCAGGATGCCGGCCTCTATGAGGCGCGGTCGGTGGTCGACATTCCGGTGCTGGGCATGGGGGAGGCGTCCATGCTGCATGCCTGCCAGCTTGGCCAGCGCTCGGGCATCGTCACCATCAACCGGCGTTACATTCCCTGGTTTCACCACCAGATCGGCAAATACGGTCTCGGCGAACGCGTGACCGGCGTGCACGCCATGGATTTCGAGCCGGGGCAGATCCTTGCCGCCTTCGGTTCCGATGAGCGGCTTGAAACCGTGCGCGCCCTGTTTGAGGAGCAGGCCCGGCCGCTGGTGGATGAGGGCGTGGACGTGCTCATTCCCGGCGGCGGCATTCCCATGCTTCTGTTCTCGCAATTGCAGGCGCACCGGGTGGATGGCGCGCCGGTGATCAACGGCATTCCGATTGTCGTGAAGCTGGCGGAAATGGCCGTGAAGCTGAAGGGGCTGACCGGCCTTGGCGTCAGCCGCACTTCGGATTTCGTCAAACCGCCGGAAGAGATCATCGAAGAGTTCATGACCCATCCAAAGGGTCTGTAAGCATAAGAGGGCGTCTTCGCGCCTTTGGGCAATAATTCTCCGGGCCTGTTGACTGGCTTTTGCAAAGCTGTCCCAATATCAAGGGGACGATATCGGCAGCGCCTGGAGGATTGCTATGCGTGCGGCACGCGGACTCTCCCTGTTTTTCATTTTTGTTTTCGGGTTTGCAGCAATGGCTGCCGCGCAGGATGCGCGCCGGATCGTGACCAGCGAGAATGCCGATTATTTCGGCTTCGACCTGCGCACCGAAAAGGATGTGACGCTCGACCAGTGCAAGGCAGTGTGCCTTGCCGATCCGCAGTGCCGGGCCTTCACCTACAACACCAGCGCGCAATGGTGCTTCCTGAAGTCGGATTTCAACCGCCTCGATCCGTTCGAGGGCGCGGTGGCCGGCAAGGTGGTGGTGAGCGGCGCTGCTGCCGATCTTGGCGCGCCGCCGGCGCTGCGCTTCGTGCCCGAACATGTGCTGCGCGAGGCGGATCAATATCGTGACGAGGTGCTGCGCACGCAGAATGCCGTCAATGCCGGTTTCGCTGCCCTGACCGCCGCAGGCGGGCAGGCGCTTGCGAACAATGATCCGCTCAATGCGATCCGGGCCTATACCGCAGCCCTTGTGGTTGAGCCTGACAATGCGGGCCTGTGGTCTCGGCTTGCGCGCGCCGCGACGGTGGCGCAGCCAGCCGGCGAGATGAACCTCTATCGTCTGCAGCGCGCTGGCACGGGTGCAGCGGTGAACGCCTACAATCTGTCGCGCAGCACCGATGACCGCGCCGAAGCGCTGGCCGTTCTTGCGCCGGCTCTTGAGCGGCGCAATCTCTTCCGCCCCGCACTCAGCGCCTATGAGGCGAGCCTGGCGCTCAGGACCGCGCGCGATGTGCAGGAGGCTTATGCCGATCTCAAGCGCCGCAAGGGGTTCCGCGTGATCGATCATTCGGTCGATTCCGACAGCGCCACGCCGCGCGCCTGCGTGCAGTTTTCCGAGGAGCTGGTGAAGAGCGGCGTCGACTACGCCCAGTTCGTGACCGTCGACAATCTGCGCTCCTTCGCCGTTGACCGCAGCGACAAGGAGCTTTGCGTCAGCGGTCTGAAGCATGGCGAACAGTACCGCATCGTCATCCGGCAGGGCCTGCCGGCGGCCATTGGCGAGGTGATTGCCGAGCCGGTGCCGCTCGAAATCTACGTGCGGGACCGTGCGCCTTCGCTGCGCTTTACCGGCGACAATTTCGTGCTGCCGTCCTCGGCGCGCCGGGGCATCCCGTTCGTTTCCGTGAATGCCGACAGCGCGACGCTGTCCGTTTATCGCGTCGGTGACCGCGCGCTGGCGCGTCTTCTGAGCGAGGGGCAGTTCCTGCGCCAGCTCAACGAATATGCGGTGGACGAGGTGGCCGACCAGATGGGCGCGCCCGTCTTCGAAGGCACGATCGAGGTGGACGCCGAACTGAACAAGGATGTCGTCACCAGCATTCCCGTCGATGAGGCGGTGCCGGAGCGCAAACCCGGCGTCTACATGATGACGGCGGTGCCGGAGGGCGACCGGAGCCAGAACTGGGACAACCGCGCCACGCAGTGGTTCCTTGTCTCCGATATCGGGCTTTCCACCTTTGCCGGCGAGGACGGGCTTTCGGTTTTCGCGCGTTCGCTTGCGAGTGCGAAGCCGCTCGACGGTCTGAAGCTCAGGCTGGTGGCGCGCAACAATGAGGTGCTTGGCGAGGCGGAGACCGATGGCGATGGCCATGCGCGCTTCGATCCCGGTCTGGCGCGCGGTTCTTCCGGTCTCGCGCCGGCGGCGATCATCGCTGAAAACGGGACTGAGGATTTCGTCTTCCTCGACATGACGCGCGCGGGCTTCGATCTTTCGGATCGTGGCGTGACGGGGCGTCCTTCGCCCGGACCGCTCGACGTGTTCGCCTGGACGGAGCGTGGCATCTATCGCGCCGGCGAGACGGTGCATGCGAGCGCGCTCACGCGCAATCCCGCTTCGGATGCGGTGGAGGATCTGCCGCTGACCTTCATCTTCCGCCGCCCCGACGGCGTGGAGGACCGGCGCGTCGTTTCCGATGGCGCGGCGCTTGGCGGTCATGCGGTGGCGCTTGATCTGCCCGGAAGCGCTATGCGGGGCACCTGGGTGCTCGGCATTTATGCCGATCCGAAAAAGCCGGCGCTGGCCGAGAAGAACTTTCTGGTCGAGGATTTCGTGCCCGACCGCACCGAGTTCGAGCTTGCGAGCGCCGATGAGACCGTGCCGGTCGGTGGTGTGACGGATGTGACCGTCGATGGCCGCTATCTCTATGGCGCACCGGCGGCGGGGCTTGCGCTTGAAGGCGAACTGACGGTCGCGCCGACGCGCGAATGGAAAGCCTTCCCCGGCTATGTCTTCGGCCTTGATGACGAGGAGGATGTGGAGGCGCTGCGCGTTTCGCTGCCCGGTCTGCCCGAGACCGATGCGGAAGGGCAGGCGCGGTTCCCGGTGGCGCTGGATGGCGCGCCATCCACCACGCGTCTCCTGAAGGCGGATGTCAGCGTGCGCATGCGCGAGGCCGGCGGCCGCGCCGTGGAGCGCGCGCTGGAGATCGGTGTCGAGCCGGAAAGCGCGATGATCGGCCTGAAGCCGGAATTCACCGGCGGTCGCGTTGCCGAGGGAGCGACGGCGAATTTCCGCGTGATCGCGGTCGATCCGAAGGGCGAGCGCATCGCCATGGACGGCCTCGAATGGAAACTGCTGAAGGTGGAGCGGCACTATCAGTGGTATCGCGATGGCGGTTCCTGGAACTATGAGCCGATCACCACGACGAGCCTCGTGCGCGAGGGAACGGTGGATGCGAAGGCCGACAGCGAGCCGCAGATCGGCGTTTCCGTGGACTGGGGGCGCTATCGCCTTGAGGTGGAAAGCCCGGATGCGGGCGGGTCGATCACCAGCGCGGCGTTCGATTCCGGCTGGTATGTGGAGGCCGGTTCCACCGAGACGCCGGACGGGCTGGAAGTGGCGCTCGACCGCGACGCCTATACGGTGGGCGAGACGGCGAAGCTGAAGATTTCGCCACGCTTTGCCGGCGAGGTTCTGGTGACGGTGGGGTCCGAGAGCCTGCTTGAAACCTTTACCGCAAACGTGCCGGAAGCCGGCGCGACCGTGGACATTCCGGTGACCGACGCACTGGGGGCCGGGGCCTATGTGACCGCAACGCTGTTCCGCCCCGGCGACGATGCCGAAAACCGCCTGCCCATGCGCGCCATCGGCGTGCGCTGGCTCAAGGTTGATCCGGGTGCGCGCGACCTTTCGGTTGAACTCGGCGTGGAGGAACAGGCGCGCCCCGATGCTGCCCTTTCAATTCCCGTCAGCGTTGGCGGGCTGGAACCGGGTGAAGAAGCCTATGTGACCGTTGCGGCGGTCGATGTGGGCATTCTCAATCTGACGCGCTACGAGCCGCCACAGCCGGACGCCTGGTATTTCGGCCAGCGCATGCTGGGCATCGAGATGCGCGACATTTACGGGCGGCTGATCGATGGTTCGCTCGGCGCGATGGGCCGGCTGCGCACCGGTGGCGATGGCGGGGGCATGGCGCCCACCGGCAGCGCGCCGACGCAGAAGCTGGTCGCCTTCTTCTCCGGCATCGTTAAGGTGGACGATGACGGGAAAGCGGAGGTCTCCTTCGAGATTCCGCAGTTCAACGGCACGGCCCGCATCATGGCGGTCGCCTGGTCGAAGAAGGGCGTGGGCAGCGCGCAGCAGGATGTGATCATCCGCGATCCCGTTGTGCTGACCACCAGCCTCCCGCGCTTCCTGGCGCCGGGCGACGAGGCGCGGCTTCTGCTTGAAATCGCCAACACGGATGGCCCGGCCGGTGACTATCGCCTCACGGTGATGGCCGAAGGGCCGGTGGACGCCGATCTGCGGTCGCTCTCCGATACGGTGACGCTTGAGGCGGGCGGCAAGGCCACGCTCTCCGTGCCTGTTTCGGCGACGAACCAGTCGGGCGAGGGCGCGCTGACGGTGGCGCTTGCGCATGAGAGCGGGCTTGCCGTGGAGAAAAGCGTGCCCCTGCCGGTGCGGCCTGGCGTGATGCCGGTTGCCAGCCGCAGCGTGGTCACGCTTGCAGCCAATGGCGGCAGTGTCACGCTGGACGGCGCGCTTCTGGAAGACAGCTTTGCCGAGAACGCGTCGGTGAGCCTCAACATCTCGCGGGCCGACGGGTTCGACATTCCGGCACTTTTGATGTCGCTCGACCGCTATCCTTATGGATGCACGGAGCAGACCACGAGCCGCGCCCTGCCGCTGCTCTATGTGAGCGAGCTTTCAAAGGCTGCGGGGCTGGAAGAGGATCCGGCGCTGAAGGGGCGCATTGAAGACGCCATCACAAGCGTGCTTGCCGCACAGTCTTCGTCTGGCGGCTTCGGTCTCTGGGGACCGGGATCGGGCGATCTGTGGCTCGACGCCTATGTGACGGACTTCCTCACCCGCGCCGGCGAGCAGGGCTTTGCCGTGCCAGAGGCGGCGATGGGCCAGGCGCTGCAGAACCTCTCGAACACGCTCGCCTATGACACGGATGTCTCCTCGCGCGGCAGCGAGATCGCCTATGCGCTTTATGTGCTGGCGCGCAACCGCAAGGCTTCGGCCGGTGACCTGCGCTACTATCTCGACACGCGGCTCGATGAGTTCTCCACGCCGCTGGCCCGTGCGCAGCTTGCCGCGGGTCTCGCGCTCTACGGCGATGCGCAACGTGCGGAACGGGGCTTTGCCTCCGCCTTCCGTCTCGCTCAGGGCATGAGCGGGCGTTACACGGCGCGCTCCGATTACGGATCGCGTCTGCGCGACGGTGCGGCGATGCTGGCGCTGGCGGCGGAAAGCCGGCCCGAACCGGCGCTGGTGCCGCAGATGATCGATCTGGTGGCCGATGTGCGCGGTGACACGCGTTACATGAGCACGCAGGACGAGGCGTGGATGCTTTTGGCCGCCCGTGCGCTGAGCCAGTCGAGCGACGATTTGCGCCTGACCGTGGACGGCAACGCCCATGCGGGCGCGTTCTCGCGGCGGCTTTCGGGACTGGAGATCGAGGCCGCGCCGCTGACGGTGGCCAATCAGGGCAACGAGCCGGTCGATGCAGTGATCACCACCGTGGCCGCGCCGCAGCAGCCGCTGCCGGCGGGCGGCGAGGGCTTCACCATCGAGCGGCGCTACTACACGCTGGACGGTGAAGAGGCGAATGTCTCCGACGCGCGCCAGAACGAGCGCTATGTGGTGGTTCTGGAGATGATGGAACAGAACGCCTGGCCTTCACGCGTTCTGGTCTCCGACCTGTTGCCGGCGGGCTTCGAGATCGACAATCCGCGCCTGGTGGGCAGCGCCGAACTGGCGAATTTCGAGTGGCTTGGCGAGACGGATGCGGTTCACACCGAGTTCCGTGACGACCGCTTCATCGCCGCCTTCGACCGCAATGGCGGCGGCAAGTTCCGGCTCGCCTATGTGGTGCGTGCGGTGACTCCGGGCGTCTACACGCATCCGGCGGCGAGCGTGGAAGACATGTACCGTCCGCAGCTCTCCGCCCGCACGGCCACGGGCTTCATGGAGATCGTGGGGCAGTAGGCGGCGGCGATGAAAACGCGTCGACATATGCGCCGGGTTTCCATGGCCGCTGGCCTTGCGGCCCTGCTCGCCATTGGCGGGGCGGTGACGCTCGACCGGCTGGACGCCGCCTATCCGCCGCCGCTTGATCCCGCCCCGCTTTCGGTGGAGGTGCTCGACCGAGACGGGGCGCTGCTGCGGGCCTATGCGGCGTCTGACGGGCGCTGGCGTCTTCCGGCGGATATCGACACGCTCGACCCGCAGTTTCTCAAGATGCTGGTCGCCTATGAGGACAAGCGCTTCTGGTCGCATCCGGGCGTCGACATGCGCGCGCTTGGCCGCGCCGCATTGCAGCTTTTGTGGAACGGGCGCATCGTCTCGGGCGGGTCAACGCTGTCGATGCAGCTTGCCCGCCTCACCGAGCCGCGCGGGGCGCGCAGCTTCAGCGCCAAGTTCCGGCAGATCGCGCGGGCGCTTCAGATCGAGCGCAGGCTTTCCAAGCGGGAGATCCTGGAGCGCTATCTGACGCTCGCGCCCTATGGCGGCAATCTTGAAGGGGTGCGCGCGGCAAGCCTCGCCTGGTTCGGCAAGGAGCCGCACAAGCTGGGGCTGGAAGAGGCCGCTCTTCTGGTCGCCCTGCCGCAATCGCCGGAAGCGCGCCGGCCCGACCGGCATCCGCAGACGGCAAAAGCCGCGCGCGACCGCGTGCTTGCGCGCATGGCGGGCGCCGGCGTCATCATCGAAAGCGAGGTCGCGCGCGCGTCTGAGGCGAAGCTTGCCGGGCGTCGTCTGCCCATGCCCGCCTATGCCGCGCATCTGGCCGATGCGGTGGTGCAGGCGGAGCCGGATGAGCGTGTGCATCACCTGACCATCAGCCGGCGCGCGCAGGCGGGCCTTGAGGAAGTTGCCGCCAGAGCGGCGCGCGGGCTGGGGCCGCGCGTTTCCGTGGCGATGGTTCTGGCGGATGCGCAGACCGGCGCGGTGCTCGCGCGGGTCGGGTCGGCAGGCTATTTCAACGCCGCGCGCGCCGGCTGGATCGACATGAGCGTGGCAGAGCGCTCGCCGGGCTCCACGCTCAAACCCTTCATCTATGGCCTTGCCTTCGAGGAGGGGCTGGTGATGCAGGAAACCATGATCGAAGACCGGCCTGGCAATTTCTCGGGCTATCGCCCGCGCAATTTCGACATGGCCTATCAGGGCGACGTTTCGGTGCGCACGGCCTTGCAGATGTCGCTCAACGTGCCGACGATCCGGCTGCTCGATGCAGTGGGGCCGGTGCGGCTGGTGGCGCGCATGCGACGTGCTGGCGTGCCGCCCGCGCTTCCGCCCGGCGAGACGCCGGGCCTTGCCATCGGGCTTGGCGGTGCGGGGCTGACGCTTGAAGGGCTGGTGCAGCTTTATGGCGGGCTCGCCAATCGGGGGCGGGTGCGCCCGCTGCATTATCTGGACGATGCAGAGATTGCCGCGCATCCCCCTTCCGTGCTGACGCCACAGGCCACATGGCAGGTCGCGGACATCCTGTCCGGTGTCGCGCCGCCCAGCGACGCGCCGCGTCTCGGCATCGCATACAAGACGGGCACGTCCTATGGCTACCGCGATGCGTGGTCGGTGGGCTATGACGGGCGGCATGTGCTGGGCGTGTGGGCCGGACGGCCCGATGGCGGCGCGGTGCCGGGGCTGACCGGCTATCTGGCTGCCGCTCCCATCCTGTTCGAGGCGTTTTCACGCTCGGGCGTGGGCATCGTTCCGTTCCCGCCTGCACCGGCAGGTGCGATCCGGCTTGCCGCGTCCGATCTTCCGTTTCCCATGCGGCGATTCTCCGTCTCGGGCGGCGGGTTTCGCGCCGGTGCACCGGTGGAGCCCGCGCCGGAAATCGTGTTTCCGCCGCAGGGTGCGCGCATCGATGTGGGGCTTGCGCGTGGGGCGCGGGTCATGCCGCTTGCGCTCAAGATCAATGGCGGGCGCGCGCCGTTCCGCTGGCTGGCCAATGGCGAGCCGCTGCCGGACGCCTATCGGCGGCGCAGGGCAAGCTGGGTGCCCGATGGCGGCGGCGCATCGACCCTGACGGTGATCGACGCGGCCGGACGTTCCGCCAGCGTCGATGTTTTCCTGGAATAGATCAGGCGGCTTCCGCGAGCGCCTTCAAAACCGTTTCGCGCATGGGCATGGGAGCGACTGCGCCAAAGCCCTGAGTGGAAAGGGCAGCGGCCGCATTGGCGTAGCGCGCTGCCTCGAACGGGTCGCCATGGCGATTGAGCTCGGCGAGGAAATTGCCATCGAACGTGTCGCCCGCACCCGTGGCGTCTACGGCGCTGACCCTGATGCCGGGCACGCGGCGGCGCTCGTCGGGCGTGGCGACGAGGCAGCCATCCTTGCCGAGCGTCAGCGCGACGATGCCTGCGCCAAGACCCAGATAATGATCGGCGATGGCGTCCGGGTCGCTGATGCCGACGAGCTGTTCGGCGTCTTCCAGACCGGGAAGCGCGATGTCGGCCTTGCGCATGGCGGCTTCGGTCAGCGCACGGGCGCGCTCGAGCGGCCACAGCTTCAGGCGCAGATTGGTGTCGAAGGAGACTTTGGCGCCGGCGGCGCGGGCAATGTCGATCGCTTCGAGAACCGCATCGCTCGCATCGGCGCTGATGGCCATGGAGATGCCCGAGACATGCAGGATGTCGGCATTCTCGATGGCGCTGCGGGGCAGGTCGCGCGGGGCGACGCGGCTCGCCGCCGAACCCTTGCGCAGATAGGAGAAGACGTGGCCGTTCTCGCCATGGCTGACGAAGTAGACACCCGTATGGGCATCCGGATTGCGCAGGACATGGCGGGCGTCCACGCCATTGTCTGCCCAGAGCTGCATCAGGCTGTCGCCGAACTCGTCTGCGCCGAGCGCGGTGAAGAACCCGACCGATGCGCCGGCGCGCGCGGCTGCGATGGCGCAGTTGGAGGTGTCGCCGCCATGGCCGAAGAGGTAACGGCCCGTGTCGTCCACCTGGTTGAACTCGATCAGCGGTTCGCCCATGCAGATGATCTTCGGATGGCTCATATCGGCAGTCTCCTCCTGTTGTCGCAGCGTGCGCGGGCTTCTCTTTAGAGCATTTTTATTGCGGGTGGAATGTTGTGCCGTGTACGGGGGCGCTTCAGCGTGCGCCGCGCCCGAACAGGACCGTTCTGATCGTCGAGAGAATGATCAGCATGTCCAGATCAAACGACAGGTGTTTGATGTAGTAGAGGTCGTAGGAGAGCTTGGTGATCTCTTCCCGGGTCGTGCTTGCATAGCCGGAATTCACCTGTGCCCAGCCGGTGATGCCCGGAAGAACCATGGTGCGGTGAATGAATTTGGGCTCTTCCGCCTCGCTCGCCTGCGCCACGTATTCGGCCACGGGGCGTGGGCCCACAAGGCTCATCTCGCCGCGCCAGACATTCAATAGCTGCGGGAGTTCATCAAGCCGCGTCCGCCGCAGGAAACGGCAGCCCTTGATGATGCGATCGTCATTAACCTGCGTCGAGCCGCCCTGACGCCCATGATACATGCTGCGGAACTTCAGCATGTTGAAGGAGCGGCCGCCATAGCCCCGGCGGGTCTGCACGAAAATGGCGGGGCCGCCATCCAGTATGCGGATGTAGAGCCCAGTCAGGACGCCGAGGGGCACCGTAATTGGCGCTGTAATGATGACAGCGATGAGGTCCAGAGCCCGCTTGGCCTTGGAATAATAGATCTGGCTGGGCGTGTATGCGAGATGCGAGACGTCGAATGCATCCACATCGACACGGCCATCGCGCAGTTCGAGGAAATTGAACCAGGGCGTGACGTCGACGCCGACCATGTAGGCCTTGGTCAGAAAGCCGGACCACTCGGGATTGTGATGGGTCTTGCTGTCGATCAGGATGCGGTCGTAAGCGCCGATATCGGCATTCTTGTCGGTGATGACCGCGACCTTGCCTGAAAGGCGGGAGGCCACCTGCCTTGCGCCTGGAAAATCCAGAAGCGCGATGTGATCTTCCAGCGAGCGGTGAAGACGCAGATTGGCTATCGACATCAACACGTTCGCGACCAGATAGGCGACCAGCAAAGCAGAATAACTGATCCGAATGCGCAGGCCCGAGAGAAAGGCAACGGCCGTTGTGAAGACCACGAATGTGATGAAGATGGCGATCGTGAACGTGTTTCGTTGCCGGCGGAAACCAAGCAAGGCGAGCGCTATGACGAAAGGCAGCGCCAACAGGATCGCGCAGACGATGGCGAGATTGCCCCAGTCGCTGCGCGAGGCATTCAGGATGAAGGCCGTATAGACAAGGCATTGAAGAACGCCCGCAGCGAGGATTTCCGGCAGCATGGGGCGCAGATTGCGCAGCAGGCGGCGCTTGCGCAGGGATGCTCCGCGATCGAGAACATCTTCAAGATCGGGCGTTGCCTCCAAAGACGGGCTGCGCTTCGCAGCGCGTCTGGCCTTGTCTTCAACGGGAGCGGACTTTTTTCCCGTTGGTTTGGAGGCGTCGTTCAAATCTTGTTCCTGTCCAGCATGCACAAGCTACCATCATTGCGCTTTGCCATATGTTGATCACCTTCGCAATCTTCAGTTGGTTATGTTTTATTTACAACCAGTTGGAAGCAAGTAATTCATGAAAAACGCCGATTCGCTTTGCCCCGGTTTCTGAACTCAGCAACGCCCCTTATGCAATGGTGCGGCTGTCAAATTGTGACACTGGCATTTACGTTTGGCCACTGAGGTCCTATCAAGCCCGCGTTTCAGCAGGTTGTTTCGTCTCATGTATCGCCAAGCCTATATTTTTCTGTGTCTGACAACCCTGTTCTGGGGCGGCAATGCCGTGGCCAGTCGCCTTGCTGTCGGCCATGTTTCGCCCATGATGCTGACAACGCTGCGCTGGATCCTCAGCTCCTCACTGCTGGTTTATTTCGCGTGGCCGCATCTCAAGCGTGACTGGCCAGCCATTCGCGCCAAGCTTCCGCTGCTGGCGTTTCTTGGCATGATGGGCTTCACCGGGTTCAACGCGCTGTTCTACAGCTCCGCCCAATTCACCTCGGCAATCAACATCGCCATCGAGCAGGGGGCGATCCCGATGGTGATTTTCGTCGTGAATTTCCTTCTTTTCCGGCTCCGCGTGACCGCTCTGCAGGTTGCCGGGTTCATGCTGTCCCTTGTGGGCGTGGCGATTGTTGCGAGCCACGGCGAGTTCGCGCGTCTGCTCGATCTGGATGTGAATTTCGGCGATGCGCTGATGCTTGTCGCGGTCCTGCTTTATGCGGCCTATACGGTCGGCCTGCGCCTCAAGCCCGACATCCATTGGCTGAGCCTGATGTTCGTGCTGTCGCTGTTTGCCCTTCTCGCCTCGTTCCCGCTGGTCGCCTGGGAGGCGGCGACGGACCGGTTGATCGTGCCGGATGCACAGGGCTGGATGGTGGTGGGCTATGTGGTCGTGTTCCCGTCGCTCCTCGCCCAGAGCCTCTATATTCGCGGCAATGAACTGATCGGCGGCAACCGTGCCGGGCTGTTCATCAATCTCGTGCCGATCTTCGGGACGCTTCTTTCCATCGTCATTCTTGGCGAGGACTTCTTTGCCTATCACGCCGTTGCGCTGACGCTGGTGCTCGGCGGCATCTGGCTGGCAGAACACAGCGGACGCAAAAATGCCGGCGCATAGCGCCGGCATTCTGTCTTCCCGATTCTGAAACCGGTCGCTTATCCGGCCACGTCGAACGAGAGCGGCTTGGCGGACAGGATGACATCGGTTGCGCGCAGCTCTTTCAGGACATCTGCCGGGAACGGCGCGTCGAGATAGAGGAGAGCGATCGCATCGCCGCCCGGCCGGTTGCGGCCCAGCTGGAAGTTGGCGATGTTGACCTGATGCTTGGCGCAGATCGAGCCCAGCAGACCAATGATGCCCGGCACGTCGTAATTGGTCGTGTAGAGCATGTGCTGGCCGACCTCGGCGTCGAGGTTGATGCCCTTGATCTGGATGAAGCGCGGCTTGCCGTCGGAGAACACCGTGCCGGCAATGGTGCGCGTCTTCTTCGAGGACTTGACGGTCAGCTTGATGTAGCCGTCGAACACGCCCGACTTGTCGCGCTTGACTTCCGACAGGATGATGCCGCGTTCCTTGGCCATCACCGGTGCGGACACCATGTTGACGTCGGCCACCTGCGGACGGATCAGACCGGCAAGGGCGGCGCTGATCAGCGCGCGGCGGTTCATCTCCGTGGTGGAGCCGTCGAACAGGATCTCGACTTCTTCGATGGCTTCGTCGGTCACCTGGCCGACAAACGCACCGAGCACTTCAGCGAGCTTGATGAAGGGTTTCAGGCGCGGCGCCTCTTCGGCGCTGATCGAGGGCATGTTGATCGCGTTGGTGACCGCGCCCTTCGTCAGGTAATCCGACATCTGTTCGGCCACCTGGATGGCCACGTTCTCCTGAGCCTCGCTGGTCGATGCGCCCAGATGCGGGGTGCAGACCACGTTGGGCATGTTGAAGAGCGGGTTTTCCGTTGCCGGCTCCGTCTCAAACACGTCGATGCCGGCGCCTGCGACCTTGCCCGATTTGAGTGCTTCCACCAGATCGGCTTCGTTGACCAGACCGCCACGCGCGCAGTTGATGATGCGCACGCCCTTCTTCATCTTGGCGATGGCGTCCTTGTCGATAATGCCGCGCGTCTTGTCGGTTAGCGGCGTATGCAGCGTGATGAAATCGGCGCGCTTGAAGAGGTCTTCAAGCTCGACCTTCTCGACGCCCAGCTCTGCCGCGCGCTCTGCCGAAAGGAACGGATCGAAGGCAACGACGTGCATCCGGAGCCCGATGGCGCGCATGGCGACCACGGAACCGATATTGCCGCAGCCGATCACGCCCAGCGTCTTGCCGGTGATCTCGACACCCATGAAGCGGTTCTTTTCCCACTTGCCTTCGTGGGTCGAGGTGTTGGCCTCCGGGATCTGGCGCGCAACGGCGAAGATCATGGCGACGGCATGCTCGGCGGTGGTGATGGAGTTGCCGAAAGGCGTGTTCATCACGATGATACCACGGCGCGAGGCAGCCGGAATGTCGACATTATCGACGCCGATGCCGGCGCGGCCGACAACCTTGAGATTGGTGGCGTTGTTGATCAGCTTTTCGGTGACCTTGGTCGCCGAGCGGATGGCGAGGCCATCATACTGGTCGATGACGGAGAGGAGCTTTTCCTTGTCCTTGCCGAGGTCGGGCAGGTAATCCACCTCGATGCCGCGATCCTTGAAGATTTCAACGGCGGTGGGCGAAAGTTTATCGGATACGAGTACGCGGGGCGCCATCAGGGCCTCCTGTTGCTTTGCAATGAAATCAGGGGTGGCGGCTCCGCGCGCGGAGCCGCAAATTCAGCGTGAGCCTGTCAGGCTGCGGCCTTGAGGCCGGCCTTCTGCGACTGGAATGCCCAGTCGAGCCACGGCATCAGGGCTTCCAGATCGGATGCCTCGACAGTCGCGCCGGCCCAGATCCGCAGACCCGAAGGCGCATCGCGGTAATGGCCGATATCGTAGGCGACACCCTGCTTGGCGAGAGCCGAAACCATGCCCTTGGCGAAGGCCGCCTGATCGGCCGCATCGAGTGCGGCGATCTCGGGATCGACGATCGACAGGCAGACCGAAGTGTTGGAGCGCGTGGCAGGCACTTTGGCCAGATGATCGAGCCAGTCGCTCTTGCGCACGAACTCGTCGATCACGGCGAAGTTCGCATTGGCGCGGTCGACAAGACCGTCGAGGCCGCCGACGGACTTCGCCCAGTTCAGCGCGTCGATATAGTCTTCCACGCAAAGCATGGACGGCGTGTTGATGGTCTCGCCGCGGAAGATGCCTTCAATCAGCTTGCCGCCCTTGGCGAGGCGGAAGATCTTCGGCAGCGGCCATGCCGGTGCGTAGTTTTCCAGACGCTCGACGGCGCGCGGGGACAGGATGATGACGCCATGCGCGCCTTCTCCGCCCAGAACCTTCTGCCAGGAGAAGGTGACGACATCGAGCTTGTCGAAGGGCAGGCGCTGGGCGAATGCAGCCGAGGTGGCGTCGCAGATCGTCAGGCCCGCACGGTCGGCGGGAATGAAATTGCCATCGGGAACGCGGACACCCGAAGTGGTGCCGTTCCAGGTGAAGACGACATCGCGGTCAAAATCGATTGTGCCGAGATCGGGCAGGTCGCCGTAGTCGGCTTCGATGCGGCGCACGTCTTCGAGCCTGAGCTGCTTGACGACATCCGTCACCCAGCCGGCGCCGAAGGATTCCCATGCAACCATGTCGACGCCGCGTTCGCCGAGAAGCGACCAGAGCGCCATTTCGACGGCGCCGGTGTCGGATGCGGGCACGATGCCGATGCGGTAATCCGCGGGCACCTGCAGAATTTCACGGGTAAGGTCGATGGCCTCTGCCAGTTTCGCCTTGCCGACGGACGAACGGTGCGACCGGCCAAGGGGAGCGTCGGCAAGCGCGTCAAGCGACCAGCCGGGACGTTTGGTGCAGGGACCTGAAGAAAAATGGGTATTGGCCGGACGGTTGTCCGGCGTGGGGAGTGCGCTCATGATATATCCTATCCTTACAGATAGCACGCCTCTCGGTGGGGAGAGGTGGCCCACGGACGGAGTTACGCCGATCCGTTTTTCCAGTCAAGTGCGGCATGATCGCCCGATGCGGCGTTAAAACATGCAGCCACAATGCCAGCATGGTTTCCATGGGAGCCTTGAGGCTCTATAGAGGCCATTCGTTTTCTTAATCATCCAGGCGGGGGACCCGCCGGACGTTGCGCCGGGAAGGACTTTTTCATGGCAAATGTGGTGGTTGTCGGCTCGCAGTGGGGCGACGAAGGCAAGGGCAAGATCGTTGACTGGCTGTCGGAACGCGCTGATGTGGTCGCGCGTTTTCAGGGCGGCCACAATGCCGGCCACACGCTGGTCATCGATGGTGTGAGCTACAAGCTTTCGCTGCTGCCCTCCGGCGTCGTGCGTCCCGGCAAGCTTTCGGTCATCGGCAATGGCGTGGTCTTCGACCCGCATGCATTTGTCGCCGAGATGGGCCGTCTGGCAGAGCAGGGCGTGAATGTCACCCCCGACCGCCTGAAGATCGCCGAGAACACGGCGCTCATTCTCTCGCTGCATCGTGAACTCGACGGTTTCCGTGAGGACGCCGCATCCAATTCCGGCACGAAGATCGGCACCACCCGCCGCGGCATCGGCCCGGCTTATGAAGACAAGGTCGGCCGTCGTGCGATCCGCGTCATGGATCTGGCCAACACCGACACGCTGCCGATGAAGATCGACCGTCTGCTCACGCACCACAATGCGCTGCGCCGTGGCCTCGGCCATGAAGAAGTGACGCATGAGGCGATCATGGAAGAGCTGACGTCCGTGGCCGACAAGATCCTTCCCTATGTGGATCGCGTCTGGAAGATCCTCGAGGACGCGCGCCGCGCCGGCCAGCGCATCCTGTTCGAGGGCGCGCAGGGCACCATGCTCGACATCGATCATGGCACCTATCCCTTCGTGACCTCCTCCAACACGATTGCCGGTCAGGCAGCCACGGGCTCCGGTCTCGGGCCGGGCTCCATCGATTATGTGCTCGGCATCACCAAGGCCTACACGACCCGTGTTGGCGAAGGTCCGTTCCCGACCGAGCAGGACAACGAAGTCGGCGAGTTCCTCGGAACGCGCGGTCATGAGTTCGGCACCGTCACGGGCCGCAAGCGTCGCTGCGGCTGGTTCGATGCGGTTCTCGTGCGCCAGGCCGTTGTCGCAAACGGCATGAACGGCATCGCGCTGACCAAGCTCGACGTTCTGGACGGCATGGACGAGATCAAGATCTGCACGGGCTACAAGCTCGATGGCGAACTGATCGATTATCTGCCGGCGGGCCAGGGCGCACAGGCGCGCCTCGAGCCGGTCTATGAAACGCTGGAAGGCTGGAAGGGCACGACCAAGGGCGCGCGCAAGTGGACGGACCTGCCGGCGCAGGCTGTCAAATATGTGCGTCACGTCGAGGAGCTGATCGGCGCGCCGGTGGCTATTCTTTCCACCAGCCCCGAACGCGAAGACGCCATACTTGTGACCGATCCTTTTCAGGACTAGTTTCGCGGGCAGAACTGCTTTGCGTGTCCGTGGGGCGGCTGCGCGATCAAAAAAGTAAAACAGGTTTGATAAGGCATGGCGGATTTTTCTGCGGTTCTGAAGAAAACGATCGATGCGCTTTCGGAGAATTCTCCGGAAGCGCGTGAGCGCGTTTATCAGAAAGCCCGAATGACAATCGAGAACAAGCTTGCCAGCGTGAAGCCGGCGCCCTCTGCGGCGGTGGTGGAACGTCAGCGCAAGCTGCTCGAAGACGCCATCGCCAAGGTCGAGGCTGAATACGCACCGCCACCTGCGCCCGAAGAGCCTGATCAGGATGAGCTGGACCAGATTTTTGCCGAGCTTGATGTCGACCCGGTAAAACCGGCCGACCCGCTCTACGGCAATTTCGCCGCACGGCCTGACGAGAAGGCTCCCGCCCCTGTTGAAACCGGCGATGCCGCAAAGGCGGATGACGGTGCGAAAGACCCTGTCGTTGCCGGTGTGGAAGAGCAGGCGTCCGACAGGGATCGTGGCGTCGATGGACCGGAAGCGGGGCTGGAAACGCCGCCCCCGCCGCCGCGCGCCAAGGGGCGCAAGGGTGTTTCCGGCGGTCTGATCGCGGCGCTTCTGCTGCTCGTGGCGATTGCCGCGGGTGCATGGTTCTACAAGGACGATCTTGCAGGTCTCGTCGGTGGCGGCGGGGAGCAGGTCGCGACCGACAGCGGTGAGGCGGCCACGCCTGCCGCCGGTGAGAGTTCCGGAGACGACGGCGCAAACACTGCGGCCGCAGGTGGCGAAGACGCCACTGCCGAGCCGGCAGCGCCCGAACCGGCGCGCAAGTTTACGCAGCGCCTCCTGCCCGATGGCCGCGAGGTGGATGACGGGCCGGCTGGCGGGCAGTCGGGAGTGGGCGAGGGGACTTCGGTCGCGCAGGCGACCCAGACTGGTGACGGGGCTTCGCAGGGCGCACCTGCCCAGAATAGCGATGCGGGTGCCGATCAGGCGCTTCCGGTTGGCCAGAAGGCGATCTTCTATGAAGAGCGCACCAGCGTTTCGCAGGGCTCTGCCGATGTCGGCGCCGTGGTCTGGTCCGTGGTGCAGGAATCGCCGGGCAATGATCTTCCGCCGGAGCCGGCCATTCGCGCCGAGGCGACCATTCCCCAGAAGAACCTGCAGCTGAAAATGACGATCCGCCGCAATGCGGATGAATCACTGCCGGCAAGCCACATCATGGAAGTGATTTTCCTGACGCCCGACGAATTCGAGGGCGGCAGCATCGACAATGTCCTGCGCGTTTCCCTGAAGCGCTCCGAGCAGGATACGGGCAATCCGCTGCTTGGCATTCCGGCCAAGATTGCAGATGGCTTCTTCCTCGTGGCGCTCAGCGACAGCGCGGCCGATATCGAGACCAATCTTCTGCTGCTGCGTCGCCAGCGCTGGATCGACATTCCCATCGTCTACAAGTCCGGACGGCGTGCGCTCATCACCCTTGAGAAGGGCATTCCAGGCGAGAAGGTCTTCAACGATGTTCTGGCAGCCTGGCAGAACGCGACGAGCGGCTAGAGCCACTTGCAGGTCAGGCGGTCTGTCTGACGGCTGGCTGAAATTTCATGAAACAAAAAAGCCGGCGGGGTCACCGCCGGCTTTTTTCATTCTCAATTGCGGAAGGGGCGTTCAGGCACCTGCCTGCCGATGGGCCTCGGCGGCCAGTGTCTTCGCAGCCAGCGCCTGCTGGCGGGCCGAATTCTGCACCGCTTCCTGCACCTTCTCGAAGGCGCGGACCTCGATCTGGCGAACGCGCTCGCGGCTGATGTCAAACTCGCCCGACAGTTCTTCCAGCGTCAGCGGGTCTTCGGAAAGACGCCGTGCCTGGAAGATGCGCTTCTCGCGGTCGTTGAGCACGGACATGGCGTCGCCAAGCATCTGGCGGCGTGTTTCCAGCTCATCCTGTTCGGCCAGCATGTCTTCCTGGCTCTCGCCGTCATCCACCAGCCAGTCCTGCCACTCGCCGGACTCGCCTTCCGTGGCGCGGATCGGCGCGTTGAGGGACGCATCGCCCGACAGGCGACGGTTCATCGACACGACTTCTTCCTCGCTCACTTTGAGGCGGGTGGCGATTTCGGAAACCTGCTCGGGGTTCAGGTCGCCGTCATCAAGCGCCTGAATCTTGCTCTTCACCTTGCGCAGGTTGAAGAACAGCCGTTTCTGGTTGGCCGTGGTGCCCATCTTCACGAGGCTCCACGAGCGCAGGATATATTCCTGGATCGAGGCCTTGATCCACCACATCGCATAGGTGGCGAGGCGGAAGCCGCGCTCCGGTTCGAATTTCTTGACGGCCTGCATGAGGCCGACATTGCCTTCGGAAATGACTTCGCCGATCGGCAGGCCATAACCGCGATACCCCATGGCGATCTTGGCCACGAGGCGCAGATGGCTTGTCACGAGCCTGTGCGCAGCCGCCGTGTCGTCATGCTCCGAATAGCGCTTCGCAAGCATGTACTCTTCTTCGGGCTGCAGCATGGGGAAACGGCGAATTTCCTCCAGGTAGCGGGTCAGACCGCCTTCGCCCGTGGCGACGCTGGGTAATGTCTGGGCCATTAAGCACCCTCCTTTGCCGGATCCGCCCTCATGCGGGGACGCCTTATGTCTTGGCGTTTGCTGGGATGGGAAACAGCGCGATCATCTTTGATGCACCGCACCATATCCCATATAGGAACGATTCCCGACAGTTAAAGTCTCACTCTGCTGTCAACATTGTGTCACCAGATGGTGGACACTATTATTGTACCGACTATTACAAAATATCAAGTGCCTTTGTCAATGCCAGCAGATCGGCGGGCAGATTGGCCTCGAAACGCATCAGTTCTTCGGTTTCCGGATGCCGGAAGGCGAGGAGGTGAGCATGCAGAGCCTGACGCGGAAAAGCGGCGACTGTGGGGCGTATCTCCTCGGGTAACCTGTTGGCCTTGGTGCGGAAGGCGCGGGCGTAATCCCGGTCGCCGATGAGCGGATGGCCGATATGCGCCATGTGCACGCGGATCTGGTGCGTGCGTCCGGTTTCCAGCCGGCATTCCACCCGTGCAGCAAATGCATTGCCCGCGCCGTCGGTTCCATAGCGCTTCTGCACCCTGTAGCGGGTGACGGCGTGGCGTGCGTCGCTGCGACCGGCGGGCACCACGGCGCGCAGCGTGCGGCTCTGCGCATGGCGGCCAAGCGGTGCGTCGATCGTGCCTGCCATGCGCTCCGGCGCGCCCCAGACAAGGGCGGTGTAGGCGCGTTCCAGGTCGCCGCTGCGACCGTGATCGGCAAAGGCTTCCGACAGGATGCGGTGGGCATTGTCGGTCTTGGCGACGACCATCACGCCTGTCGTGTCGCGGTCGAGGCGATGAACAATGCCGGGGCGGCGCACGCCGCCAATGCCGGCAAGACTGTCGCCGCAATGGTGAAGCAGCGCATTGACCAGAGTGCCCGACCAGTTGCCGGGGGCGGGGTGCACCACGAGGCCAGCGGGTTTGTTGATGACGATCAGCGAGGCGTCTTCATAGAGAACGTCGAGCGGGATGGGCTCGGGTTCCGGTTCCGCCGGCTCCGCCTCGGGCACGATGAGGGCGTAGACCTCGCCTTCCGCGACCTTGTGCTTGGTCTCGGTGACAGGGACTTCGTCGCAGCGTACGGCGCCTGCGCGAATGAGCGACTGTAGGCGGCTGCGTGAAACCGCCGCGCCCAGCCGGCCCGAAAGCCAGCGATCCAGCCGCTCTCCGGCGTCTTCGGGGTCAACGGTGAACGCTTTGCTTGCGTCTGCGTCTTCCCATTCGTTGTGGTCTTCGGTATCAGGATCGCGCATTGAGATTGCTTTCAAAACGGTGAGACATGGCCACGCCAGAAGAACAGGAAACCCCGGAGCAGGAGACGCTCGATCCGGCAGCCGAGCGAGTGCGCCGCAAGATGGTCCGCTTCATGGGCATCAATCTGGCCATTCTGTTCACCGCGGTTATGGCGGTCGTGCTCGCCTTTGTCTACAAGACGCTGAGCGAGAAGCCGGAGGAGCCGGCGGCCGCGATTGCCCTGCCGGGTGACGCCATGGAAGGCGTGATCGATCTGCCTGAGGGCGCACGGGTTCTTTCGCAGTCGCTCGACGGCGCGCGGATCTCCCTGCATGTGCGTCTGGCCGATGGCGGTGAAGAGCTTCGTCTTTACGATCTTTCGAACGGTAACATGGCCGCACGGTTTACGTTGCAGCCCTGATGATCGGGGTCGGCCAAAAAAACTTGGCCGAATTCACAAAGATCGCAAAACGGCTGTTGCATTCGGCCGCGAACGCGCCTATATCGCCGCAATCGCTGCGCTCCCATCGTCTAGCGGTCTAGGACGCCGCCCTCTCACGGCGGAAACAGGGGTTCGAGTCCCCTTGGGAGTGCCACTTCTCCTCTTCAGCATAACCTTTCATTAACGGTGCGGCCGGGCAGTTGTCCGTCTGATGCTTCAGCCATTTACCCAAACCGTGCGTTCGTCTTACGCTGCGTCATTGGGTGGAAGCCGAAGGACATTGCCATGATCCGCTTATGCGTCGCCTTGCCTGTTCTCGCTCTTCTTGCGGGCTGTGCCCACAATCAGGTGGCGTCCGGAGATGATCAGACGGTGAAAGACGATCAATCGCCCGCGCAACTCAGCGAAAAGAACCGTGCCGGAAATGCGGGTGCTTCGCCCGGGGCTGAGGAAGTCGGAGGTTATGATCGGGCGCTGAGGGCGCAGATCCCGGGCTGACCGAAGCAACGTCAGGGTTTCCCGGCGCGCGTGTCGGCTTTGATCCTTTCCGGCCCGTATTTTGTGTTGCGGGCGAAAGAACATCACACCGCATTTCCAGCACAATTGCCTGAAAACCATCAATACATCTTGCCCCTCAGGGCGAATCGCCGGCGGATGCGCGATTGCGTTTGCAGGCGAGCATGCAGCATTGAACAGGTGGGCGGATGAGTGCGGGGCAATACGGGGTGGCGGTGCTTGGCTGGGTCAAGGCGCTTTTGATCGTGCTGTTGATGGGCGCGGGCTGGTCGTTCGCCACCATGCTCGTGAGTTTTCCGCTGCTGACCGAACTGGTTCCTTCCAGAGGCTGGCTGGATCTTCGAGCCTTTGTGCTGGTCGTTTATCTGATGCTGCAGGCTTTTCTGGCCGGTGGCTGGATCGGCTGGCGAATGACCAGGGGGACGCCCTTTCGCGAGGCAGTCTCCAGCAAGATGTTCTGGATCTTCAATCTGGGCATTGGTGTAGCGGTGTCTCTACTGCTTGCGATCTGGGCGTAAGGCCCGGAAGGGAAGCTGTCTCTGCCGAATGCGGCCCGGCTGGGTGAGCGAAACGCAGGGGCAATCTGGCGTGTCGTCTCCGCTCCTCAGGAAGCGGAGACGTATTGCGCCGGTGCAAGCTCTATAGTGCCTTGTCGTTGCGGCGCGCGCGTTCGCCATCGCTGAACGTGCCCAGCTTGCCGTCGACGGTACATTCGCCGCCCCATTCGGGGTTCGGGCAACTGACATTTGCAGCCTGACAGCTATAGGCATTGGTTACTTCACGCCCGCCGTACATTTCCTTCACGTAGCATTTTCCATAATGCTTGGTGCCGGTGGCAGCCTGTGCGGTGGTGGCCATTGCGCCGATGGCGACCAGCGCCATAGCGAGTTTTTGCATTACGCTTTTCATGAAGTCCTCCAGAAGTTTTATGCCCCTGCAGGTAGAAAAGCCGAATTCACCTGAACCTGTACTGTAATCGCTATTCACTCCCGGTTCAGATCCAGCTCAAGACATGATCTGGTGGGCGCACACTCCAGCGAGAGGCAAGCTCCGCCTGTCATATTGGTGCGAATCGACTTTATGGTTAGCATATCGTCAGGGCTTGACCGTCAGGCTGAGCATACGTGGTGCATGCGCATATCTATCGCTATGTGCTTCTGAAGGGAGCAACTGAGTTTGGAGACCGGCGAAGGCGCAGGTTTCGCGCAGAGATTTTCCGGTGATGAGCTGACCGAACTGCTTCGGTCGGCTGCCGGCTGGGTTTGGGAAACCGACCGGCAGCACCGGCTTGTCTGGATCTCCGGGGAATTCGAAAGCGTCACGGGGCTGAAACCGGAGCGCTTTCTCGGCCGCTCGCGCATCACGCTTGCCCGCAATGCCTTCCATCCGGTCAGCGATGTTGAGGCGCATGAAGCCCTGCTGGCCGCGCGTAAACCCTTCAGCCAGTTCATCTACGATCTCGTGGGCGGCGCGGAGCAGTGCCGCTGGATCTCCGTTTCCGGTTTTCCGCGCTTCGATGAGCGGGGAGAATTTCTGGGTTACCGGGGCGTCGCGCACAATGTGACGTCGACCATGGATTGCCTGCGAAACGGGGCGAATGATGATGAGGGCGACGGGGCGTCGCTGCCATTTCGCTTCAGCGGCGCGGATGGGCATCTGACCCGGCTGATGGCGGCGCTTGACGTTACTCATGACGCCTTCTGCTATTACGATGCCGATGACTGTCTGGTGCTCAGCAACCGGGCGATGATCGAGATGTATGCCGGGCTGGAAGATGTGATCCGGCCCGGAACCTCGTTCGAGGCGCTTTTGTGGGCTGGCGTCACGCGGGAGATCTGGTCAACCGAAGGGCTGGGGGCGGATTCCTGGATACGGCAGGTTCTTGACCTGCGGCAGAGCGAAGAGGCCTTCGAAAGCGTGCTCCGCTTCCATGACGGCCGCTGGATCATGCACCGCGAGAAGCGGCTGGTGGATGGTGGCAGGATCGGCATCTGCACAGACATCACAAGGCTCAAGCGGCATGAAGATGCCCTCGCCGACGCCCTTGAGAAGGCGAAACTCGCCGAGGCCATTCTCAACGAGTTGCCCAATCCGGTTTTCGCCAAGGATCAGGACCTGCGTTTCGTTCTGGTGAACCGCGCGTTCAAGCGGACGCTCGGCGATGATGTGCCGGACATTCTGGGCAAACGGGCGATCGATTTCGTCTCCCCGGAACTGGCAAGTGCGTTCGAGGAAAGCGAGCAGCGCGTTCTCGACACGAGCGAAGATTACGAAGTCGAAGAAGATTTCGAGCAGCCGGGCATCGGCAATTACCGCATCGTGCGGAAGCATCGTGTCGAAACGCAGAGCGGCAAGCCCTATGTGGTCGGCGCGCTGTTCGACATCTCTGATATCCGCAAGCGCGAGAATGACGCTGAAGACGCGCGGCGGCAGCTTGCAGAAGTGCTTGAATCCCTGCCGGCAGGCGTCGTCATTTATGACCGTGATGATCATTATGTGCTGGCCAATCGCAAGCTGCATGAGGCCCTGCCGGCGATGATCCCGGCCATGCAGCCCGGCAAGACCCTGCGCGATGCGGTGTTGCTTGCACATGAGGCGGGATATTTCCGCCAGAGCGGCGATCCGGACCTCGATGCGCTTTACGATGTTGATCCCGAAGCCTGGATCGAAGGCTATCTCCAGTCCTATCAGGTTCGTCACCGGGTGTTTGAGCGCAGCCATGCCAATGGCCGCTGGTTCAAGGCGATCGATACCCGCACGGAAGACGGCACATTTGTCGGCGTGCGCGTCGATATCAGCGAACTCAAGCAGCGCGAGGAAGAACTCCGCAGCGCCCGTGAGGAAGCGATCATCGCGGACCGGGCGAAGTCTGAGTTCCTGGCCAATATGAGCCATGAAATCCGCACGCCCATGAATGGCGTTCTCGGCATGGCCGAACTGCTTGCCAAGACGGACCTTTCGGCGAAGCAGAAGACATTCGCCGACATTATCCTGAAGTCGGGCAATGCGCTGCTCAACATCATCAATGACATTCTCGACTTCTCGAAGATCGATGCCGGGCACATTGTTCTGGATGCAGGTCCGTTCCATCTGGGGGAGGCCGTCGGCGATGTGGTGACCCTGATGTCGTCACGGGCCAAGGAAAAGGATCTGGAGCTGATCGTGCGTGTGGCGCCGGGGCTGTCGCGCGCGGTCGTGGGCGATGTCGGTCGCATCCGGCAGATCCTGACCAATCTCGTCGGCAATGCCGTGAAATTCACCGAGAAGGGGCATGTTCTCGTCAATGTCAGCGGTCAGGAGACGGAGGACGGCAGGGTCGAACTGCAATTCTCGGTGACGGACACGGGCATCGGCATTCCGAGGGAAAAGCTCGCACTGGTGTTCGAGAAATTCAGCCAGGTGGATGCGTCTTCCACCCGCCGTCACGAAGGCACGGGTCTGGGGCTCGCGATCACCTCGCGGCTTGTGGATCTCATGGGCGGCGAAGTCGGCGTCGAGAGCGTCGAAGGGCGCGGCTCGACCTTCTGGTTCACCCTGACGCTGCCGAAGGCCACGGATGCGGCGCCCCAGCCCTCGGCCCCCGGCGACGTTTCCCACGCCCGTGTCCTCGTGGTCGATGACAATGCCGTCAACCGTATGATCCTCGGCGAGCAGATGGCCCATTGGGGCTTCGATGCCTGCGTTGCCGAAGGGGCAGTGGAGGCGCTGAACGTTCTGAGAGTGTCCACGGAGCTCGGGCTGCGGGTCGACTGTGTGGTCGTGGATTATCAGATGCCGGGCATGAACGGGCTCGATATGGTGGAGGCCATCCGCGCCGAACCCGAAATTGCGCACACGCCGGTGGTGCTGCTCACCTCCGTTGATCAGTCTCTGTCCGGTTTTGGCGCGCGCGACCTGTCCATCGCCTCGCATCTCATCAAGCCGGCGCGCGCCTCGGCGCTTCTGGATGCCGTGGTCAAGGCCATCCATGGCGGTCGAGAAGAAGAGGGGGATGACGGCGTGGAAGTCGCTGCGGAGCCGGAAGTCCGGACCGAGGCGGTGGAGCCCGCAAACGTCATCTCCGAGCCGGAACCGCCGGTTGCCGCAATGGGCGGCATCGATGTGCTCGTTGCTGAAGACAATGAGGTGAACCAGCTTGTCTTCCGCCAGATCCTGAGCGAAGCGGGGCTTTCCTTCGAGATTGTCGACAATGGCCGGCTGGCGGTTGAGGCGTGGGAGCACAGCCAGCCGCACCTGGTTTTGATGGATGTCTCAATGCCGGAGATGAACGGGCTGGAGGCAACGTGGGAGATCCGCCGGCTTGAGAAGGTCGCGCGAACGCGCGTTCCCATTATCGGTGTGACTGCGCACGCCCTGAAAGGTGATCGCGATCTGTGCCTGGAATCCGGGATGGACGATTATCTTTCCAAGCCGATCAGTCCGCGCGCGCTGATGGATAAGATCAACTCCTGGGTGAAGCATCCGCGCAGAAATTCAATCTTGAAATGAGCCGGCTTTGATTGCTAACTGCCTGTAGGGTAACATTTTTATTCAAATTTTCTGAAAGCGACGCCGACTGGCGTGATCGCGCCATATAATAAACTTAAACCTCTCATTAAAGTTGAAATGATTGGTCGCTGGTTGACCTATCAGGCTTCCGGGCGGGCGGAGATCCACAGGGCCATGGGTGGTCCAAACGAGCCCCAACAGGATCTATCCGGGTTTTTAACCCAGCCAAGTGTGATTTGCCTTTCTCAGGCTTTCCCCCGCCCGGCTTTTTAAGTGGGTCCAACAGGCTTTCGGCCAGGTCTGGACCAGGCCCCTCGGCCAGAACCCGTTTCTTCCCTTCATATGACAGTTTCCATGCGACGGCGTCTGTCTTGTCCGATCTGCGCCTTCTGTCGTCCTGATGGGCGAATAGTCTGAGAAACAACGGTTTTCTCATACGTAATCGGGCTGACATGTAAGTGTCATGGAACTGTTACACAGAGTTGTTATTCCGCTCCCCGACGCCGAGAGGGCGTCTGACCGAATTCCGAACAGGGAGCTGTCTCCAATGAACAAATTCCTCCTCACCGCTTCGGCGGCCACGATCGCCCTTGTCGGTGCGGTCGGTGCGGCTGCGGCCCGCGATCAGGTCCAGATTGCCGGTTCGTCGACCGTTCTCCCCTACGCGAAGATCGTTGCCGAGAACTTCGGCGAGACCTTCCCGAGCTTCAAGACGCCTGTTGTCGAGTCCGGCGGTTCCTCCGCTGGCCTGAAGGAGTTCTGCAAGGGCGTCGGTGAAGACACGATCGACATCGCCAACGCTTCGCGCAAAATCCGCGAAAAGGAAGTTGCTGCCTGCGCCGAAAACGGCGTGAAGGAAATCCAGGAAGTCCAGTTCGGCTATGACGGCATCGTCTTCGCTACCGACATCCAGGGCCAGGACTGGGCGCTCGAGCCGATCGACGTCTACAAGGCGCTGGCTGCCAAGGTTGCTGTTGACGGCAAGCTCGTCGACAACCCCTACAAGAAGTGGAACGAAGTCAATCCGGACCTGCCGGAGTGGGACATTGCTGCCTACATCCCGGGTGAGAAGCACGGCACCCGCGAAGTCTTCGAAGAGAAGGTTCTCGCTGCTGGCTGTGAAGCTGCTGGCGGTCTGAAGGCTGCTGAAGAGGCTGGCCTGGACGAAGACGCCGCTGAAGACGCCTGCATCGCGGTCCGCAAGGATGGCGGCGCGGTCGACATCGACGGCGACTACACCGAGACCCTCGCTCGCATCGACGCCAACAAGACCGGCGTTGGCGTGTTCGGCCTCTCCTTCTACGAGAACAATGCCGACAAGCTGAAGGTCGCAACGATCAACGGTGTCACGCCGACCGTCGAGACCATCTCGACCGGTGAGTATCCGGTGTCGCGTCCGCTTCAGTTCTACGTGAAGAAGGCGCACATCGGCGTTGTTCCGGGCCTCAAGGAATATGTTGAGTTCTTCCTCGACGACCAGATGGTCGGCCCGGAGAGCCCGCTTGCCGATTACGGCCTGGTTCCGGCTCCGGATGCAGAGCGCGACGCACAGCGCGAAGCTTTCTCCGCTGGCGAGACCATGTAATCCGGTTTTCGCATGACGACGCAGGCGGCTCATTGGCCGCCTGCGTTTTCGTCTCTGCGAAATTGGTCTGAATGACGCTGCCGGTTCCTGCCGGCGAGGAGGCTTTGTGTCCTGGGGACTTCTCCTTACGATCATCGTGTTCATTGGCGTTGTCGGTTATGTGCTCGGCAATGCGCGCGCGAAGAACCAGATCGCAACCGCGACTGAAAAGCCGCATTCGCGGGCGCACTACCATGGCTGGTGGGTGTTTCTTCTTGCGGTTCTGCCGGCGCTGTTCTTCATGGCGGCCTGGTCGGCTGGCAGCTATGCCTATGTGGACCGCGCGGTAAGCGAACAACTGCCTGCGCAGACCGAAGACAGCGCGATTGCGAGCCGTTCGCTGGCGCTGGGCATGGTGCACAATCTTGCCGAAGGCCTGCGCCGGATTGAAGGCGACCCCGCTTTCGCCCAGGTGCCGCAGAGCTTTGAAGAGCTGCGTCCGATCCTTGCCGAACGCGGCGTGGCGCTTGCCTCCGACACGCAGGACTACATGATCCCCATCGCGCTCGATCTGAATGCGATGCAGGACAATGCGGCGATGATCGGCACCGTGCTGGCGATCCTCATCGCACTGGGTGGCGCCTATCTCGGCCTGAGAAGCGTTCGCCCGCGCAGCCGCGCCCGCAACAATGTCGAGCGCGTCATTACCTGGGGCCTTCTGGCTGCATCCACCATCGCCATTCTGACGACGGTGGGCATCGTGTTCTCGATGCTGTTCGAGACGATCCATTTCTTCCGCTCGGTTTCGCTGAGCAACTTCTTCCTCGGAACGGTCTGGGACCCGCGCTTTGCGGCCGCAGGCGCAGAGGCGCAGGAAGGCCAGTTCGGCCTCATCCCGCTTCTTGCCGGCACGGTCTACATCGCCTTCGTGGCCATGCTGTTTGCCGTGCCCGTCGGTCTCATGGCGGCGATTTACATGGCCGAATATGCGTCCAAGCGGGTGCGTTCGGTGGTCAAGCCGCTGCTTGAGGTTCTGGCCGGCATCCCGACCATCGTCTACGGCTTCTTCGCCATGGTCACGGTCGGCCCGTTCCTGCGCGACATCAGCGCGGCGATTGCCGGCGGTCCGGGCTTCATTCAGGCGCAGAGCGTTCTGACGGCCGGCCTCGTGATGGGCATCATGCTCATCCCGTTCGTGTCCTCGCTGTCCGATGACATCATCACCGCTGTTCCGCGCGCCATGCGCGACGGTTCGCTCGGCCTTGGCGCAACGCGGTCCGAGACGATCAAGCGCGTCATCCTGCCGGCGGCTCTGCCGGGCATTGTCGGTGCGCTTCTGCTTACGGCGTCACGCGCCATCGGTGAGACCATGATCGTGGTTCTGGCCGCCGGCGTTGCCGCAAATCTCACGCTCAACCCGTTCGAAGCGATGACGACGATCACCGTCAAGATCGTCAACCAGCTTACCGGCGACCTGGAGTTCACCTCTCCGCAGACGCTGGTGGCCTTCGCACTGGGCATGACCCTGTTCGTGCTCACGCTCGGCATGAATGTCTTCGCGCTCTACATCGTGCGCAAATACCGGGAGCAATACGAATGAGCGACGCTGTCTACAAAGGGGGCAATGCCCCCCGCGCAGCCGCCGCGCGGCGCGACATCGGCATCAAGAAGCGTTATGCGGCAGAGCAGCGCTTCAGGATGTATGGCGTGGCGGCCATCGCCGTCGGCCTCTTCTTCCTGGCTGCGCTCCTGTGGTCGGTGGTTTCCAATGGCTACACCGCCTTCTGGCAGACCTCGATCAATCTGGACGTCAACTTCGCCGAGAGCGTGATCGACCCGAATGGCGAGCGCGCGACCGATCCGAACAAGCTCCTGACGGCCAATTATCCCAAGCTTGCGACCGAAGCGCTTGTGGCGAAACTCGGGGTTGATCCCGAAAACCGCAAACTGGTTCGCGAAGTGGGCGGGCTCATCTCCAATGGCGTGCGCACGCAGCTGCGCGACATGGTGGTGTCCGATCCCGCGATCATCGGCACGACACGGAATGTGTGGGTGCTGGCGAGCGGCGATGTCGATTCCGCCGTGAAGGGGCAGGTCAATCTCGAGGTGGACGAAAGCCGCCGAAAGGTTTCCGACCAGCAGCTCACATGGATCCGCACGATGGAAGCGGACGGGGTTCTGGAGCAGCGCTTCAACACCGGTCTCTTCACCCGTGGCGCATCAAGCCGTCCTGAAACGGCCGGCATGGGCGTGGCCATCGTCGGTTCGCTCTACATGATGATGATCGTGCTGCTTCTGGCGCTGCCCATTGGCGTTGCCGCTTCGATCTATCTTGAAGAGTTCGCACCGCAGAACAAGCTGACCGATCTTATCGAGGTCAACATCAACAATCTGGCGGCCGTGCCGTCCATCGTCTTCGGTCTTCTGGGCCTGGCCGTGTTCATCAACTTCATGCATCTGCCGCGCTCCGCCTCTCTGGTGGGCGGCCTCGTGCTGACGCTGATGACCCTGCCGACGATCATCATCGCAACGCGCGCAGCGCTGCGGGCCGTGCCGCCCTCCATCCGTGCGGCAGCTCTCGGCCTTGGCGCTTCGCGCACCCAGACGGTGTTTCATCATGTGCTGCCGCTGGCCGCGCCCGGCATTCTCACGGGCACGATTATCGGTCTGGCGCAGGCGCTTGGCGAAACCGCACCGCTGCTTCTGATCGGCATGGTGGCCTTCGTGGCTGATTACCCGACCACGCCGCTCGATCCCGCTACGGCGCTGCCGGTTCAGATCTACATGTGGGCGAACGAGGCCGAACGCGCGTTTGTCGAGCGCACCTCGGGCGCTATCATGGTGTTGTTGCTGTTCCTCGCCGTGATGAACATTACCGCCATTATTCTGCGGCGGCGCGTCGAGCGTCGCTGGTAACGGAGTGGAAGGACATGAACATGCTCACTGATGCTGCTGTTGAAGAAGCACTGGATGCGAGCCAGAACTCGGACACCCTCAAGATGCGCGGTGAAGACGTCTGCGTCTTCTACGGCGAGAAACAGGCGCTGTTCGGCGTCAATCTCGACGTGCGCGAAAACCAGGTGACCGCGCTGATCGGCCCCTCGGGCTGTGGCAAATCCACGTTCCTGCGCTGCCTGAACCGCATGAACGACACGATCGACATTGCCCGGATCACCGGCAAGATCACGCTCGATGGCGAGGATATCTACGATCCCCGCATCGATGTGGTGGAGCTGCGCGCCCGGGTCGGCATGGTCTTCCAGAAGCCCAATCCGTTCCCCAAGTCGATCTACGAGAACATCGCCTACGGTCCGCGCATTCACGGTCTGGCGACGAAGAAGTCGGAGTTCGACGAGGTCGTGGAAGCGAGCCTCCAGAAGGCTGGCCTCTTCAATGAGGTGAAGGACCGCCTGCATGAGCCCGGCACCGGTCTTTCCGGTGGTCAGCAGCAGCGCTTATGCATCGCGCGCGCCATTGCCGTGTCGCCGGAAGTGATCCTGATGGACGAGCCCTGCTCGGCGCTCGATCCCATCGCCACCGCCAAGGTGGAAGAGCTGATTGACGAACTGCGCGAGAACTACACGATCGTGATCGTCACGCACTCCATGCAGCAGGCGGCCCGCGTCTCGCAGCGCACGGCGATGTTCCACCTCGGCAATCTGGTCGAGGAAGGCCCGACGGACAAGATGTTCACCAATCCGGATGACAAGCGCACCCAGGATTACATCACCGGACGCTTCGGCTGACGGCGCGGCAAACGCACAGATAAGGAACCAGACCATGGGCGAGCACACAGTCAGCTCCTTCGATGAGGAACTCGGTGAAATCGACCGCCTCATCCGCGACATGGGCGATCTCTCCGGCGAGATGACGCGCGCTTCCACCAGGGCGCTGCTGCACTCCGATACGGCGCTTGCACAGCGCATCATCTCCGATGACACGATCATGGACGCCAAGCAGCGCGACCTTGATGAGCGCGCCATCACGCTCATCGCAAAGCGCCAGCCGATGGCGCAGGATCTGCGCAGCGTCGTGGGCGCCATCCGCATGGCGGCTGATCTCGAGCGCATCGGCGATCTGGCCAAGAACATTGCCAAGCGCGTCGGCGCCGTGGGCGAAAGCGCCACGCCGCGCACGCTTGCGCATTCCATCGACGCGATGGCCGGCCTCGTGCTGAAACAGGTCAATTCGGTGGTCGAGCACTATGTGGCGCGCAATGCCGAGGCGTTAATCCGGCTGCGCGACGAGGATGAGGAAATCGACATTCAGTACACGTCGGTTTTCCGCGAACTCCTCACCTACATGATGGAAGACCCGCGCAACATCACGGCCTGCACGCACCTCCTGTTCTGTGCGAAAAATCTTGAGCGTATCGGCGACCATGTGACCAATATCGCCGAAAATGCCTATTATGTGGTGACGGGGTCCCAGCTTCCGGTCCAGCGGCCGAAGCTTGACGAAACACAGATGACGGTCGAATCCGATGTCTAACCGGCCGTAGACTGCCCGAGGAGAATGCCTGCCATGATTGCCCCCAAGGTCATGGTCGTTGAAGACGACGAACCGCTTTGCGTCTTGCTCAAGTACAATCTGGAAGCCGAAGGCTATCAGGTCGAGATGATCTCTCGCGGCGATGAAGCCGAAGTGCGCCTGCAGGAAAACGTACCCGATCTGCTCGTTCTGGACTGGATGGTTCCGGCCGTTTCCGGCATCGAGCTGTGCCGCCGGCTGCGCATGCGCCCCGAAACGGAGCGCCTGCCGATCATCATGCTCACCGCCCGTGGCGAGGAAAGCGACCGTGTGCGCGGCCTTTCAACCGGCGCGGACGACTATCTGGTGAAGCCTTTCTCGACGCCGGAATTCGTGGCGCGTGTTCGCGCGCTTCTGCGGCGCGCGAAGCCGGAAGTGCTCTCGACGGTTCTCTCGGTCGGGGACATCGTGCTCGACCGTGAATCGCACCGTGTCTACCGCCGCAAGAACGAGATCCGTCTCGGGCCGACAGAGTTCCGCCTCCTGGAATTCATGATGCAGCATCCCGGCCGCGTCTTCTCGCGAAGCCAGCTGCTCGACAATGTCTGGGGCGAGACGATCTATATCGACGAGCGCACCGTGGACGTGCATGTGGGCCGGCTGCGCAAGGCCGTGAACCACGGGCGTCTGCCCGATGTGATCCGCACCATTCGCGGCGCGGGCTATGCGATCCGCGAAGCCTGACAGACGCGATACAGCCATTAAAAAAAGCCCCGGTTCGACCGGGGCTTTTTCGTTGAAGCTCTTCGCGCGTTATTTCGTGGCCCGTTATTTCGTGGCGGCGTGTCCGGGGCGGGCATGCTCGTTCTGCGCCACGGCAAAGCTCGTCACCGGCTCGATGGAAGCTGTCAGCTCGCCATTGCTGGTGATGTCCCACTCCAGGATCGCATCGTCATAGACAAGTGCGGGATCCACATAGACGCAGGTGGCGAGAACCTGCGGCGCTTCGGTTTCCAGCTCGCGCATTGCAACCGGCTTCTCCGCCTCGCACTCCTCAAACGTCTCGTAGACCGGGGTGGGGGCGGGCAGTTCCTGGCATTCGCGCGTGTCGCCGGCCCCCACATTGCCTGAGCAGCCGACAATCAAAAGAAGTGCAGCGATGTGTTCCATGGCTTTCTCCTTTCATTGTCTTCACGAAACGGAAGCCATGGATGGTCCGGTTCGCTTATGCCGCATTCGTTTATGTGTGCGTCGCCGTTTAGCGACCGCGTTTCAGAAGGCCCATGATCAGCGAGATCGCGAGCAGGGCGAGGAAGATGTAGAAGAGGATCTGCGCAATGCCTGCCGAAGCGCCGGCAATTCCGCCGAAACCGAGTGCGCCGGCGATGATCGCGACGACAAGGAATATCAGGGCCCAGTATAGCATTCTGTCTCTCCGTTTAGTTATGCCGGTTAAACGTCTGGCATTCGGATTTGGTTCCGCCGGAGAGATTTTGGGCAAAAGAAAAGCCGCCCGGAGGCGGCTTTTTTGAGAAACGCGTGAAGAAGCGGGGGCCTGTCAGGCCGCCGCGTGCGCCTGCTGATCGAAGAAGAGCGCCTGGCTGATGAGCGCCTTGACCATTTCCGGGCTGAACGGCTTGGTCACAAGGAAGGTCGGTTCCGGGCGCTCGCCCGTCAGAAGCCGCTCGGGGAAGGCGGTGATGAAGATGACCGGTACGGTGGCCGCGTCGAGGATCTCGTTCACCGCATCAAGGCCTGAACTGCCATCGGCAAGCTGAATGTCGGCCAGCACCATTTTCGGCTGCGTCTTGGCAAACATTTCGACCGCCTGCTTGTGGGTGCGGGCCGTGCCGACCACGCGATGCCCGAGGCTTTCGACCATTTCCTCGATGTCCATGGCGATCAGGGGCTCGTCCTCGATGATGAGGATGTCTGTCGCCACCTGACGGGAAATCTCCTCGCTGGCTTCGCGCAGCATCGTGTTGATGCCTTTCATATCCGTCTCGAGAATTTCCGCAGCCTCTTCCGGCCGGAAATTCTCTACGGCCACCAGCAGGAAGGCCTGACGCGGACGGGGCGCGAGCGAAGAAAGGTTGCTCATGGCCCGCTTTTCCCATGCCGAGCTCGGCGTGCCTTCGGGGACCGGAACGTCCAGCGTTTCGAACAGCGATGTGAAGAGCCTGAAGAGGGCGATCTTGTCGGTCGATGCCTCGGGAAAGATGCTCGTATCGGCGATCAACGCTTCAAGCGTCGCAGCCACCAGTGCGTCACCGCTGGACTGGGAGCCGGAAACGGCCCGGGAAAAGCGCCGCAGGTAAGGAAGGTGCGGAGCGATACGCGCTGACAGGGTCATGGATTTCAAGTCTCCCTCAAGACATGGCAATGAGAATTAGTGCATTTGTGACGGGTGAAACGCCCCATATGCGAAAATGTTCCCGTCGGAGGGAACGAATTCCGCTCAATGGCGTTTGAAAGCAGACGAGACAGTTGTGGCCCGGGCGATGCGGACGGTTTCGGGTCATTGGGAGACCAGATTTGATGGAAAAAGACAGGGCATGAATTACGGCAAACCAAACACCCGAGGAAGCTTGACCCGGCGCGGCAAGGATGAAGACCCGCTCGGCGCAAACTCAGAGATCGGACGCAAGCTCAGGCAATATTACGACGACCTGGTAACGGAAGATATTCCGGATCGGTTCAGCGACCTTCTCAACCAGCTTGAGCAGAAAAGCGGCGCTGAAACGGCCGGAAACAAGGACTGATATATATGAGTGTTTATCCGGGCTTTCGTGACGATCTACTGGCCGCTGTGCCAAGTCTGCGCGCCTTCGCCGTTTCGCTTTCAAAAAGTGCGGACCGGGCGGACGATCTTGTGCAGGAATCGCTGGTCAAGGCGTGGGACAAACAGAACAGTTATCAGCCGGGCACCAATCTGAAAGCCTGGCTCTTCACTATCCTTCGCAACGAGTTCTACTCGCAGATGCGCAAGCGCAAGCGCGAGGTCGAAGACGCGGACGGTGCGATCACCGGACGTCTGTCGGTGCACCCGGCGCAGGAGGGTTCGGTCGATCTGAAGGACTTCCGGCGCGCTCTCGAGCAATTGCCCGAAGACCAGCGTGAAGCGATCATCCTGATCGGCGCGTCCGGCTTTTCCTATGAGGAAGCGGCGGAGATCTGCGATTGCGCGGTCGGCACGATCAAGAGCCGCGTGAGCCGCGCCAGAACGCGCCTGCAGGAAATCCTCGAGATTTCAGGTGAGGGCGATTTCGGGCCGGACGCCATCTCGACCCAGATCACCAATACGGCCTTCATCGCCTAGGTCCTGAGCCAGGATTGCCGTGCGTCCCTTAGGGCGCACATAGGGCAATCGGGTCTGACCGCTCTCAGTCCTTCCCGGCGCTTGAGCCGACAATTGCCTGGGACAGCGCGTCGATAAGGTCGCTGTCCCTGTAAGGCTTTTCAACGATCCTGATACCACCGAACGCCTCGAACACCTGGTGGCTTGAGGCGTAGCCGGTGGCGAAGATGAAGGGGATGCGCCGCGCCTGAAGCAGGCGGGCGAACTCGTCTGTCCAGTTGTCGGACAGCTTGATGTCGAGGATCGCTGTCGAAATTCCCCGGCTTTCCAGAACGTCGGGTCCCAGGTCATCGAAGGTGCCGACAGTGAACACGTCCGTTGCGCCGTGCTCCTTGCACAGTTCTTCGATGCTCATGGCGATCATGGCTTCGTCTTCGACGAGCAGGACGCGGGCGCCCTCCAGAGGTTTCTTCAAGCAGACATCCTTCCGACGCCAGAGAATTCGTTCCTCTTTGCCATCTCATTACCCGTGTAGATTGTCATTAAAAAAAGACGTGTCTGTACGATTTGCGGGAACCGCTCGCACTGGATGCGGCTTTCCTATTCAGCAATGAACCGGGGGCCAGTCAGTGACAAAAGAACAGGAATTCACCCACAAGAGTCTGCCCTGCCAGCAATGTCCCTTGAGAAAGCGCGAGGTCTTTCGCGATTTCGAGGGGGATGAACTGGAGTTCGTCGGTCGTTTCAAGAAGGGCGATCTGGCGGTGAAGAAGGGGGCGACCGTTCTGGTGGAAGGCGCGCACAATCCGCATCTCTATACGGTACTTTCCGGCTGGGGCTTTCGCTACAAGCTCCTGGAAGACGGACGTCGCCAGATCGTCAATTATGTGATGCCGGGCGATCTCGTAGGGCTGCAGGGCAGTCTGATGGGCGAGATGAAGCACTCGGTCGAGGCGCTCTCGCAGATGTCCTTATGCGTGTTCGAGAAGGCCGAGCTGTTTTCGCTCTACAAGAAGTTTCCCGAACTCGCCTACGACATCACCTGGATCGCTTCGCGTGAGGAATGCATGCTCGACGACCATCTCCTGACCGTTGGCCGGCGAACGGCGCTGGAGAAAGTCGCCTATCTGCTCGTCTTCATTCTGGATCGCGCCCGGCAGAGCGGCCTTTCGAAGAATGGCACACTCGCCCTGACCCAGCAGCACGTGGCCGACACGTTGGGCATTTCTCTGGTGCACACCAACAAGACGATCGCCCGCCTTGCCAGCCGCAATCACCTGAAATGGGAGGATGGCGGCTGCAAGATCCTCAATCAGGAGGCCTTGGCCGAACTGGCGGGCTGGACTCCCGGCTCAGGGGGGAAGCGGCCTTTTCTATAGGCGTTGGCGGTATCGCCTTCGCCCTGTGGCGATGGGCTTTGGCGGGTGTCGGCGGTTCGATGCCGGGGATGATGTTGCCGGCCATGGCGTAAATCGTCAGGAGTACGGGAATGGCGATGAAGCCTCCGATCGGCCCCCACATCCACAGCCAGAATGCGATCGACAGAAACACGATGAACGGGTTGAGCGTCATTCGCCGGCCAATGACGGTCGGCGTCACGAACTGGGCTTCCGTGGCGTTGACGGCCAGATAGATGAGCGGCGGCAGGAAACTTGCCGTCAGCGTGTCGAAGGTCGCAAGTCCGACGCCCAGCAGAATGATGGCCATCACTGCCGGGCCGATATAGATCACGAAGTTGAGCAGGGTCGCCATTGCGCCCCAGAGCGCGGGGGAGGGAACGCCCAGAAGCCACATCGCCACGGTGACGGCGACGCCCAGCCCGATATTGATGATGGTGATCGACAGGAGATAGTCGGACACCGCATTCTCCACGTCGCGGAAGATGTGCGCCACGCGCCAGCGCAGACGCCGGCCAAAGCACAGGCGCAGGATCGTCGCGCGGGTTTCATGGCGCGTCGCCACGAAAAAGTAGAGGCTGGCGAAGAAGATGAGCAGCTGCGCCAGAAGCGATGGCGCAAGCACGGCAACGCTTTCGACCGTGGAGCCTTCTTCCACCGACACCGTCACGCTGGAACCGCCGGTCACTGAACGGATCTGCTCCTGCAGCCCCTTGATCGTGTCGAGCGGTTGCCGGAGGCTGGAGAGCTGAAGCTGCAACTGGCTCCATATCTGCGGCAGCCGGTCGGCCCATGCGGTCAGGGGGGTGGCGATGGCGACGAGAAAGCCCCCCACCAGCGCAATGAAGATCAGCACCACCGCGACAGCAGAAATCGAAGGCCAGACGCCCATGCGCTCAAGCCGCGTTGCGATGGGGCCGAGCATCAGGCCGATGAAGATGGCAAGGGTCATGGGAGCAAGCAGAAAGCGCCCGTAATGCAGCATCACGACAAAGGCGATGAGCCCCAGAAGGATGACCGAAGTCTGCGCGCTCGCGGTGAGTGCGGTTTCCAGTGTCATGATGTGGGAGCGTTTGCCCCCCGGGCTGCTTTGTGATTGATCCATGCAACTTTTCCAGAAATGTTTCATTAGAAAATAGACCGCCGGGTAATTGGTTCCGTGCTAAATGGAACTTCACATATTGTTTGGCGTTGGCTTGGAACTGAAACATTGGAGAATGCTGAGATGGCAACCACGGCAGCGAAATCCGCACGCACCGAGAAAAACGACGAAGTGACCACCGGCGATCTGGAAAAGGACATCCAGCAGCTGCGCTCCGACATGGCTCAACTGATTAGCCATCTCAAGGACATGGGTGGCCAGTCCGGCGAAGCGGCGCGCAAGGCGGCCGGCGAGCGCATCGAGCAGCTGCGCGGCCAGGGCGAGGCGGCCTTCAACAGCGTGAAGGACAGCTCGCAGGAACTGGAGAAAGAGCTGGCCCGCACCGTTCGCGAGCGCCCGTTCACCTCGCTGGCGCTGGCCGTTGGAGCCGGCTTCCTGCTGGCTCTCGCCACGCGCCGCTAGGTCGCTGTGATGCTGGCAAGACTGCTTGCCTCCGTTGCGACCGGAGAAGTGTCGGCCTCGCTCAAGCGCGCGCGGGTCGCATCCATGTTCTATGCGCTCGCCGCGTTTCTGGGTCTGTTCGGCATTGGCTTTCTCGTTCTGGCGGGGTTCATTGCCGCTGCGGACGAATGGGGTACGCTCGAGGCCGCGCTTGGCTTCGGCCTTGGTTTCGTGGCCATGGCGCTTGTCGTGCTTGTCAGCCTCAGGATCTGGACCCGTGCCGAACAGCGCCGCGCGCGTGAGCGCCGCGTTTCCGATGCGGGCGTTCTGGCTGGAACGGCGGCACTGACGCTGCTTCCCTCGCTCCTCTCGCGCACCGGCAAGTTCGGTGCGCTCGCCCTTCCCGTGCTCGTGGCCGTTGGCTACGCAATCTACCGCGAGAACAGCGGTGGAGATCCGGATGGCGACGCCGGTTAGTCGGGTGGGAACACCTGACGTCCGCATGAATGCGGACCAAAGGCGGTTGGCGTGGGGCAGCGTTTCCACGAAACGATAAGCCGCTCCAGCCGGGTTTGAGCCAGCCAATCCGGCTCACTTTTTTGCACTGCAATGGAACTCTCCCTCGGCCACGGCATTGGTCGAGGGAAGAAGACAGGAGCAGTGATCATGCCTGAAAACAAGACGACTTCTCAGGAGGCGCGCCAGGGACGGCGCGGCTTCCCGGTTCTCATGGTTCTGGTGTTCGGTCTTCTGCTGGCGGCTGTCGTCTGGTGGGGTGTCGAGGTCTATGGCCTGATGCTCGATGAAGAACAGGCCATAGAGCTGCCCGCCGCCGAGGACGGGCCGACTGGATGACGCGGCTTACCGCGCAATTGTTTCACCAGCTTGTTTCACCGGCTTCATGAGATTCCCGTATTCAAGATACTCAATGAAAGGAGAGACCAATGAGCGATGCAGCTGAAGTTCTCAAACCCAAGACCCATGCCGACAAGATGGACATTGGCATTTCCGATGCGGACCGCAGGGAAATTGCCGCAGGGCTTTCGGAGATCCTCGTCGACACCTACAGGCTCCTGATCAAGACCCACATCTATCACTGGAATGTCGTCGGCCCGCTGTTCCATTCGATCCATGTTCTGACCGAGGAGCAGTACAACGCCCTGTTTGAAGCGACGGACATCATCGCCGAGCGGGTTCGTGCGCTGGGCCATCACGCGCCCATTCTGGCGGGCAAGGGTGTCGACACGTCCATCGAGCTTCGCGCCTCGGGCCGCTCGGCCCTTGAGATGGTGCAGGATCTGGTTGAGGACCATGAGGAAGCCGTTCGCAAGATGCGCGACATCGGCGCTGCCGCAGATGAAAAGGGTGACATGGTCACCGCCGACATGCTGACCGAGCGCCTGACCTTCCACGAGAAGGCGCTGTGGATGCTGCGCTCGATCATCGCCGACTAACGTGTGAGAAACGCGCGGCATCAAAAAAAGCCCCGGCCAGATTGGTCGGGGCTTTTGTCGTTCTGCGCCTGCGTGTTTCTGGAATTGCGCCTAGAAGGGCCAAAGGCTCTGGTCGGCCGGCCGGGGCATCACCACGCGGAGCGCGCCCGGATGCAGCCTGATGCGGGTCTCGCGCTGCAAAGGCCGCAACTCGCCATCGATGGCGCATTTGAAGCGTCGCCTTCGCGAGCAGATGCGCACGGTCACTTCCGTCGCCTCGTGAATTTCCATCTGTTCGTTCTGCCGCCAGCGACCGATCCCCATGTTCAGAAGCCAGAGGATCAGTTCGCTGCGGGTGCGGGCATGGGTGATGTAGACGCCCAGCTGCCCGCCATCGGGCTGGTCGGTGAAGGGAAGGCGCTGGCCTTCTGCATAGAGATTGTTGGTGATCGCCAGGTTTGACGTGGTGGTGCGGACTTTCGTTTCCGAGAGCTCCAGCTCCACGTCCAGTTTGGGCGGCCGGATCATCGTCGCCATCGCGGCGCGCACCGAGGCAAATATCTTGCCGATCCGCGAGCGAAAGGTCATCCGTTCGCGCAGCCGGATCAGTTTCGGATGCATGCCGATGGAAAGTTGATGCACGAAATAGTGTCCGTCGGCATCGGCAATGTCGACATTTTTGATGTCGCCATGGGCGAGCGCTTCCATCGCCATGCGCAGATCCTGCGGTATGGCGAGGCTGCGCGCAAAGAGGTTCATCGTGCCTGCGGGAAGAATGGCGAGCGCCTTGTCGGAATGGGCAAGCAGGCCCGCCGCCAGCGAGATGGTGCCATCACCGCCGCCGGCCAGAATGATGTCCGCCGTCTCGTCGCGCGCGGCATCTTCCATGGTTGCGACGAGTTCGTCGCCCCTGCAAAGGCTGATGTCCATGGTATGGCCAGCCGCCTCGAAGATGCCCTTCATCTCGCGCGCCAGCGCTTCGGTATCAAGGCTGCGCAGGGTTCCCCCATTGCAGTTTAGGACAGCCAGAACATGCATTGGAGGGTTCCCTGAGGTTTTGCTGCGCGATTGTGTTGTGCTCGACCGTTAAGGAGCGGCTGGTCGAAAGGTTCCCGGGCAAAGTTTGGCAATGCGTTCGGAAAAACGCGGAACAAGAATGAGGGCGGTGCGTTTTAAGGGTGCAAACGGCCACGCACCGATCCTCCCTGGCAAGTTCGGTTCGGAGCGCGGCCTGTACAGAAACACTGCACACGGAGAGCTTATCATGTTCCGCAACCTTTTGGCGACCACTGCAATTGCAACGCTTGTCGCGACCGGTGCGGTCGCTCAGACATCCACGGCCCCCGCAACCGGCGCACCGGCTGCGGCCCCCACCGAGCAGCCCACTGAAATGGTGGTGCGCGCCGATGGCCATCTGGCCACCGATCTGATCGGCAAGTCGGTCTATAACGGCGCCGGCGAAGATGCCGAGAACATCGGCAAGGTGACCGATCTGGTTCTCGATGAGAATGGCGACGTCACCACGCTGGTTGTCGGCGTTGGCGGCTTCCTGGGCATTGGCCAGAAGGAAGTTGCGCTCGAATATGAGATGGCCGAGTGGGCCGAGCAGGATGGCGACCGCTGGCTGGTGATCGAAACCAGCGCCGACGCTCTGAAGGCGCAGGAAGAGTTTGACCGTTCGGCCTATCGTCCGATGCCGGCAGACGCCGATGTGTCGATTACCAAGCCTGCCTCCAAGGATGATCTGGCCAATGCGCCGGTCGAGAGCGAGGAAGGCGCTGGCGAGACCGCCATGGCTCCGGCGTCCGACACGACTACAGACGCTATGGGCGATGCGGCGAGCGGCGACGGCATGGCGGCTGCCCCCGCGCCGGATGCTTCCGGCTCTGACGACCAGATGGCAGGCACGGAAGCCCCGGCCGCCGGTATGGACGAGACCGCACAGGCTCCGGACGCTGAAGCGCCGATGACCGACGACACGATGACCTCGGCCATCGACCGTTCGAGCCTTGACGAGATGCCGACCGACCAGATCAGCACCGAGCAGCTGACCGGCACCACGGTCTACGGCGCGAATGAGGAGAACATTGGCGAGATCGGTGACGTGATCGTCACGCAGGATGGTCAGGTCGACGCCATCATCGTCGATGTCGGCGGCTTCCTGGGCATTGGCGAGAAAGAGGTTGCCATTGGCATGGACAATCTCGCCTTCATGACCGACGGCAGCGGCTCGTTCTATCTCTACACCGAGTTCACGCAGGAAGAGCTCGAGCAGCAGCCGGCCTATGACGAGGCGGTCTATGGCGAGCAGCGTGACGATATGCGGATGCAGGTTCAGTAATCTGCGCGTACCGCATCGATGAAGGAGCCCCGCGCCAAGCGCGGGGCTCTTTGTTTATGCAGCGTTGACAATGCGTCTTCCCGTCATCGCTTTCATGGACGCTCACGCATCGCCATCTTGGTGCTACACTCAGCCGTGGAGACGTTGCGGCAAACTCAAAAAGGGATTTGTCATGCTTACCCAGGTCGAAGGCATTCACCACATCACATCCATGGCGCGGGATGCGCAAGAAACCGACCGCTTCATCACCGGAACGCTCGGCCTGCGCCGCGTCAAGAAGACGGTCAATTTCGACGCGCCGGATGTCTATCATCTCTATTACGCCAATGGCGTTGGTGCGCCGGGCACCGTGATGACCTATTTCCCGTTCCCCAACATCGTGGCGGGCAGCCGCGGCGCTGGCGAGGTGGGAACAACCGTCTACGCCGTGCCCGAGGGCAGTCTCGATTACTGGACGAAACGTTTCGATGAGCACAATGTCACCGGCGTTGCGCGCGAAACCCGCTTCGGCGAAACGCGCCTGCGCTTCGACGGCATCGATGGCGATGGCTTCGCCCTGGTGGAGACGAAGGATGATGCGCGCGCGCCATGGGACGGTGCGGGCATTGACGCGGATGTCGCGATCCGCGGTTTTCACTCGGCATCGCTCGTCCTGCGCGATAACGGCGGCTCGAAGGCGCTTCTGTCGCTGATGGGCTACACGCCGGTTGCCGAAGATGGCGGCATCCTGCGCATGAAGCGCGAGGGCGGCAATGGTGCGGATCTAATCGATCTGGAAACCAGCCCCGATGCGCCGGTGGCGCGACAGGGCGCGGGCTCCGTGCATCACATCGCCTTTGCCGTCGCAGACGATCCGGCCGAGCTGGCCGTGCGCGCGGCGCTGGAGGCCGAGGGCTTCCGGGTCACGCCGGTGATCGACCGCGACTATTTTCATTCGATCTATTTCCGTGCGCCGGGCGGCGTCCTGTTTGAGATCGCGACCAATGTGCCGGGCTTCGACAATGACGAGGACATGGCGCATCTGGGCGAAGCGCTGAAGCTGCCAAAACAGCATGCGCATCTGCGCGCACAGCTCGAAAAGGCATTGCCGGAAATCGGAGGCTGATCGATGGCAGTCGACAATTATGTGCATCACCTGGCCTCTGTGGGGCCGGGCAAGCCGCTCCTGTTCCTGTTTCATGGAACAGGCGGCGACGAGCGTCAGCTCCTGCAGCTGGGTGCGGAGCTGGCGCCCGGCGCCGGTCTGGTGTCGCCGCGTGGCGATGTGAACGAACAGGGCGCGGCGCGCTTCTTTCGCCGCACCGGCGAGGGCGTCTACGACATGGACGACCTCGCCCGCGCCACCGGACGCATGCGGGATTTCGTGGCGGCCCATGTGGAGCGCGAAAAGCCGAGCGCCGTTCTGGGGCTCGGTTATTCCAATGGCGCAAACATTCTGGCGTCGGTCGCTTTCGCTGCACCGCAGCTTTTCGATGCGGCGGTACTCATGCATCCGCTCATCCCCTTCGAGCCCGACTGGGGCGAGGGCGCGGTGATGACGCGTTTTCTCGTTACCGCCGGGCGGCATGATCCCATCTGCCCGGAAAAGCTTACGGCGCGCCTGTTGAGCTATCTGGAGGCGGCTGGCGCTGACACGCAGATCGAATGGCACACGGGCGGGCACGAGTTGCGGCCCGGCGAAGTCACGGCGGCAGGTCGGTTTCTTGCGCTGTTCCTCGCGCGTGGAAAGGATGAGGCATGAGCGACATCGGGCCGATCATGCTGGAGGAAGAAGGCAGCAAGGGACGCTATGTCTATCGTGCGGAAGGCCATGAGGCCGAGATGACCTTTTCGAAGGTCGGAACGAGCCAGATCATCATCGATCACACCGGCGTTCCCGACGCTTTTCGCGGGCAGGGTGTGGGGCTCGCGCTGGTGACGCGCGCCGTTGAGGACGCGCGCCGCAATGGCGTGAAGGTGAGACCGCTCTGCCCCTTCGCAGCGGCCCAGTTTCGCCGGCATCCCGAATGGAGCGACGTTCTGGCCCGGTAGGGCGGGATGGGTGAGGCGTGCTTGGGTGACGTTGAAGGAAGCGACGCTCAGGCCGCTGCCTTCAACGTCTCCTCCCCCTCTTCGATGAAGGCCCGGTGCAGCGTCTTGACGGCTTTTTCCAGGTCTTCACTGCGCACGAGGAACTGCACATCCACACCGCGTCCCGTCTCCTGCGAGGCGAGTGGTTCGACGCCCGTTTCATCCAGCGCCTTGAGGCCCTCCAGCATAACGCCAAGCCCGGTCAGGTCGCGGCCGATCACGGACACCATGCCAGCGCGGCGCGCCGTGATGCGGGCGGCCGGATAACGCTCTGCAAGATCGCGCTCGACGCGACGAACCGATTTCAGCGTCGCTTCCAGATGGTGCACGATGGAATTGGCGTTCGAGCTTTTCGACACGATGCGCACCTTGTGGCGCGTCAGCGATTCGAGGATCGCCGCGTCGTAGCCCTTCACGCCCACCATGTCCTGCTCGAACAGTTCGAGCGAGGTGACGGGCAGGCCGGTGACCATCTCGACGCCGGCGGCGGTGGCCGGTTCCGCGTCGATCAGCGTGCCGGGATCCTCCGGCTCGAAGGCGTTGGCGACGCGCAGTGGTACGCCGGCCTGGCGCAGCTTCTTCGCGGCCTTCGGGTGGATCGCTTCCATGCCCATATTGGAGAGCTGGTCGGCGACGTCATAATTGGTGCGGCCGATTTTGCGCACATTCTCCGTGCCGACAAGGCGCGGGTCGGCGCTCGAAAGGTGGAATTCCTTGTGAATGATCGCCTCACGCGCGCTGGTCAGCGCGGCGATTGTGGCGAATGTCACTTCCGAATAGCCCCGGTCGAACTCGCGCATCAGGCCCTCGCGGCACTGGGCGTAGCCGGTGACGATGGGCAGTTCGCGCGTCAGGTCGATTTCGTCGAAAGCCTGCTCGATGCGCTCATTGAGGCTTGGCTGCGTTTCGTCACGCCAGCCGGTCAGGTCGATGAAGCGCGCATTGACGCCCTCGCGGCGCAGAAGCAGGGCCAGATTGTTGGCCGAGTGCGCCTCGCCGAGGGCGGACAGAAGCTCGCGGATCGTCTGCATGTGCTCGCCGAGCTGGAAGTGCCCGTAGGAGCAGAGACGCTGCAGGTCGATCAGGCAGCCGCGTGCGCCTTCGATGCGCTCGCGCACGAAGTCGTCGGATGCGTGGCGGTCGGCGGCCTCGTCGAACATCTTCTCGTTGATGGCGTACATGGCGCGGCTCACCGCGCTCAGCGCCTCCATCCAGCCATGTTCATTGTCGGCATGGGAGAACAGCGCGTAGACGCCGGGCTCGCCCGACTTCTTGTGCTCCAGCAGCTTGTCGGTGATGCCGCCGAAGGCGGACACCACGAACACGCGGTTGTAGAGCGCGTCCTCGCGGCGTTTGCCGATAAGGATCGTGTCGAGCAGTTCGCGGGCACGGCTCATGGAGGTGCCGCCGATCTTCTCTACGGTGTGGTCGCCAAGCGGTTGCTGGTTGGTACGGCCGTTATCGGCCGCACCCTCGTTTTGTCGGTCAGTCATGATGTCCAATGTTTCTTTGGCTTACGCCAGTTTCCCGGTCTGAATGGCCACGGGGTTGGGTTCGCCACGGTCGGCGAGGAAGTCTGGTCGCGCCTTGCCGGCTCCGAAGGGCCGTTGCAGCCGGTTCGACATGGCGTTGAACACGAAGAACGCGTTGGAGCGGGCAAACGGCGTGATGTTGCCGTTGGAGCCATGCATCGTGTTGCAATCGAACAGAACCAGCGTGCCGGCCTTGCCGGTGGCTGCGGTTACGCCATGCTCTTTGGCGAGGCTGGTCAGCGCCTCATGCGAAGGGACGCCCACTTCCTGCTTTTTCAGCGAGGATTTGTGGTTGTCTTTCGGCGTCTCGCCGGCGCAGGCGATGAAATGTTTGTGCGAGCCCGGCATCAGCATGAGCGGGCCGTTGAGGGCGTCGTTGTCGGTCAGGAGAAGCGAGGCGGACACGGCGCGCATGCGCGGCATGCCGTCTTCCGCATGCCAGGTCTCGAAATCCGAATGCCAGTAGAATTCCTTGCCGGTGAAACCCGGTTTGTAGTTCAGGCGCGACTGGTGAATGTAGACCTCGTCACCGAGAAGAAAGCGCGCGATGCCGGCAATGCGGCGGTCGCTGGCGAGACGGTGAAAAAGAGGGCTCTGCTCCGGAAGCTTGAAGATGGTGCGCACTTCGCTGGAGCCGGGTTCGGTAATGACGCTGTCATCCATCAGCGCGCGCTCGCCACCGCGCAGGGCTGCGGATTCGGCTTTCAGCGCCTCCACTTCCTGCGGCGTGAAGAGGTCCTTCAGAACAAGAAAGCCGTCACGGTCGAACTGGTCGGCCTGCTGTGCGGTGAGCGGCGCGTCGGGTCGCCACTGGCTCCACACGGTTCTGTCCTGGCGCGGCAGCCAATGCTCTTTCGGCAGCCTGCTTGGATAGGGATCCTGTCGTCGCTCGCCCTTCGGGTCACGTTCCTTTGACATCGCTGTCATGGTCGGTCTCCTTCTGTTTTCAGGGTTTTCGCCGGCGGATGCAGCTTCCGAAGCGCCGCGCCTCATGAGCGGGCGCGGCGCTTCGTCCGTATTGGATCAGGCGTCCTCCAGCGCGTAAGAGCCGTCAGCCTGGTGCACTTCATTGCCGGTGACCGGCGGGTTGAAGACGCAGGCCATGATCATCGGCTTGTCGGCGTCGGCGCGCAGAATGTGCTTGTCGTGCTTGTCGAGCGCATACATGACGCCGGGCTTGATCTGGTGCGTTTCGCCGGTGGCCAGATCCTTGATCGAGCCGGTGCCGTCGACGCAATAGACGCACTCAAGATGGTTCTTGTAATGCATGGTCAGGTCAGCGCCGGCATGGATGGTCGTGATGTGGAAGGAGAAACCCATCTCATCCGACTTCAGGAGAAGGCGGACACTGTCCCAGCCTTCCGAATGGACGTGACGTTCGGTGTTCTTCGCTTCGTTAAGGTCGCGCACGATCATGTTCGTTACTCCGCTGCAATTTTCGTATTCTGAGTTGTCTCAGCGACGGCAGACTGGAGGATGTCCAGTCCGCGCGCAAATGTGTCCTGCTCGATGGTGAGCGGGCAGAGGATCTTCACGACCTCGTCATAGGCGCCGGAGGTCTCGATGATGAGGCCGTCACGGAAACAGCGCTTGCAGATGTCGCTTGCCGTTTCGCCCGAGCCCGCATCGACGCCCATCATCATGCCGCGGCCCTTCACACGGGCCTCCGGCAGGAGCGCTGCGATCTCGTTGAGGCGCTTTTCCAGATAGGCGCTGCGCTCGGCGATGGTGGCGCGGAACGCGTCGTCTGCCCAGAACTTCTCCAGCGCAACGCGCGCGGTGACGAAAGCGTGGTTGTTGCCGCGGAACGTGCCGTTGTGCTCGGCCGGGCCGAACACGTCGTATTTCGGCTTCACGAGCAGCGCTGCGAAGGGCAGGCCATAACCCGACAGCGACTTCGCCATGGTGACGATGTCCGGCGAGATGCCCATCTCCTCGAAGGAGAAGAAGTGGCCGGTGCGGCCGCAGCCCGCCTGAATGTCATCGATGATGAGCAGCGCGCCATGCGCCCTGGCGATCTCGCTGACGCGACGCACCCATTCGCGCGACGCGGCGTTCAGCCCGCCTTCGCCCTGCACGGTCTCGAACATGATGGCCGCCGGCTTGTCGACGCCGCTGGAGGGCTCCGAGAGCATGCGGTTCAGAAGATCCGCCGTGTCGATGTCGCCGCCCATCGCGCCGTCATAGGGGATGCGCGTGACGTGGTTCAGCGGCACGCCGGCACCACCGCGATGGTAGCCATTGCCGGTTGCTGCCAGCGCGCCGAGCGTGACGCCATGGAAGCCGTTGGTGAAAGAGATCACGTTCTGGCGGCCGGTCGCCTTGCGGGCGATCTTCAGCGCCGCCTCAATGGCGTTCGCGCCGGTCGGGCCGGTGAACATGACGCGGTGGTCCATGTCGCGCGGACGCAGGATGATGCGCTCGAAGGCCTTCAGGAAGTCGGCCTTGGCGTCGGTGTGCATGTCGAGCCCGTGGGTCACGCCGTCGCGCTCGATATGCTCGATCAGCGCGGCCTTCATGTCCGGGTCGTTGTGGCCGTAGTTCAGGGTCGAACAGCCGGCCAGAAAATCGATATAGTCGCGCCCTTCGGCGTCGGTCAGGGTCGCGCCCTGGGCCTTGGCGAACACGCTGGGGAAGCTGCGGCAATAGCTGCGCGCTTCGGATTCGCGTCGCGTGAAAATCTGCTTGTCGTCCGTCGTAACGGTCGTCATCTGTTTTCCTTCGGATTTTTGTTCGGTCGTGCGAATTAGCAAGGGGCGAATCGGGGGAGGCAGATTGTGATGCCGCCATCAGGCGGCATCGTCGCTCCGAGCCTCGTCGGCGTTGCGCAGGGAAACCCAGTTTCCGCGCATGCCCGCAGACGCGTCGTCCGCGAATGCAATCGTCACCATATGTTCGGTGGCGTGTTTGCCGTCGAAGTGCGCATCCTTGCGGAAGTAGGGCTCGTGGCTGAGTTCGCCGCCCCGGGAACGCGCAAGCGAGTTGAAAAGTCCCCAGCTCGCCTTGTTGTCGGAGGTGATCGTGGTTTTCAGCGCCCGCACATTCTCGCAGGCATCGCGCTGGAGCAGCGCGGCGAGCAGCTTCTTGCCGACGCCCTGACCCTGGACGCTCTGGTCCACGGCGACCTGCCAGACGAACAGAGTGTTGTCTTCGTCAGGCAGCAGATAGCCGGATACCCAGCCAACCAGCGCTCCGTCGCTGGTTCTTTCGGCGGCGATGCATGTGTCGCCGAAATGGTCGCACTGCAAAAGGTTGCAGTAGAGGGAATTCTCGTCGAGCGGCTCGCAGGACTGGATGAGCCGCCACACATCCGCGCCGTCTTCCTTGGCAGGCGGACGATAGACAATTTCGGGCGATCGCTTGCGTACAAGCTTGATGTCAGTGATGGCCATTGGTCTCCTCATAGCGCGCCGGATATTATGACTATCGAAGGATATTTCAACCGTCGGAATCAAAAATGGTTCCGTGTGATCCGCAAATAATTGAATTGCATGGGAATTTTCGGCGAAGTTTTATTCGCTAATCAAATTATATTTTCTCTGCTATCCATGTGCCGATGGGGAGGGCGACAGAGAATCGCCGAGTGGCCACCGCGTTTTTTGGGGAATGGCGGCATGGAAGATCGTACGGAAACAAGCCTGATCGCGCTGCGGCGCATCCTGCGCGCAACCGAGCTGAACGCGCGCACGCTGGCGCGCGCCACCGGGCTGACCACGCCGCAGCTCATCGTTCTTGAAATCGTCGTGGCCGCCGGTCGCGCCACGCCCAAGGACATTGCCGGCAAGGCCGGTGTCGGGCAGGCCACCGCCACATCGCTGGTGGACAAGCTGGAGGCCCGCAAGCTGGTGACGCGCACGCGCAGCGAGCGCGACAAGCGGGTCGTATGGGTGGCGCCGACGGAGGAGGGCAAGGCTCTTCTTTCAGCCGCGCCCGACCCGCTCCAGAAGACTTTTTCCGAGCAGTTTCAGGCCCTGCCTGACTGGGAGCAGGGCATGATCGTCGCCGCGCTGGAACGCGTCGGCGCAATGCTCAACGCTGGCGCGCTGGACGCCGCGCCGCTGCTGGATGTCGGGGCGGTGGATCGCAAATAGAGGAAGTGACATGACTGGAGGTTCAATGCAGCGCGAATGGGTGTCGGACATCCTCGAAAGTCTGCCGTCTCTCATTTTCATTACGCTCTGGCGTAGCGGTTTCGATCAGGAACTGACCGGTTGGATCGGCGTGGCGCTAGCTGCCTGTGTACTTATCGGGTTTCGCGCCTGTCGTCTTCGCTTTCACCCTGTTCTCCTCGGCATCAATATCCACCTTCTCATAATCACGCCGCTCATTATCGGTCTTTACGAGATCGGGCTGCCGGTCTGGAGTGACGCTATTCTGGAAGTTGCGTATCGTGGCGTCTTGATCACGGTCTTTTTGACCGGGTTTGTGCTGACGTTCACACGTGCGGGCTTCATTGGTGTCGACGGGGTGTCAAAAGGCCTTCGACCCTACTCGTTCGCGCTTTTGTTTGCGTCTGCGCTGGCGATAGTCTGGTCATTCTTCGTGGTGGATGGCGGGCCGCTCACGACGATAGCACTGCCGGTCATGGCGCTTTTCGGATTGCGTCGCTTCCTGATTGCGCGTCTTGTTGATCGCAATGGTGAGAGCAATCTTCTGGTTCCCGTTGGAGCCGGCGTGGCGTTTGGAGCCGGCTCCGTGGAAGACGTATAATTCAGCCGCCCAATCAAAGCTTGGCGATGAAATCCCGCATGTCTTTTTCAAGGCGCTGGAGTTCTGCTTCCGCGTCGCTTCTCCTGTCGGAAAGTCCGGCGATGCGGTTTTCCTGCTCTTCCAGCATGCGCATGTAGCGCTGGCCGAGCGCGCTTTCGCCGGGAACCGAGCCGAGATTGTCGCGGATGCGGGCCTGATCGCCGGTCGTGCGCTCCAGCTCGCGCTGGATGCTCTCCACCTTGCGCTCCGCCGTTGCGGCCTCACGCTTCATGGCTGCAAGCGTCCTGAGCCGCTCTGTCGTCGTCGTGTCGGCTGCCGTTCCCGCCCAGACATAGACGGCGTCCGCGCTGGCGTCGAACAGGGCAAAGCTCTCCGTATGGCTGCGTTCCATCACGGCTTTCACGCTGGCCTTGCCGCCGGCGTCCACCTTGGCGCGCAGGCGATAATGCGACGGCGTGGCGCTGTCGAGGGCGGTCGAGGCCATCTTCCAGCCGTCGCGGCGCGGATGCTCGATCAGGATCGTGCGCGGCGCGTCCGGTGCGCCCTTGATCGCATAGCTGGTGGTGATCCGCGATACGGTGGTCGTGTGCAGCGTGCCATCGACGATGGAGACCTCGCTCACGCGTTCGTCCGGATTGGTCTCCGTTGCGATCTCGACCTTGCGGTCGCTGGCAAAGCTCGCCATGCGGCTTTCACCGGCAGGAATGCCCGTGAGCTGCGCATCGCCCACATAGCCGCTCGCCGTGTCGTAGACGGTGACGATGCCGGGCGGCAGGCTCGCTTCCGTATCATTGCTCAGGAAGACCGCCGCAACGGGGTGGATTCTGCGGCTCTCCGGTTGGAAGAGCGAGACGCGCTCGGCGCGGATTTCCGCATCCACGAAGGGCACGGAGAGGCTTTTTCCTGCGGCAAGGTCAATGGCGTTCGGCAGGCGATAGGTGGCGCTGGTTTCGCCCTCGCGCGGCAGGCTTCGGTCGGTCGGCTCCGAGGGCATGGGCATTGCCATGTCGGCCATCATGGCAGGCGCGGGTGCTGCGCCAAAGGCGCGCTTGCGCAGCGGCATCACGTCCATCTCGGACATTTCGATGGCGCTGGCCTCGTCCGGGCGGGGTGGCGCGGCGTTGCCCACGGCGACGGGGATCTCCGGTCGCTCGTTCCAGTAACGCTGGTGCAGGCGCTGTGCGAGCGTCACGGGAGCGCCGGACGAGAGCGTCAGGCCGATGCCTCTCCAGTCTTCGCCAGTGGCGTTTTCGATCACCGCCCAGGCCTGCAGGCGCGCCTTTTCACCTTCGCCTGAAACAAGCCGATAGGCGGATTTCCAGACCGGTGCGGGCACCACATAGGAAAGCGTGATGTCGCGCGCGCCGGTTCCCGTAAGATCAATTGCCACGGAGCGGATCGTGTCGGTGCGCCCGCGCCCGCTCACCTTTGCGGCCTGGCGCAGCTTCTCGCGCATGGCCTCGTCGCGAATGTCGAGCTCGGTGTCGGCGCCAAGCTTCAGCATCTCCACCGTGCCGGCTTCCGTCATGACAGAGAGAACGCGCTCGGTGCGTGGTGCTGCTTCGCTGCCGGCCTGTTGCGTGTCGACGCCCAGGATCATGCCTTCCACCGTGCGCCCGCCGGATGTGGCGCGCACGGCAACGCCCTGAAGCGCGGCTGCCAGCGCCGGCACGGAGCCCATTTCGCTGGCGCTGAAGGGGAGGCGACGGAATGTTTCCTCGACGGGGGAGAGACCGTCCAGCGTCACCGCATCGATTGTGCCCGACGGGTCACGGACCACGAGGCTTTTCAGAAAATCGTCCACCTGGTCGAGCGGGATTTCGATGCGCAGCGTGCCGTTGCCATCAATCCGGGCCGTGCGCCGGATTTCGGCCAGACCGCCGGAGGAGAGCGTGATCGCTTCGATTCGCCCGCTGTCGGCCACCTGGGCAAAGGCCGGCTGAGCGGCTGATGCAAAGGCGAAACACGCGCCGAACAGGGCGGCGCGTGCGATCTCGCGGGTCACATTCTGGGATTTCTTCGATGTCACGGTCCGTCTCCACGCTGCCTGATTTTGTCAGGGAAGGTCTCAAAACGAGATCTCGATAGCAACGCAAATGGATCGGATCGTGGCGCGGATGGGAAAAATGTCTCCCATCCGCTCAGGATAGCTGTCGTCAGATCAGCGGATTGAGCACCCGCTTGAGGAAGCTCTGGGTGCGCGGCTCCTGCGGATTGCGCAGCACCTCTTCCGCAGAGCCCTGTTCGACGATTACGCCGCCCTCAAGGAACAGCACCCGGTCCGCCACCTCGCGGGCGAAGCCCATCTCATGGGTGACGACAACCATCGTCATGCCTTCCTCGGCCACCTGGCGCATCACGCTGAGCACGTCGCCCACCAGTTCGGGGTCGAGCGCCGATGTCGGTTCATCGAACAGGATCGCCTCGGGCTGCATGGCGAGCGCCCGGGCAATGGCTACACGCTGCTGCTGTCCGCCCGAAAGATTGCCGGGATAGCTCTCCATCTTGTCTTCGAGGCCGACCTTCTTCAGATAGCCGGCGGCCATCTCCCGGGCTTCCGCGCGGGACATGCCCTTCACGTAGACCGGCCCTTCCATCACGTTCTCGATGGCCGTGCGGTGGGGGAAGAGATTGAAGCGCTGAAACACCATGGAGACCCGCTGGCGGATCGCCTTGATGGATTTGTCCTCCGGGTCGACGCGTTGCCCGTCGATCCGGATGTCGCCTTTCTGATAGGTCTCCAGCCCGTTGAGGCAGCGCAGGATGGTGGATTTGCCAGAACCCGACGGACCGATGATGCAGACGACTTCACCCGGCTCGACATCGAAGCTGATGCCGCGGATGACCTCGACCGGGCCGTAGCTCTTGTGGATGTCCCTGACCTCAATCATGCGTTTTTGTACCTCTTCTCAAGCTGGCGGGCGAGGTAGGTGAGGGGCAGCGCCATCACCAGATATATGAGCGCAACCAGCGTAAAGACAGTCATGTTGTCGAAGGTGGACGAGGCGATGAGCTGGCCCTGGCGGGTCAGTTCGGCCACGGTGATCGTCGACACCAGCGAGCTGTCCTTCAGCATCATGATCATCGTGTTGCCATAGGGCGGCAGGGCGATGCGGAAGGCCTGCGGAAGGATCACGCGGCGCATGATCAGATTGTCGCTCATGCCGATGGACTGGGCGGCCTCGATCTGCCCCCGGTCGATGGCTTCGATGCCGGCCCGGAAATTCTCTGCCTGATAGGCGGAATAGGCGATGCCCATGCCGATCACGCCGGCCTGAAAGGCCGTCAGGTTGATGCCGATATCGGGCATCACGAAATAGATGTAGAAAAGCTGGACGATGATCGGAATGCCGCGAATGACCGTGATGAAGGTCCGGCTGATCATCTGGAATGCGCGCACCTTGGTCCAGCCCAGAATGGCCCAGAAGAGCCCCAGAACCGTGCTGACGAGCAGGGACAGAACGGTGACCGCAATGGTGACCCAGACACCTTCCATCAGGACTGGCAGATAGTCAGCGGCACGTGAGAGAGCCTCGGACATGGTATTTCCTGCGTAATGTTCGAAGAAACGGATGGCGCGGGAGACGGGCTCCCGCGCCGTTCAGATCAATTGCCCTGAAATCAGTTCAGGCCCCATTTGGTGAGGATCTCGTCGAGCTTGCCCGAAGCCTTGATCTTCTTGAGCCCCTCATTGAGCGAGGCGCGCAGTTCGTCATTGCCCGGTTTCACCGACATCGCCACATCGCCGGTGATGGTGGAGTCGTAGCTCTTCACCAGCCGCACATTCGCAGCCCCCTGCGAGAGCTGGTAGGCGACGATGGGCCGGTCGCCGAAGCCCGCATCGATGCGGCCGAGCTGCACGTCGCGCATGATGTCGGGGATGCTGTCGTAAATCTTCACTTCCTTGAAAACGCCCAGCGCCTTCATCGGCTCGATATAGGCGGTGCCGACCTGCACGCCGACCGTTTTTCCTTCAAGATCCTGCGGGGTCTTGTATTCGGTTTCGTCATCCTTGGAGACGAACAGGCCCTCGCCGTAGGAATAGACCGTGTCGGTGAAATCGACGACCTTGGCGCGTTCCTCGGTCGCGTACATCGCGGCGGCGATGATGTCGATCTTGTCGCTGGTCAGCGACGGGATCAGCGCCGACCACTGGGTTGCCTTCACATCCGGCGTGAAACCTTCCTCCTCACCGATGGCGGTGATGATGTCGACCATCACGCCCGAGATCTTGTTGGATTTCACGTCGAGAAAGGTGAAGGGAACGCCCGTCGGGGTCGAGCCCACCTTGTAGGTCGGGGTTTCTGCGCTGGCCGGCGCCCATGCTGCCGATGCCGCGATAAGGGCGGCCGCGCCCAGACCGATAAGGCCGCGACGGTTGGTGAAAAAGCCATTCAAGCTCATGCTACTCTCCTCTCCTGAAGCGCCAATCCGAGGGCAGTCGTTATTTTTTTACTCTCGGATTGAAATTTTTGGATCATTATTTCATGATGCTTGAAGAAACGGAGGCTTGTCAACGGCATGATCGATAAAGTCGGAGATCGCGCGGCGGCTCAGTCGAGAGTTTCAGACGATAAGCAAAGAGGGGAGAAGCCCGTGGGCGGAGCGGAAACGACCGAATGGAGCAGCGATGCGATCGGCGCTCGTTTGCGGCAAAGGCGCAAGGTGCGTGGTCTCTCCCTGCAGGTCGTGGCCGGACGCGCCGATGTCTCCATCGGTCTTCTCAGCCAGATCGAGCGCGGCCTCACCATGCCCTCGGTGCATTCCCTGAGCGCGATCTGCAATGCGCTCGAAATGCCCGTCAGCTGGCTGTTCGATCCGGGTGGCAATCCGCAGGAGCGATATGTCGTGCGCGCGCACCAGCGCCGTGTGCTCGATCTTGGCGCAAAGGGCATGCGCAAGGAATTGATGACGCCGGACGACATCACCGGCATCCAGATGATGCGGCTGATCATCCAGCCGGGCGGCTCGACGGGGGACACGCCCTATTGCCACGAGACGGGCGCCAAATGCGGAACGGTGCTGAACGGAACGCTGGGACTGGAGATTGACGGCCGCACCGTGCTTCTGAAGCCGGGCGACAGCTTCGCCTTTCCGGCAAGCGCATTGATCCGGTTCTGGTGTGAGGGGCAGGAGGAAACCGAAGCGTTCTGGATCGTCACGCCAGCGGTTTACTAGAGCAATTCCAGGAAAAGTGGAAACCGGTTTTCCGTCCGGAATTGCGCAAAAACGCTCTGGATCGCCAGGCGTCCGTCCGGATGCACATGGGTAATCCACATTAATGATGCAGCGGCGGTTTTCGCGAGATGCTGCGGAAAGGTTGAGGAGGGGAAGTTCATGACCGAAGCCGTGATCGCCAACGAACAGGGTTTCATTTCACGCTCGCTCTGGAATGCGACGGCAAATCCGTCGCAAGACTATCCGGCGCTTGTCGGCGAGCAGGAATGCGATGTGGCTGTGATCGGCGGCGGGTTTGCCGGGCTTTCCGCAGCGCTCCACCTGGCGGAGGCGGGGGTAAGCGTCTGTCTTCTGGAGGCCAAGACGCCCGGTTGGGGCGCATCGGGCCGCAATGGCGGACAGGTTGTTCCGGGCCTCAAGGAAGACCCCGATGAGATCGAGCGGCGCTTCGGTTCCGAACTCGGCGGGCGCATGGTGCGGCTGTCTGGCAATGCAGGATATTTCGTCTTCGACCTGATCGAGCGTCTGGGCATTGATTGCGGTGCATCGCGCGCCGGCTGGATCCAGCCGATCCACAGCGAGGCAGCCCGCACCACCGTGCGCAAGCGCTTCGACCAGTGGCAGCGGCGCGATGCCGCCATGCGCATGCTCGACCGTGAGGAAACCGCCGCACTTCTTGGAACCGACGCCTATCTTGGCGGTATGCTGGATCAGCGCGGCGGCAATCTGCATCCGCTGAATTATGCGCTTGGTCTTGCAGAGGCTGCGGCGCGTGCCGGTGCACGCATCCACGGTCACAGCCGCGCGGAGCGCTGGGAGCATGAAGGCGGCGGTGTGCGCATTCACACCGCAAAGGGGCAGGTGCGCGCCGGCAAAATTCTCGTCTGCACCAATGGCTATGCCGATGGGTTTTCCGGCGCGATTGGCCGGACGGTGGTGCCGATCCGCTCCATCCAGGTGGCGACAGAGCCGCTGCCGGCGGAAATCGCCGGTTCGATCTTCCCGCAGGGGCATTCGGCTTCCGACACGCGGCGGCTCCTTCATTATTTCCGCAAAGGTCCGGGCGACTGCTTCGTGATGGGCGGACGCGGCGACTATTCGCAGGGCGGAACGGAGCATCAGTTCGAGGTGCTGCGCAAGGCGAGCGTCAGGCTCTACCCCCAGCTGGCGCAGGCGCGCTGGGTGCATCACTGGGGTGGCTATGTCGCCATGACCGTGAGCCATTACCCGCAGCTTCTGCGCATGGACGACAATGTCTGGGCGGCCTGCGGCTTCAATGGGCGCGGTGTGGCGATGGCAACGGCGCTGGGCAAGGTGATCGCGGATGCCGCGCGCGGCGTGCCGGAGGCGGAGCTCGATTTCCCCGTGACGCAGGTAAAGCCCATCCCGTTTTACTTCATGCGCCGCTACGCGGTCGCGGCGGCCGTGGCCTGGGCGCGGCTGCGCGACGGGCTGGGCCGCTAAAAGGGAAAAAGGGGGGGCTGGCAGCGGCCAGCAAAAAAATCTGAATCCATATCAATGGGTTGCCTTCGAATGCGGCATTTTGGATCGTTTTTTAAGCGCTCACGTTATTGCCTTCTTAATTCGAATGGGTCATATCTCCCACCAACAACACCCGCCACGCCTCTCAACGATGCGCACCCCGGCGGGTTTTTTCTTTTTGGCGATCGAGTATTCGTCTATGAGACGGTATGAAGTTTGCTAAACCACCGCTTTCCGTCGCTGATCAGATTGCACGCATTGAAGGACGAGGCATGGCCGTCGCCGACCATGCACTTGCAACCAGGTCCCTCTACCACATCAGCTACTACAGGCTTCGCGCTTATTGGCTACCCTTCGAAGTCGATGCTCCTGCGGATGGCGAGCACAAGTTTAAAGACGGGGTCTGTTTCGACGATGTTCTGGAGCTCTATGTTTTTGATCGGCGTCTCCGGCTTCTAATTATGGACGCTATTGAGCGCATCGAGGTGTCATTGCGTGGGGGCTGGGCGCATCACTTGGCGATGAAATACGGTGCGCACGGCTACCTTGATCCGACCCTATATTATCGAGCTGATCGATATGCTCAGTCTTTCACCAGACTCATAGAAGAAATCCAGAAATCAAAAGATACATTTATCCTTCATTACAAAAATAAGTACGATGATCCAGAGCACCCGCCAGTTTGGATGACCGCCGAAGTTATTTCCCTCGGGCAGCTCTCAATGTGGCTCAGCAACCTGAAGCATCGATCCGATCGGCAGGCTATTGCCAAGCCCTATGGCATCGACGAAAAAATCCTTGTCTCTCTCGCCCATCACCTCACGTACATCCGGAATATCTGCGCGCATCATGGGCGTCTTTGGAATAAGCAAATCACTGTAAAAATGAAGATGCCTAGCTATCCGGCAAGTCTGAAGCTCGCTATGAATTCGGCAGCGCCAGGGCGTATCTACAATACGCTGGCCGTTCTCGGGTATCTGATGGGCATTGTTGCGCCGGGCAATCATTGGCGGCAGCAGGTCGTAGAGCTTATGCATTCCTGCGCGCTCGCCGATCCGGCGGCAATGGGGGTCCCATCCAATTGGGAGGAAAGGCCGGCCTGGAAGGCGGCATGCGATTGATCTATCGCGCCTGAAGTGCCGCGCGGTGCTAACCCGCCCTGTGGTGACCTGCACTATAAATCTGACACCCGGCGTTAATTTGCGATCAGGCAAATCTTCATTCCATGTTGCATAGAATTGCTGAGTTGTACGAGATTCCCCGGGAATCAATGATCGTCAGAAGCAATAAAGCGCAACATAAAGTTGCAGATCTGTGTAGCGTACAGTCTTGAGGTTTTTTGGCGATCCCGACAGGATTCGAACCTGTGACCCTCAGATTATGAAGCTTCCTCTATGCCTTTTGTTAAAAGGGTTTGAGATCTTCATGTTGCGTCCGTGTTGCGTTCATTCTGGGGTTATCCGAGCAGGCTGGCTTCGGCAGAGGCCAACTCCGTTGCATCGTCCGCTCGGGGGAACAGGTGCCCGTAGGTGTCCATCGTCAGTGTGATTGATGAATGGCCAAGGCGTTCCTGAACCATCTTCGGCGGTAATCCCAAGCCGCCGTCCTCTTTCCGGTTGATGCACCAGGACGCATAGAAATGGCGGAGGGAATGCAGGCCGGTGTACTTGCCTTTCATGATGGGTTTCCCATCCTTGCCGACTTCCTCAGTCGGAAGCGAAACACCCGCTGCGACCTGTGCTGGCAGGAACCCTCTCTTCACAATGTTGGACAGCGCCTCGACCTTCCCCTGGCCGTTCGGGAACACCAGCTGATGCGGCGCGATTTCCTCCATGATGGCATTGCCGTCTTGGTCCCTCTGGGTTGTCTTGGGCCGTGGGCAGGCCAAGCGCCATTCCCTGAGTGTGTTCGCCACCAGCGGCGGGATAGGCACTCTTCGCTCGCCAGCTTCTGACTTCGGCCTGCCGATGCTGTTGAACTTGTCGGCCCGCTGGTGAACTTGAATTTCCCCCTGTTCGAAATCGACATCCTGCCAGCGCAGGCCGCGAAGCTCCGAAGCTCTAAGGCCGGTAAAGATCGCGGTCAGCAGCATAGGGCGCCAACGCCCATGCAGCGCGCCAATGATGGCTTTGATCTCTTCTCTCGTGGGAATGTCTCTTCCCACTTGTACCTTGCCCCGCTGACGGCGTTCGTGACGCCTGTCGCGCCCTTTGTGCCTCGCGCGGCTCTTTTCCCTAACCGCATTGCGAATGACCAATCCTCGCTCCTGCGCGTCTGCGAGCAGCGATCCAAGACTGACGAGCACCTTGCGCACCATCGAGGGCGAGCGCCCTGCGTCAAGCAAGCTGTCCTCAAAATCGCGTACGGCCGGAACGGTCAGGCGGGAAAGCAGGGTCTCTCCGATGAAGGGGACGATATGTAAATCAAGATGCTGCCGGTACTGCACCAGTGTGCCGCGCTCGACCCTGCGTGATGCGCTTTTGATCCAGAGGTCGCCGGCTTGCTTCACCGTGGCGCTGTCGCTGTCTGCAATATGCACGCCCTCTCGCACCTCAACTGCGGCGGTACTCGCGAACTGGTCGGCCTCCTTCTTCAGCTTGAAGGTCTTCAGCCGGCGCTTGCCCTTGGTGTCCACATAGTCAACGACCCAAGCGGTTTTCTCTTCGCCCTTCCCGTTGGTCCATGTGCGCTTGCGGACGGACATGATTAGCCTGAAGTGGTCCCACTTTTTCGGACAGTTCTGCAGCTTTGCTAA
>NZ_JAMQML010000007.1:0-240817 GCF_030068685.1 Nitratireductor sp. GZWM139 | reverse complement strand
GTCGAGACCGGCTTCCTTCGCCAGACGGCGGGCAAGCGGAGAAGCAAACACACGCTCTCCCTCGCCGGATGAAGCAGACTTCGCCTCTGCCGGCTTTGCCTGCGCGGGCGCTTCGGCCTTTTCCGCCGGTGCTACGGCTTCAGCGGGCTTCTCGGCCTCCGGAGCCTTCGCCCCGGCCTTTGCGCTTGCGCCGCCTTCGGCAGCCTTCACGGCGTCGGCAGCGTCCTCGCCTTCCTCGGCGAGAACCGCGATCAGCGCATTCACCTTCACGCCTTCGGTGCCTTCCGGCACGACGATCTTGGCGACGGTGCCTTCGTCCACGGCTTCCACTTCCATGGTCGCCTTGTCGGTCTCGATCTCGGCGATCACGTCACCGGGAGCGACGGAATCCCCTTCCTTGACCATCCACTTGGCAAGATTGCCCTCTTCCATCGTCGGCGAGAGGGCGGGCATGGTGACTTGGATCGGCATGGTTTCCTCCCCCTCAGTTGCGATAGGAAACGGCTTTCACCGCCTCGACCACCTCGGCGACGCTCGGGAGCGCCAGCTTTTCGAGATTGGCGGCATAGGGCATCGGAACGTCCTTGCCGGCCACCGTGATCACCGGCGCGTCGAGATGGTCGAAGGCCCGCTGCATCACCTGGCTGGCGATATGCGCGCCGACCGACGACTGCGGGAACCCTTCCTCGACCGTCACCAGACGGTTGGTCTTCTTGACGGATTCGATCACCGTATCGAGGTCCATCGGCCGGATCGTGCGCAAGTCGACGATTTCCACGTCGATGCCCTCGGCAGCCAGTTCCTCAGCCGCCTTGACCGCATAGGTCATGCCGATGCCGAAGGATACGATGGTCGCGTCCTTGCCCGTTTTGTGGATGCGCGCCTTGCCGATCGGCAGAACGAAATCATCCATCTTCGGAACGTCGAAGCTCTGGCCGTAGAGAATCTCGTTCTCCAGGAAAATCACCGGGTTCGGATCACGGATCGCGGCCTTCAGAAGGCCCTTCGCGTCGGCTGCCGTGTAGGGCATCACCACCTTGAGGCCCGGAATGTGACCGTACCAGGCGGCGTAGCACTGCGAATGCTGTGCCGCCACGCGGGCAGCAGCGCCGTTGGGACCACGGAACACGATGGGCGCACCCATCTGGCCGCCGGCCATGTAGAGCGTCTTGGCCGCCGAATTGACGATCTGGTCGATCGCCTGCATGGCGAAGTTGAACGTCATGAACTCGACGATCGGCTTCAGACCGGCAAAGGCAGCGCCAACGCCGACACCGGCAAAGCCGTGCTCGGTGATCGGCGTGTCGACGACGCGCTTGTCGCCGAATTCCTGCAGGAGCCCCTGGGTCACCTTGTAGGCACCCTGATACTCGGCCACTTCCTCGCCCATGACGAAGACGTCGCCGTCACGGCGCATTTCCTCGGCCATGGCGTCTCGCAGCGCTTCGCGCACGGTGGTCGAAACCATCTCGGTGCCTTCGGGAATGTCCGGATCGGCTGCCACCTTGAGTTCCGGTGCAGCCGGCACGGAGCCACCGGAAGACTTTTCTTCCGGCTCCGCCTTTGCGGCGCTGTCGTCAGCAGCCTTCGTCTCTTCGGCAGCCGGCTTTGCAGCCTGCCTGTCGAGATCGGAGGCGCTTTCGCCCTCACCCAGAAGAACAGCGATGGCCGTGTTCACTTTCACGCCTTCGGTGCCTTCGGCGATCAGGATCTTGCCGAGCGTGCCTTCGTCCACGGCTTCCACTTCCATGGTTGCCTTGTCCGTCTCGATCTCGGCGATCACGTCACCGGGAGCGACGGCGTCGCCTTCCTTCTTGATCCATTTGGAAAGATTGCCCTCTTCCATGGTCGGAGAGAGCGCGGGCATGAGAATTTCGGTTGGCATGTCGGCCCTCCCCTCAAAGCAGAATGTCGGTGTAGAGTTCAGACACATCCGGCTCCGGATCCGTCTGTGCGAATTCGGCCGAATCGCCGACCACGTCACGCACCTCTTTGTCGATGGCCTTCAGCGCATCTTCATCCGCCCACTTGCTGGCCAGAAGACGCTGCTTCACCTGCTCGATCGGATCGTGTTCGGAGCGCATCTTCTGCACTTCGTCCTTGGAGCGGTATTTCGCAGGGTCAGACATGGAATGGCCGCGATAGCGGTAGGTCTGCATCTCGAGGATGATCGGCCCCTTGCCCGAACGGCACCAGTCAACGGCCAGCTCACCGGCCGCCTTGACCGCACGTACATCCATGCCATCCACCTGGATGCCCGGGATCTTGAACGAAAGGCCGCGATGCGAAAAATCGGTCTCGGCGGAGGAACGCGCGACCGCCGTGCCCATGGCGTAGCGGTTGTTCTCGATGATATAGATCACCGGCAGCTTCCACAGCGAGGCCATGTTGAAGCTCTCATAGACCTGGCCCTGGTTGGCCGCGCCATCACCGAAATAGGTGATCGAAACGCTGTCGTCGCCACGGTAGCGGTTGGCAAAGGCAAGCCCGGTGCCCAGCGGCACCTGCGCGCCGACAATACCGTGACCGCCGTAGAACTTCTTCTCCTTGGAGAACATGTGCATGGAGCCGCCCTTGCCCTTGGAGTAGCCATTGCGGCGCCCCGTGAGCTCGGCCATCACGCCGCGCGCTTCCATGCCGGTTGCGAGCATGTGACCATGATCGCGATAGCCGGTGATGACCTGATCGCCTTCCTTCATGCTCATCTGCATGCCGACGACGACAGCTTCCTGGCCGATATAAAGGTGACAGAAACCGCCGATCAGGCCCATGCCGTAAAGCTGGCCGGCCTTTTCCTCGAAGCGGCGAATGAGCAGCATTTCACGATAGGCGTGAAGCTCCTGCTCCTTGTCGAATTCCTCGGGCTTTGGAGCCTTTGGTGTCTGGCCGGCACTTGCTGCCGCCCCTTTTCCGGTCGAGCGTGACCTGTTGCCACTGGTCTTGCTTGCGGCTCGCGCCATGCCTCTACTCCCTAGCTGACAATCCGGGGAATTTGTGCAACGGTGGAGCGCGGCAAAATTGCGCCGTGAGCCTCCCGTCATCTCCCGCTTATAGATGACAAAGCTAGCACGTAGTTCACATTTCGGCCATTCAAAATCCGCATAGCTGTCATGCAGCTAAATGCTTGGATTTGCACACCTTCTTATCGATTAACTGAAAGTCGGTTAATTCACCGATCCGCGCCAATGAGGATAATGACCTCATTTTCACGCGCGACATTGAGCGCGCGCCTGGCCTGCTCGTCCAGCATGTCCTTCTCGAGGCTGCCATCATTCACCAGCGCAACACGATGCTCCAGCTCCCTGCGCTTGGCGACAAGCGTGTCGAGCCTGGCCTGCGCCTCGGCAATGCGGGATTCGAGCTGAATTTTGGAATAGATGCCGTATTCGCCGTGATAGGCATGAAAGCCAAAATAGGCGAGAAACAGGCCCGTGATCGTCGGAACGATCAGGCGACCAGTGTTGCGGCGTTTGTGATGACGTGTCCACATGCGGAAAAAACCCTTCTCCCGCATGTGTTCATATCTTGCTTAATGGACCGTTATTTCAGCGCGGCCATTTGCATTTTTATCCGCGCAGGAACGACTTTCCGGCGTAACGCGCCTGACGGTCGAGCTCTTCTTCGATGCGGATGAGCTGGTTGTACTTCGCGGTCCGGTCGGAGCGCGCCAGCGAACCGGTCTTGATCTGCCCGCAATTGGTCGCGACAGCCAGGTCGGCAATGGTGGAATCCTCGGTTTCGCCCGAGCGGTGCGACATCACTGCGGTGTAGCCGGCCTTGTGCGCCGTCTCCACGGCGTCCAGCGTCTCGGTCAGCGTACCGATCTGGTTCACCTTCACGAGGATCGAGTTGCCGAGGCCCATCTTGATGCCGTCGCGCAGACGCGCCGAATTGGTCACGAACAGATCGTCGCCAACGAGCTGGGCCTTGTCGCCAACCAGATCGGTGAGAATCTTCCAGCCCTCGAAATCGTCTTCCGACATGCCGTCTTCGATGGAGATGATCGGGTAGTTGCCGACCAGCTTGGCAAGATACTCGGCCTGCGCCTTGCCGTCGCGCGTCTGGCCTTCGCCTTCGTAGACGTATTTGCCTTCCTTGAAGAACTCGGTGGCGGCGCAATCGAGCGCGATGCCCACATCTTCACCCGGGCGGTAGCCGGCCTTCTCGATGGAGGCGAGAACGAAGTCCAGCGCATCCTCGGCGCTCTTCAGGTTCGGCGCAAAGCCGCCTTCGTCGCCCACATTGGTGTTGTGGCCGGCATCCTTCAGACCCGCTTTCAGCGTGTGGAAGATTTCCGAACCCCAGCGCACGGCTTCACGGATGGAAGATGCGCCAATCGGCATCACCATGAATTCCTGGAAGTCGATCGGGTTGTCGGCATGCGCACCGCCATTGACGATGTTCATCATCGGCACCGGCAGGACATGCGCCGACGCGCCGCCCACATAGCGGTAAAGCGGCAGGTTGGAGGATTCGGCAGCGGCCTTCGCCACGGCCAGCGAAACGCCGAGAATGGCGTTTGCGCCGAGACGGCTCTTGTTCGGCGTGCCGTCGAGATCGATCATCGCCTGGTCGATCTGCATCTGGTTCTCGGCTTCGAGACCGCTCAGCGTCTCGAAGATCTCGCCATTGACCGCATCGACGGCCTGCTCGACGCCCTTGCCGAGATAGCGCTTGCCGCCATCGCGCAGTTCCACGGCCTCGTGCGCGCCGGTGGACGCACCCGAAGGCACGGCGGCGCGGCCCATCGAGCCGTCTTCCAGAACCACATCGACCTCGACGGTGGGGTTGCCGCGGCTGTCCAGTATTTCGCGTCCGACAATGTCGAGAATGGCAGTCATTTTAACTCTCTCTGATCTGGAGGTTGAACCTGGGCATGAACCCGGGGGCAAGAACCCCGTAAGGTAAGAACCCGGGAGGAAGTGTCCGCGCTTTCTTAGCGCAGACACGTGAAAACTCAATGTCGCGCCTGACGTTCAGGCAGCCTTTGCGATCCGGTCGAACGCCATGAGACGCTCAAGAAGCCCTTTCATCTCGTTCAGCGGCACCATGTTCGGACCATCCGAAGGCGCGTTGTCGGGGTCCTGGTGCGTTTCCATGAAGACGCCGGCAACGCCAACGGCCACGGCCGCCCGCGCAAGCGTTTCCACGAACTGGCGCTGGCCGCCCGACGAACCGCCGAGACCGCCGGGCTGCGCAACCGAATGGGTCGCATCGAAGATCACCGGCGCGCCCATGGCCGCCATCTGCGGCAGACCGCGCATGTCGGAGACGAGCGTGTTGTAGCCGAACGAGGTGCCCCGCTCGGTCGCCATCACATTGGGATTGCCCGAAGCCGTCACCTTGGAAATGACGTTTTCCATGTCCCATGGCGCGAGGAACTGGCCCTTCTTCACATTCACCACCTTGCCGGTCTCGGCAGCCGCGATCAGGAGATCGGTCTGGCGGCACAGAAAGGCCGGGATCTGAAGCACATCGACCACTTCAGCGACGATGCGGCACTGCTCCTCGGTGTGGACGTCTGTCAGAACCGGAACGTCGAATTCCTTGCGCAGATCCGCGAAGATCGGCAGGGCTGCCTCCAGCCCCGCACCGCGCTTGCCCGAAAGCGATGTGCGGTTCGCCTTGTCGAAACTGCTCTTGTAGACGAGACCGATGCCAAGCTCGTCCGTCATTTCCTTCAACGCGCCAGCCATGTCGAAGGCGTGCTCCCGCGTCTCCATCTGGCAGGGACCGGCGATCAGAGCCAGCGGAGCGTCGTTGCCGAAAACGACATTGCCGACCGTGACACGCGGATTGGGTTTCATAGGGAAGACTCCTCAAAGACAAATACTGCGCCCTGCCCGGCCGCCGGCGGCACGATGATGGAACCGGCTTCGTCGGCGAACAGGATCTCACGAATCGAAAATTGCTCGCGCAATCTGGCAATATCCAGACACTCAAAGACGATTGCCGCGAGATCGAACCGGCCATGTTGAGAAACACGGTCTAGACCATAACGCATTGCGTAGCGGTCGGGCGTCATCACCGTCAAAACCGCGTTGCCGAGCCTCAGATCGACTTCGCCATCCACCAGCCGCTCATGCGCTTCATCGGAAAATGCGTCCAGAAAGCCTGCATAATCGTCCGGCGATGCAGCAAGGATGACGATGCGTGCGGTGCCCGTCACGCCATTTGAATGCGTCTCGAGCGCGCCGCGCCCCGCAGTCGGCATGTTGATGCGCTGACAGGTGAAGAAAAAGTGGCCGTCGGCGTTTTCCGGAGCGGCAAAGGCCAGCCGGAACGAAGCCGTGGCCTCACGTCCTTCAGCGTCGCGGAATGGACGCGAGAAGGACAGCGGCTTTCCCGCAGAAATCCCTGCATCGACAAAGCGTGCGTGATCGGCATCGGCGTCCGCCGTTCCCAGAACCACGGCCGAAAACCCTTCATCGCCATAGGTTTGACGAAAGACGCTGTCCCGCTCAATGAAGACATTGCCGTCGGCTTCCGCCTCAAAGGCAGCCTTCTGGTCCATGCGGGCCAAAGGTTCGAGATAAGAGCCGTCTGAGAGAAAAACGCAGCAATTGCCGGTGCCGAAAGGATGCGCCGCGTCTGCGGCGACCGTGAAGCCAAGCGCTTCCAGTCGTTGCCGCGCGACCGTCAGGCCCGCGGTTGGCAACACACAATGATCAAGCTTGCGATTAAGCTTGCGATCGAGGCTGCGCGGAGATCGCATCTTGTCTTCAGATACCATGCACCGCATGTGCCCGAAGCCCGGGCGCTTTGCAAGTGCAGAGCCGGCCAAGGAAGGTTTCCCCGCCACGAAGGCGGGGAAATGAAATCACACGAGGCGTGACTGCTCCACCGCAGCTGCGATGAAGGAAGCGAAAAGCGGATGCGGCTCGAAGGGCCTGCTCTTCAGCTCAGGGTGATACTGCACACCGATGAACCAGGGATGGTCGGCATACTCTACCGTCTCCGGCAGAACGCCATCGGGCGACAGGCCGGCAAACACCAGACCGCACTCTTCCAGCTTCTGACGATAGCCGATGTTCACCTCGTAGCGATGGCGGTGACGCTCGGAGATTTCCTCCGAACCATAGATCTCCGCAATCTTGGTGCCCTCAACGAGCATCGATTCGTATGCGCCGAGGCGCATCGTGCCGCCGAGATCGCCAGAGGCCGTGCGCTTCTCGAGCATGTTGCCCTTGAGCCACTCGGTCATCAGGCCGACAACGGGTTCGCTGGTCGGACCAAACTCGGTCGAGGAGGCATTCTCGATGCCAGCCAGCGAGCGGGCCGCCTCGATGCAGGCCATCTGCATGCCGAAGCAGATGCCGAAATAAGGCACCTTGCGCTCACGCGCGAACTTGGCCGCCAGGATCTTGCCTTCCGCACCGCGCTCGCCAAAGCCGCCCGGCACCAGAATGCCATGCACTTTTTCGAGCCACGGAGCCGGATCTTCCTTCTCGAAGATTTCCGCTTCGATCCATTCGAGCTTCACGCGCACCCGGTTCGCCATGCCGCCATGAGACAGGGCCTCGATCAGCGATTTGTAGGCGTCTTTCAGGCCCGTATACTTGCCGACGACGGCAATCGTGACCTGGCCTTCCGGATTGTGAATGCGGTCTGCAACCTCTTCCCAGCGCTCCATGCGCGGCTTCGGCGCCGGATCGATGCCGAAGGCCGACAGCACTTCCGAATCGAGCCCTTCTTCGTGATAGGCGATCGGCACATCATAGATATGCGCAACGTCGAGCGCCTGAATCACGGCTGATTCGCGCACATTGCAGAACAGCGACAGCTTGCGCCGTTCTTCGGCCGGGATCTCGCGATCCGCGCGCACCAGAAGGATATCCGGCGCAATGCCGATGGAACGCAGTTCCTTGACCGAGTGCTGGGTCGGTTTCGTCTTGAGTTCGCCCGCCGCCGGAATCCACGGCATCAGCGTCAGATGCACATAGACGGCGTTGCCGCGCGGCAGTTCATTGCCGAGCTGACGAATCGCCTCGAGGAACGGCATCGCCTCGATGTCGCCAACGGTTCCGCCGATTTCGCATAACACGAAATCGTAATCCTCATTGCCTTCAAGGACGAACTGCTTGATCTCGTCAGTGACGTGCGGGATCACCTGCACCGTGGCGCCCAGATAGTCGCCACGACGCTCTTTTTCCAGAATGTTCTGGTAGATCCGACCCGTGGTGATGTTGTCCTGCTTGTTGGCCGAACGCCCTGTGAAGCGCTCGTAATGGCCAAGGTCCAGGTCGGTTTCGGCACCGTCATCGGTGACGAAAACCTCACCGTGCTGATAGGGCGACATCGTGCCCGGATCAACATTCAGGTAGGGATCGAGTTTACGGATGCGAACGCGGTACCCACGGGCCTGAAGCAACGCGCCAAGGGCCGCTGCTGCAATGCCTTTTCCGAGGGAGGAGACCACGCCGCCGGTTATAAAAACATATCGCGCCATGGGACTCATCGCTTATCCGGACACAGGCGATTCCGCCAGCAAAAAATAACGAGACGCAAATCTTTTTGCGCCCCGCGGTGAATAACTCTTGCGCACTGCAAAACCGGCCGCACCATTCAGGCGGCCGGAAAGCCTTGCAAGCGTGGGCTTACTGCCCCGTGGGAACCTGATCTTCAGGATTTGCTTCGGCAGGTGCTGCCGGCTCGTCGGTCGGAACCGATGCGCCTGCGCCGCCAAGCTGGTCGAGAACGCCGCCAGTGCCTTCGGTCTGCTCGCTTCCGGCCGGGATGCGGTCCAGAATGTCTGTCGGGCTCGCGCCGTAACGGGCGATCAGCGAAAGAGCAAGCGAGGTTGCAAAGAAGGCTGCGGCGAGGATCGCCGTCGTGCGCGTCAGCGCGTTGGCCGCACCGCGCGCGGACATGAAGCCGGAACCGCCGCCGACACCAAGGCCGCCACCCTCGGAGCGCTGCATGAGGACGACGCCGACCAGCGCGACCACGACGATCAGATGAATGACGATGATAACGGTCTGCATGTTTCCTTCCGGCTTTCCGGCTCGAAGCATCCGCTTGAATGCGGACGCGGCTCATTACACGGCTTTCACCGTTTTTCCAAGACCGCTTTTCCAAGACCGCCGGGTGCTCACTCACAGGGTCTCGTCTTCGATACCCCGTAATTTTGCCCTTAAAAGGACCGCACCGCATCCGGTTTTGCGGCATTTCAAACGCGTTTTCGCTCAAACCACATCAAATGACGGCATTTGAACGAAGCTCGCTCTCACATAGGCGGTTGAGCGAGCAACGCAAGACTTTTCTCTTCACTCAGCTCGGACAGGCAGCCGCGATGGCAAGAAAATCGACCGCCTTGAGGCTCGCCCCGCCGACCAGCGCACCGTCCACATTCTCAATCGAGAGAAGCTCGGTCGCGTTGCCGGGCTTCACCGACCCGCCATAGAGAAGACGCATCTTGTCGGCTTCGTCGCCGAGCAGCGTCTTGAGTTCGGTGCGGATATGTCTGTGTGCTTCAGTAATGTCCTCGACCGTGGGCGTAAGGCCCGTGCCGATGGCCCAGACCGGCTCATAGGCAACCACGGTGTTTGCCGCCGTGGCTTCCGCCGGAACCGAACCCGGGATCTGGCTGGAGAGGACGGAAAGCGTCTTGCCGCCTTCGCGCTCTTCTTTGGTTTCGCCGATGCAGATCACTGCCGTGAGGCCGGCGCGCCATGCGGCCTTCGCCTTGTCGGCCACGACGGCATCGCTCTCGCCATGATCGGTGCGGCGCTCCGAGTGACCGACCAGCACATGGCTCGCCCCCGCATCGGCCAGCATTTCGGCGGAGACATCGCCCGTATGCGCGCCGGAGGCTGCCGCATGACAGTCTTCACCGCCAAGGCGCAGCTTGCTGTCGGCAAGCGCATCGCTTGCGCGCGACAGGAGCGTTGCGGGAACGCAGATCAGCCCTTCCGCGCCGCCAAAGGCGCCCTCGCCCATCGCTGCGAGTTCACCGAGGTCGGCCGAAAGACCGTTCATTTTCCAGTTGCCTGCAATCAGGGGGCGAATACCTGGCGTCATGCGTCAGCGTCCTTACAAAAATCAAACTCGGCAGCTTCCCTAGCAAAAACACGCGCTAATGCAAAAGCAATTGGGCCTGCAATTCCCACTCAACTATCGACACCCGGCGTCAGGGGCGTTATTGCGCTGTGTTGGAGCCAGTCCCTGAAATCACGCGAGGAACTTCGGAAAAGCCATGCTCGACAGTCTCAGAAACGCCGCCTCTACCTGGATCGCCAAGCTGCTCCTGGGCCTTCTCGTCCTGAGCTTTGCGGTTTGGGGCATTTCGGGCCAGATCCTGAACGATCAGTCGCGCAATGTGCTGACGGTCGGAGATTCCTCCGTTTCCATGCTGGATTACCGGCTGGCCTATGACCGCCAGATCAACACGCTTTCGCAGCGTCTGGGCACACGCGTCACGCGCGAACAGGCTGTTGCCTTCGGCATTGACGAACAGGTTCTGCAGCAGCTGGCCGCCGGCGCGCTTCTGGACGAGGAAGCCCGCAAGCTCGGCCTTGGCCTTTCCAGCGACCGGCTTGCGCAGCTGACCGCCGACGACCCGGCGTTCCGCGGACCGGACGGTCGCTTCAACCGCCAGCAGTTCGATTTCGTTCTGAGCCAGATCGGCATGCGCCCCGAAGATTATCTGCGCAACCGCGAACAGGTGGCCATTCGCCAGCAGATCGTGGAAGCGGCAACGGACGGCATGAGCGTGCCGGATGAGCTGTTCAAGAACCTGGCGCTCTATCGCGGTGAAGACCGCACCATCGAATATGTGGCGCTGCCGCAGGCTCTGGTCGAGCCCGTCGCAACGCCGGACGACGCGACGCTGCAAGCCTGGTTTGACGAGCGCAAGGCAGAATATGCCGCCCCGGAATACCGCAAGTTCAGCTATGTGAAGCTTGAGCCGAGCGACATTTCCGACCCGGCTTCCGTGTCCGAAGATCAGGTCAAGAAGGCCTATGACGACCTGCGCAACCGCTACACGACGCCGGAGAAGCGCACGATCGAACAGATCGTCTTCCCGGATCGCGAAGCAGCCGAAGCTGCGCTGAAAAACCTGCTCGACGGCCAGAGCTTCGCAGACGTGGCGACGGCCGCCGGCAAGAGCGCCGACGACATCGCGCTCGGCACGCTCGCCCAGGGGGAAATCGCAGACAGCGCCATCGCCGAAGCGGCCTTCGCGCTCAGCGAAAACCAGTTCAGCGACGTGCTCGACGGCACGTTCGGACCGGTGATCGTGAATGTCTCGGAAGTTCAGGCCGAGGTGGTTCAGCCCCTCAGCGAGGTGGAAGACGAGATCCGTCAGGACCTGGCGCTTGAGGAAGCGTCGCGCGTTCTGCTCGATGTGCACGATGCCTACGAAGACGCCCGCGCCGGCGGCGCAACCATGGCGGAAGCAGCCGAGCGCATGAACCTGACCATGCGCACGATTGAAGCCATCGACGCCACTGCGCGTCGCCCTGATGGCGCGATCGTTGGTGATCTGCCGGTTTCGGCAGAGCTGATTCGCGAAGTGTTCGAGAGCGATTCCGGCATCGAGAACGCGCCCCTCTCCATGGGCGGCAATGGCTTCATCTTCTACGAGGTGGAAGGCATCACGTCCGAGCGCGACCGCACGCTTGACGAAGTGCGCGAAGAGGTCACGCAGGACTGGATCGCAGCCGAGACGGATCGCCTTCTGGCTGCGCGCGCTGCCGAGCTGGCCCAGAAGGTGAAGGACGGCGTTTCGCTGGATGACATCGCTCTGGAAATCGACCAGCAGAAGCAGGTGAAGCGTGGCGTCAAGCGCACGGCGAACGACGCCGACCTTGGCCAGGCCGGTGTTGCGGCGGTGTTCTCCGTTCCGCGCGATGGCAGCGGCGTGTTTGCCAACCCGGCCGGCGACGGACAGGTTCTGTTCCGCGTCACCGAGGTCTTCGAGCCGGCGAGCGCGACGGCGCAGAGCATTCCCGAAAACCAGCGCGACGCCATGCGCACCGGGCTTGCCGACGATCTTCTCGACCAGATGGTTGCACGCCTGCAGGGCAAGCATCCGGTGACCGTGAACCGGGCTGCAATGCAGGAAGCCCTTAGCTTCTGAGGCCGACGATGAAGGCATTCAAAACCTATATCGCCAAGGCAGCCTCGGGCGAGCCGCTGAGTTTTGACGATGCGCGCGAGGCGTTCGACATCATGATGTCGGGCAATGCGACACCGAGCCAGATCGGCGGTTTTCTGATCGCGCTGCGCGTGCGTGGCGAAACCGTTGAGGAAATCTCGGGCGCAGTCGCCACCATGCGCGACAAGATGCTGACAGTCACCGCGCCGGAAGATGCCGTTGACATCGTCGGCACGGGCGGCGACGCCTCCGGCTCCTACAATGTGTCCACCTGCTCGGCCTTTATCGTGGCGGGCGCCGGCGTTCCCGTCGCCAAACACGGCAACCGGGCGCTCTCCTCGCGCTCGGGCGCTGCCGACACGCTGGCGGCTCTCGGCATCAATATCGAGCTTGGGCCAAACGAGATCGCGGACTGCATCCGCGAAGCCGGCCTCGGCTTCATGTTTGCGCCGGCACATCACTCCGCCATGCGCCATGTGGGCCCGTCGCGCGTTGAGCTTGGCACGCGGACGATCTTCAACCTGCTTGGCCCCCTGTCCAACCCGGCTGGCGTGCGCCGCCAGCTCATCGGGGTTTTTGCGCCGGAATGGGTGGGACCGATTGCCGAGGTGCTGAAGCAGCTTGGAACGGAAACCGCCTGGGTGGTGCATGGCGCGGGTCTTGACGAACTGACCACCGCCGGAACCACGCAGGTCGCCGCGCTCGAAGACGGCCAGATCCGCCATTTCGAGATCACGCCGGAGGATGTTGGCCTCAAGCGCGTGACCATGGCCGACCTGAAGGGCGGCGAGGCAGACTACAATGCGCGCGCGCTCAGGGCCGTTCTCGAAGGCGAAAAGAACGCCTATCGCGACATCTCGGTTCTGAATTCCGGCGCTGCGCTGGTCGTGGCCGGACGCGCCAAGACCCTGAAAGACGGCATCAAACTGGCGGCGGAATCGCTCGACCGCGGACAGGCTCTGGCAACGCTGGAACGCCTCATCGAAGTTTCCAACAGGGGCACGAACAGCGATGACGACTGACATTCTGCGCAAAATCGAGGCCTACAAGCGCGAGGAAATCGCCGCCGCGAAGACGGCCTGCCCGCTGCCTGAACTGGTGGCGCGCGCCCGCGACGTGGAAGCGCCGCGTGGCTTCGGTGATGCGCTGTTGTCCAAACAGGAGCGCGGGCGCTTCGGCCTGATCGCCGAGATCAAGAAGGCGAGCCCCTCCCGCGGCCTGATTCGTGCGGATTTCGACCCGCCGCGACTGGCTTCCGCCTATGAGGATGGCGGAGCAGCCTGCCTTTCGGTTCTGACCGACGGCCCGTCCTTTCAGGGTGCGCCCGCCTATCTGGAACAGGCGCGCGCCGCCTGCGGCCTGCCGGCGCTGCGCAAGGATTTCCTGTTCGAGCCCTATCAGGTCTACGAGGCCCGCAGCTGGGGTGCGGATGCGATCCTGATCATCATGGCGAGCCTGACGGATGACGAAGCCCGCGCGCTTGAAGAAACGGCGCTGGAACTGGGCATGGATTCACTGATCGAGGTGCATGACGAGCGCGAGCTGGAACGCGCGCTGGAGCTTTCCTCGACGCTGATCGGCATCAACAATCGCGACCTGCGCACCTTCGAGACAAGTCTTGAAACAAGTGAGCGGCTGGCCCCGCGTGTGCCCGAAGACCGCCTGGTGATCGGCGAGAGCGGCATCTTCACCAATGACGACTGCCGGCGGCTGGCGCGTGCGGGCATGAACACGTTCCTGGTGGGTGAAAGCCTGATGCGGCAGGATGATGTGACCGCTGCCACGCGCACGCTTCTGGGGCTCGACGCCGCCAAACTTGCGGGCTGAGCCGATGAGCGAGAAAGCGGCAGGCCTGACCCATATCGGCGCTTCCGGCGAAGCGCATATGGTCGATGTGAGCGGCAAGCAGGAAACCAGCCGGGAAGCGCTGGCGGAAGGCGCTGTGGTGATGAAGGCGGAAACACTGGAGGCCATTCTGGCGGGCAACGCCAAGAAGGGCGACGTTCTGGCAACCGCGCGCATCGCAGGCATCATGGCCGCCAAGAAGACGCATGATCTCATTCCCCTTTGCCACCCGCTGGCGCTCTCGAAAGTGGTGGTGGACATCGAGCCCGACCACGAACTGCCGGGGCTCAGGGTGATGGCGCGTGTGCGCGTGACGGGACAGACGGGCGTGGAGATGGAAGCGCTTACCGCTGCCTCGGTTGCCTGCCTGACGATCTATGACATGGCCAAGGCGCTGGACAAGGGCATGGTGCTCGACGGCATCCGCCTTCTTGAGAAGACGGGTGGAAAATCCGGCCACTGGCGCGTAGCGGAGAACTGACCATGAGCCTTTTGCCGGTGGATGAAGCGCTGGAGCGCATTCTCGAGGGCGTGAAAGCACTACCCGGCGAAACAGTGCCCATTGAAGAGGCCGACGGTCGCGTTCTGGCAGCCCCCCTCGCCGCCACCCGCACACAGCCGCCCTTCGACGCTTCGGCCATGGACGGCTATGCCGTGCGCGCCGCCAATGTGGCGACGCCGCGCGCAATGCCGCTAAAGCTTATTGGAGAATCTGCCGCGGGCAGCCGGTATCACGGCGCAGTGGCCGACGGCGAAACCGTGCGGATCTTCACCGGCGCGCCGGTGCCCGAAGGCGCGGACACGATACTCATTCAGGAAAATGCGGACATTCTGGACGATGGCCGGATCGAGGCGACCGATACCGTCGCTGCCGGACGCCATATCCGCCGCGCAGGGCTCGATTTTCGAAAGGGCGACAGCGTTCTCGAACAGGGACGACGGCTCGGACCTGCGGGAATAGGACTGGCGGCTGCGGCAGGCCATGCAACGCTTGATGTGACGCAGCGCCCGCTGGTGGCGGTGATCGCCACGGGCGACGAGCTGGTGCGGCCGGGCGAGCCCTGTGGCCCGGACCAGATCGTTGCATCCAACGGCTTTGCCATCGGCGCTCTGGCGCGCAGGGAAGGCGCGCGCATTCTTGATCTCGGCATCATCCCCGACGACAGCGCCGCGATCTCCGACGCGGTGCGCAGCGCCGCTGCCGCCGGTGCGCATGTTCTGGTGACGCTTGGCGGCGCTTCTGTCGGTGCGCGCGATCTGGTGCGGCAGGCGCTGCTCGATGCGGGCATGTCGCTTGATTTCTGGAAAATCGCCATGCGCCCCGGCAAACCGCTGATGTTCGGGCGGCTGGGTGACATGCGTGTGCTTGGCCTGCCAGGCAACCCGGTTTCCAGCCTCGTCTGCGCGCATCTGTTTCTGCGTCCGCTCATTGCCCGGCTTGGCCAGCGCAGCTACGCGCCGGATCTGCGCTCGGCTGTTCTGGCAAAGGCGCTGCGGGCAAACGATGAACGCCGCGACTATGTTCGCGCCTCGGTAGCGCCCGGTTCCGAAGGGCTGATCGCAACGCCGTTCACGCTGCAGGATTCCTCCATGCTGACCACGCTGGCCGCATCCAATGCACTGATCGTGCGCGAGCCCGGCTCGCCGGCGGCTGAAGAAGGCGATCGCTGCCGTGTTTTGATGCTCGGGTGAGTGCTTCGCACCCGACGGTTACAGCCAGACGTGCTGAGAAATCCGGTGGATCGTCGTCAGCACACCGCGCCAGCCCGGCTTGCCATTCTGCGCAATGTCAGCCCGCTGCGCTGTAGAGAGCAGGCATTAACCGCCCTCGCCTTCGCGCCCGGGGATTGCGACGCGCATGATGCGACCGCCAAGCCCGTGCACGGTGTCATGCGCACGTACAGTCACATGACCGAGCCCCTCGGGCAGCGCGACACCTGAAAGGCTGCGCGTAAAAGGCTGTTCATTCACATGTGGGTGAAGAAGCGTTCGAGAGGCGATGACCCTGCCAGCGTCATCCAGCACATCCCAGCGGTCTGCATAGTGATCCCAGCCCTCGTCCCCATGCTCGACCGTCACGTCGAAGCGATGGGCTCCATCACCGTCAGCAATGATTTCGACCGCGACAACATCCGCTTCACCGGCATTCACCGGCGATGGCGCAAAGGCTGTCGCCACCGCAAAAAAGAAAAGCCCGGCAGGCCTGCTCAGACACGGTTCGGTCGAAGCGGCTCTGCCGGGCTTTTTCATGCGATTGTTCCGCCTCAGAACGGAATTTCGTCGTCGAGGTTCTGCGAGTAACCGCCACCGCCGCCGCTGCTGCCACCGGTATCGGCGGGACCGGACTGGCCGAAATCGGAGCTGCGACCACCGCCGCCGCCATAACCGACCTGGTTGTCACCACCCTGCCCGCGCGTGTCGAGCATCTGCAGCTCGCCACGGAACTTCTGCAGAACGATTTCCGTCGTGTAGCGGTCCTGACCGTTCTGGTCGGTCCATTTGCGCGTCTGGAGCTGGCCCTCGACGTAAACCTTGGCGCCCTTCTTCAGATACTGTTCCGCCACCTTGGCAAGATTGTCGTTGAAGATCACGACATTGTGCCACTCGGTGCGCTCGCGCCGCTCGCCGGACTGGCGATCACGCCAGGTTTCCGAGGTCGCGATGCGGATGTTGACCACCGGATCACCGGAGTTGAGCCGGCGGATTTCCGGGTCTGCACCCAGATTTCCCACCAGAATGACCTTGTTGACGCTGCCCGCCATAACGCTTCTCCACGCTTATCCGAAATCTGCCGCGCACTTTATCGCAAGCAGGGCTGGCGCGCGCTCTCCCGCTGCCCCTGCTCCGGTCTCGTCCACAGCTCATTTGTTCTCCTTATGTTCGCACCTGGCGGAATGCCTGTCAATGAGCCCCTTCCGGGGCGCGCAGAAAGGCGCAACAGAAAAAGGAAAAGCCCCGCCGCATTGTTTCGAGCGCGCGGGGCTTCGGGTCTTCTGACCCTCCGTACCGGGAGTGGTTTACCGGTAATCATCAGGCAGGACGGGTTTCACCGTCCCTGTCTTCAAAGAGATTTGATTTTCATGGGGCAGCCAGCCGCCAGCGTTGTCGTGCCTGCCGACGAAAAAGGTTCTGCAGTGCAGTGCCCTCAATCGCCATGGACCGCGTCGGGAACGCATGATCGTACGAGACGGTTATGCGCTCGGGACCGATCAGCCAGCTGTGGCTTCGCGCAAGAGGCGAAGCCCGATGCGTCGGTCAGGTGGAGTCATGCCTCCCTCCTTCTTCGCGTTACGAGGCTTTGCTCGGTGTCAGCGTGCTCAAGCAACCATGCGCGCCCGAAGCGCCCACCGGCGCGGTTTCAAGGGCGGCCAACAGCCACGAGCACTGACGAAAATGATACTGCGCCTTTGGTTAATGGCGGTCAAGGCGATGCGGCGGCGCGGGCGAAATTGTGATCATCTGTAACGGATGCGCACGAGAGCCAGCCCGGCGCAGGACGATAGTGTCAGGAGCGTGTTCGATATTTGTTCTTTTCCCTTGCTCTTTTTTTTAAAACGAGGGACAACCCCCGCAACGTCGAAACGCCCTCGTCTGTCAGCGGGCCGCGCGGCCCATCGACATTTGCGGCGCGTTTCCTACATGAAGCATGGTCCGGCATGCTGCCGGCCACACCAGATAAATGAGACAGGCAGCGACGGGGCATGCCAGAACACAAGTCCATCACCATTCGCGGCGCGCGCGAGCACAATCTCAAGAATGTCGATCTCGACCTTCCGCGCGAAAAGCTGATCGTCATGACCGGCCTGTCGGGCTCGGGCAAGTCTTCGCTGGCCTTCGACACGATCTATGCCGAAGGTCAGCGGCGCTATGTCGAAAGCCTTTCGGCCTATGCGCGCCAGTTCCTGGAAATGATGCAGAAGCCGGATGTCGACCAGATCGACGGGCTTTCGCCGGCCATTTCCATCGAGCAGAAGACCACGTCGAAAAATCCCCGCTCCACCGTCGGCACGGTGACGGAGATCTACGACTATATGCGCCTTCTCTTCGCGCGTGTGGGCGTGCCCTATTCGCCGGCGACCGGCCTTCCCATCGAAAGCCAGACCGTGAGCCAGATGGTGGACCGGGTGATGGCGCTGGAGGAAGGCACACGCCTTTACATTCTCGCCCCCATCGTGCGCGGGCGCAAAGGCGAATACCGCAAGGAGATGGCCGAGCTTCAGAAGAAGGGTTTTCAGCGTGTGAAGGTGGACGGCGTCTTCTACGAGATCGCCGATGTTCCTGCCCTCGACAAGAAATACAAGCACGACATCGATGTGGTGGGGGACCGCGTCGTGGTGCGCGCCGATCTGGCGACGCGCCTGGCGGATTCGCTCGAAACCTGCCTGAAGCTCGCCGAGGGGCTGGCTGTCGCCGAGTTTGCCGACAAACCTCTTTCAGAAGGCGCGACCGCCAAGGGCGGCGGCGCAAACAAATCGAAAAACGAGACGCATGAGCGCATCGTTTTCTCCGAAAAATTCGCCTGCCCGGTCTCCGGCTTCACCATTCCGGAGATCGAGCCGCGTCTCTTCTCGTTCAACAATCCGGCCGGCGCCTGCCCCACCTGTGACGGTCTGGGCAGCCAGCGCGCCATCGACCCCAATCTCGTGGTGCCGGACGACAATGCGATCCTGCGCGAAGGCGCCATCGCGCCCTGGGCCAAATCCACGTCGCCCTATTATCTGCAGACGCTGGAAGCGCTTGGCCGCGAATTCGGCTTCAAGGTGGGCGACCGCTGGCGCGATCTGCCGGACGATGGCAAGGACGCGATCCTGAACGGCACCGGCAACAGGAAAATCGTCTTCGACTACGATGACGGCCTGCGCAGCTACCGCACCACCAAGCCTTTCGAGGGTGTCGTGGTCAATCTTCAGCGGCGCTGGAAGGAGACGGAATCGGCCTGGATGCGCGAGGAGATCGAGCGCTACATGTCGGCCCATCCCTGCCCCGCCTGTGATGGTCACCGGCTGAAGCCCGAGGCGCTTGCCGTCAAGATCGACGGCATGCATATCGGCCAGGTCACGGGCATGTCGATCAGCAAGGCCGGCGCATGGTTCGAGGAACTGCCGGAGCATCTGAACGACAAGCAGAACGAAATCGCGGTGCGCATCCTCAAGGAGATCCGCGAGCGGCTGCGCTTCCTCAACGATGTCGGGCTGGAATATCTCACCCTGTCGCGCAATTCGGGCACGCTGTCGGGCGGCGAAAGCCAGCGCATTCGTCTGGCCTCGCAGATCGGCTCCGGCCTGACGGGCGTGCTCTATGTTCTGGACGAACCCTCCATCGGCCTGCACCAGCGCGACAATGACCGCCTGCTGGCGACGCTCAGACATCTGCGCGATCTCGGCAACACGGTGATCGTGGTGGAGCACGATGAGGACGCCATTCTGACCGCCGACTATGTGGTCGATATCGGCCCCGCAGCCGGTGTTCATGGCGGACAGATCATCGCTGAAGGCACGCCACAGGAGATCATGGCCAATCCGGCCTCGGTCACCGGCAAATATCTCACCGGCGAGATGGCAATCCCGATGCCGGAGCAGCGCCGTGAAATCTCCAAGAAGCGACGCATTCGCGTCGTGGGCGCGCGCGGCAACAATCTGAAAAACGTGACGGCGGATGTGCCGCTTGGCACTTTTGCCTGCGTCACCGGCGTTTCTGGCGGCGGAAAGTCCACGCTTCTGATCGAAACGCTGTTCAAGGCCGCATCGCGCCGCATCATGGGGTCGCGCGAGCAACCGGCCGATCACGACCGGCTCGAAGGGCTTGAGCATCTCGACAAGGTCATCGATATCGACCAGTCGCCCATCGGCCGCACGCCGCGCTCCAACCCGGCCACCTATACAGGCGCGTTCACGCCGATCCGCGACTGGTTCGCAGGCCTGCCCGAGGCCAAGGCGCGCGGCTATCAGCCGGGTCGCTTCTCCTTCAATGTGAAGGGCGGGCGCTGCGAGGCCTGTCAGGGCGATGGCGTCATCAAGATCGAAATGCACTTCCTGCCGGATGTCTATGTGACCTGCGACGTCTGCCACGGCAAGCGCTACAACCGCGAGACGCTCGACGTCACCTTCAAGGGCAAGTCGATTGCCGACGTACTCGAGATGACGGTGGATGAAGGCGTGGAGTTCTTCTCTGCCGTTCCGGCCGTGCGCGACAAGCTCGTCACGCTCTCGCGCGTGGGGCTCGGCTATATTCATATCGGCCAGCAGGCAACCACGCTCTCCGGCGGTGAGGCGCAGCGCATCAAGCTCGCCAAGGAACTCTCCAAACGGGCAACCGGGCGCACGCTCTACATTCTGGACGAGCCGACCACGGGTCTGCATTTCCACGATGTGGCCAAGCTGCTCGAAGTGCTGCACGAGCTGGTGGACCAGGGCAACACGGTGGTGGTGATCGAGCACAATCTCGAAGTCATCAAGACCGCCGACTGGATTCTGGACCTCGGCCCCGAAGGCGGTGATGGCGGCGGCGAGCTCGTGGCCTGCGGCTCCATCGACGATGTGATGGCCGAGCCGCGCAGCTACACCGGCAAATTCCTGAAAGAACTTCTGGAGCGCCGGCCAGCCGGCAAGGCCCAGGCAGCGGAGTAAGACGATGAGCGCAGGCACCATTCGCGCAGGCATGGGCGGCTGGACGTTTCAGCCCTGGGAAGGCACGTTCTATCCGGACGACCTTCCAAAGAAGCGGCAGCTCGAATATGCGGCGCGACAGGTGCCGACCATCGAAGTGAACGGCACCTATTACGGCAGCCAGAAGCCGGCCACCTATGCCAAATGGGCGGATGAGGCCCCGGATGGTTTTGTCTTTTCACTCAAAGGGAACCGCTTCGTGACGAACCGCAAGGTTCTTTCGGAAGCCTCTGCTTCTCTTGAGAAATTTCTGGGTTCCGGCATCACGGAAATGGGTGACAAGCTCGGCCCGCTCGTCTGGCAGTTCGCGCCCACGAAGAAGTTCGACCCGGAAGATTTCGAAGGGTTCATGAAACTGTTGCCGGCCGAGCGTGACGGCATCGCGCTGCGGCACGTTCTTGAAGTGCGGCACGATTCCTTCTGCACGCCTGAATTCCCGCAGCTGGTTCGCAAATATGGCGCGGCCATCTGCTACGCCCACCACAACACCTATCCCGAGATTGCCGATGTGACGGGTGACTTCGTCTATGCGCGCCTCCAGCGTGGCGAGGACGATGTGCCCACGGCCTATCCGCCCGCCGAACTGGAGGGCTGGGCCAGACGCGCAGAGCAATGGGCCGAAGGCGGACAGCCAGACGATTTGCCGATTGTTGACCCCGGCTTCACGGCGGAGAAGAAGCCGCGTGATGTGTTCGTCTACTTCATTCATGAAGGAAAGATCCGCGCCCCACATGCTGCAAAAGCCTTCATGGGCCTTGTCGGCTGATCTCGCTTCAGGCCGCGCGTGAAAGCGCATGTAGAGAGTCAATATAGCGGCGTATCTATCTGTTTTTATTGATTATGCGAACGATGGTGCGCCGCTCATTCTTTGTCTTTACGCCTGTAGGGGCCAAGCCCTCTCGATGCCCGTGAGTATTGCCGGTGTTCATGCCAGGGCCGGTATGGCTCGCGGATCGCGAAGGCGATGTGCGGCATCCCGACGCCTTCTGAAAAGCGGACTTCGGCGCTGCCGCGACGCGCAAGATCGCGCGCCGTGATGATGCGCGCGCCATCTTCACTGCAATGCCGATCAAGCGTTGGATCATTCACCACGACCAGATCGACCGAGGTGCAAAGAGCGATGATGCTGCGCCGCACGGTCGCGGCATCGTCCGACTTTTTCACATGCGCGATCCGCATACCCTCTGGATGCCGCAGAACGCAGATCGATTGATTACACAGGAAACGGCCGGTGCTCTGATCTGCGAGAAGGTCGGCCAGCGACGCGCCTTTCGAACCGGCGGGCTTTCGCACCGTTCCCGCGCCCGCTGCGCGCAACCAGTTCTCGATAGAAAACCCGTTGGGGCGCGCGCGGTTGACGGCGAGCGTGTCGTCCCCGATCTGGACCGCGACCAGTCGCGCATCTTCAGAAACGAACATGTCGGGCAGATCGCGGTTTGCCAGAAGCACGCCGCCCGCCAGCAGGAACGGAACAGCCGCCAACCACAAACGGGTGGTTGTGAGGGTGAGAATGGCCAGCGCGCAGCTCAGGCTCAGCGTGGCTGACAGCGGGATCGCTCCCGTCGCATCGAATGGCGTGCGCTCAGAGAACCAGTGCGCGATGGCCATGACTGTCGAGATGCCGCGCCCCATGAGGGCAAGCGCCCAGCCATCGAGATTGAGGGGCATCGTGGCCATGGCCGCGACCGCCGATGGCATGACGACCAGAGAGACGACGGGCATGGCCGCGAGATTGGCCCCAAGCGCCAGTGGCGATGCACGCTGGAAATGCCAGACGCCATACAGCGTGGTCGCCACACCCGCGATCAGCGAAGTGAGCGCCAGGCCGCCCACATAGACCAGAACAAGGCGGAAAAGACGGCGCGCGCCCGAAGGTTCAATCTCGGCTGAGTTGCGTCCGAATGCCCTTTCACGACGTCGGTTCCAGGCCGCATAGCCGGCAATGAGCGCCGCCGTCGCAGCAAAGGACATCTGAAACCCCGGACCGACCACCTCATGCGGCGAAACCGCAATCACCACCAGCGCAGCGATGGCCAGATTGCGCATGGTGAGCGCGGCGCGGTCGAACAGAAGCGCCAGAAGCATGACGGCCAGCATGAGAAAGCTGCGCTGCGCGGCCACGCCCGCTCCGGAAATGAAAAGGTAGAGGAAGCAGACCATAAGTGCTGCGCCGGCCGCATATTTGCGGACCGGATGCCTTGAGGAGAAACCGGGAAAGAGCGCAAAGCCCAGCCGCGCCGCGCCGATGATGGTGAAGGCTGCGAGCGCCATGTGCAGGCCCGAGATCGCCAGCACATGCGCGAGCCCGGCCCGGCGCAGATCCTCGTTGACCTCTTCCGGAATGCCGCTGCGCAGGCCGGTGATGAGCGCCGCAGCGACATTGCCCTCCGCGCCGCCGATCTTCTCGCGCAGCCGGGCGGCAAGCGCTTCGCGCACCGCCTGCAGGCGGGCGGTAAGCCGCTGCACCAGCCCGACAGGGTGATCAAGGGCGATGCGCGCCGGCTCCCGCATGAAGAAACCGACTGCGCCAAGGCGGTCAAAATAGCTCTCGAACGAGAAATCATAGGCATGGGGGCGCACCGGACCTGAAGGCGACATGAGCCGGACAAGCCCGCTCAGACCCTCGCCGGGTTTCAGGTCTGGCGGGATCGTGCGGGCGGAAAACCGCGCGCGCTCCGGCGCATAGCGCAGCTGCGGGCGTGCCGTGGACAGAATATCGATGGTCAGGCGGAACCGGCCATCGGCGCGATGCTCGACCTTGAGCACACGCCCGGTGATGCGTGTGGTGATGTCGGAGCCGACCATGGGCGTGCTGGCGCGCCAGGTCTCCACCTTTGCGGCCACGAGCCCCAGAAGCACGACGAGACCAGCCAGAAGGGCAAGGCGCAACCGGGCCTTTGCGCCGGCCAGATGCGCTGCCAGAACACAGAGCGCCAGCCCGCTCGCCAGTGCATAGGCCGGCGGTTCGACCGGCAGGGCAAAATAGATGAGCGCCCCGCTGCCCAGAAGGACCGGAAGCCATAGAAAAATCGTGCCCCGCGCCACCTCCTGCGCGATGGCGAAGCGGATTCCTGCCGCAACGGGCCTGGCGCCATGGCTCGGGATCTTACGCGCCTCAATGGCAGACGCAGGGCCGCAACCGTCCACTGCGACGGGAGCCGCCTCTGTGTCGGTGAACTGCATGCGTTCATCGGCGCGCGCCGATGCCACCTCGCCCCCCATGGCGTGGTCCCCCGTGCAATGCTTGCGCCCCGAGCGTTGTATGCTACATGACTGCCAGTCGAATGCCACCTGCGGTATCACCTACCCCTTGCGGGCCGGGAGACCGCGACAATTCCCGGGAAAGACCCCATGACAAAACCCGTCGTCACGCGCTTTGCGCCCTCACCCACCGGCTACCTGCACATCGGCGGGGCACGCACGGCGCTCTTCAACTGGCTCTATGCGCAGCATACGGGCGGCAAGATGCTTCTGCGCATCGAGGACACCGACCGTCAGCGCTCCACCGAAGCCGCAACCGCCGCGATCCTCGACGGCCTTGCCTGGCTGGGCCTCGACTGCGACGGCGAGCCGATTTCCCAGTTTGCCCGCGCAGACCGGCACCGCGCGGTGGCCGAGGAACTGGTGGCCAAGGGCGAAGCCTATTACTGCTACAGCTCTCCCGAAGAGCTGGAGGCGATGCGCGAAAAGGCGCGCGCAGAGGGACGCCCGCCGCGCTATGACGGCACCTGGCGCGACCGCGATGCTTCCCAAGCGCCTGATGGCGTGAAGCCCGTCATTCGCATCAAGACCCCGCAGGAAGGCGAGACGGTCGTCGAAGACCAGGTGCAGGGCACGGTGCGCTTCCCGAACAAGGATCTGGACGATTTCATCATCCTGCGCTCCGACGGTTCGCCGACCTATATGCATGCCGTAGTGGTCGACGATCACGACATGGGCGTGACCCACATCATCCGTGGCGATGACCATCTGACCAACGCTGCGCGCCAGACGGTGATCTACAAGGCCATGGGCTGGGACGTGCCGGTGATGGCGCATATTCCGCTCATTCATGGCGCCGATGGCGCAAAACTTTCCAAGCGTCATGGCGCGCTCGGCGTCGAGGCGTACCGCGCCATGGGCTACCTGCCTTCGGCACTGCGCAATTATCTGGCCCGCCTTGGCTGGAGCCATGGCGACGACGAAATCATGTCGGATGAGGACATGATTCGCTGGTTCGACATCACCGATGTAAACAAGGGCGCTGCACGCTTCGACTTCCAGAAACTGGAGGCGCTGAACGGCGTTCACATGCGCCAGATGGCCGATGAAGAGCTGCTTTCCCGGCTGATAGACACATTGCCGCATCTGGAAGGTGGCGAAGCGCTTCTTTCCGCGCTGGACGAGCAGCGCAAGGCGCAGCTTCTTGCCGCCCTGCCCGGCCTGAAGGAGCGTGCGAAGACGCTGGTTGAACTCGTTGAAAGTGCAGCATTTATCTTCGACCAGAGGCCGCTCTCCTTCGATGAGAAGGCACAGCAGCTTCTCGATGAGAATGCGCGTCAGCTTCTTGCGGAAATTCTTCCCGTATTGCAAAATGTCGGCGATTGGACCCTTGCGAACATCGAAGCAGCTGTCCGTGAATTCGCGGAGCAGACCGAACGCAAGCTTGGCAAAGTCGCCCAACCCCTCAGGGCAGCGCTCACCGGGCGCACCACATCGCCAGGCATCTTCGATGTTCTCTCCGTTCTTGGGCGCGAGGAGAGTTTGGCGCGTATCAGCGATCAGGCTGCCTAGCTTCGTCCCGCAAAGGACCTGGCTTGCGGAACGGGTTTGATCACCGAGTGCGTGCTGCACTGCAATATTTGCATGCTGCACGCGCTTGGCACCACGGGGGAAATGCGTTAGCTATTTCGCGCGCTCGACCGCCAGCCATTATTTTGGGCGACAGATTTCTGGCGCCAAGTTCCTTGAAGTGAGAGGTGATTGCGATGACCAAACCAACTGCGAAGCTGGAAATTGGCGGCCAGGAAGAAGGGCACGAATTCGAGGTATTGAAGGGCAGCGTGGGCCCGGATGTGGTCAACATCGCCTCGCTTTACAAAGACACGGGACTGTTCACCTACGATCCCGGCTTCACGTCGACCGCAAGCTGCGAATCGAAGATCACCTATATCGATGGCGATGAAGGCATTCTGCTGCACCGCGGCTACCCCATCGAACAGCTCGCCGAGCACGGCGACTTTCTGGAAACCTGCTACCTTCTGCTCTACGGCGAGCTTCCGACGAAGACGGAAAAGGCAGACTTCGATTACCGCGTGACGCACCACACCATGGTGCATGAGCAGATGAACCGCTTCTTCACCGGCTTCCGCCGTGATGCGCATCCGATGGCCGTTATGTGCGGCGTTGTCGGCGCGATGTCTGCCTTCTATCACGACTCCACCGACATCTCCGATCCGCATCAGCGTATGGTCGCCAGCCTGCGCATGATCGCCAAAATGCCGACCATCGCGGCCATGGCCTACAAGTACCATGTCGGCCAGCCTTTCGTTTACCCGAAGAACGATCTCGGTTACGCGGCCAACTTCCTGCACATGTGCTTCTCGGTGCCGTGCGAGGACTACAAGGTGAACCCGGTTCTGGCCCGCGCCATGGAGCGGATCTTCATCCTCCATGCCGATCACGAGCAGAACGCCTCCACCTCGACGGTGCGTCTGGCCGGCTCTTCGGGCGCAAACCCGTTTGCCTGTATCGCTGCCGGCATCGCCTGCCTCTGGGGCCCTGCCCATGGCGGCGCGAACGAAGCCGCGCTCAACATGCTCGACGAAATCGGCTCCGTTGACCGTATCCCCGAATATATCGACCGCGCCAAGGACAAGAGCGATCCGTTCCGTCTCATGGGCTTCGGTCACCGGGTCTACAAGAACTACGATCCGCGCGCCAAGATCATGCAGAAGACCTGCCATGAGGTGTTAAGCGAACTGGGCATCAAGGACGATCCGCAGCTCGACATCGCCATGGAGCTGGAGCGCATCGCCCTGACGGACGAGTACTTCATCGAGAAGAAGCTCTACCCGAACATCGACTTCTACTCCGGCATCACGCTGAAGGCGCTGGGCTTCCCCACCACCATGTTCACGGTGCTCTTCGCGCTCGCGCGCACTGTCGGCTGGATCGCCCAGTGGAAGGAAATGATCGAGGATCCGAAGCAGAAGATCGGCCGTCCGCGTCAGCTCTACACGGGCGCAACGCACCGCGACTACGTTCCGATCGCCAAGCGCTGATCATTCGACATTCAAAAAAGCCCCGCCAGACTGGCGGGGCTTTTTCTTTGAGCTGTTGCTCCTCTCTCAGGGACGGAGAAGCTTCTGCCTATTTTTCGGCTTCGACGCGCAGATGCGGAACGCCGTTGGATGTGCGTTCTCTGGAATGACCATCCGGCCCCACAATACCGCGAATGCGCCTACGGTAGTTGGAGAAGCCTTCAAACATCACCACATCGACGGGCTCGTCCAGATCGAGCACCAGCCTGAACCAGCTCGGCCCCTGCTTCATCTTGGCGATGATGCTGCCCTTGAAGGGTTGGGCCAGATAGGTCCCCTGTACGCGCATGCCAGGCTCCCACGGGTCTTCCTCACGGGCGGAAATCACCGCGCAGAACGTGTTCCAGTCGCGATAGCCATGCTGATGCGCGACCGTTTCCAGAGCCTGCGCATGAGACGTTGCACGTCCCTGGCTCTCCAGATGCGCCCGCAGTTTCTTTGCGAGCGCCTTGGCTTCCGCCATGGTCGGGATCTGGTTCATCATGCCTGCTCCGCTGCACCGGCCTGAAACAGGCCCCATTTCAGAGAGCGCGTGCGCGCCGTGCGGAAGAGAACAATCAGTGTCAGACAGAACAGGAGCAGTTCCGCAACGGGCCCGGCCATCCAGATGCCGCGCTCACCCACCATGTCGGCAAGGACAAAGGTGAGCGGGATGCCGAACAGATAGGGCTTTGACAGACCAAGCAGTGCGGCGCGACTGGCGTCGCCGATGGCCTGAAAATGCATCGCGATCATCATCAGCGGCCCGCCGGCAAAGAGCAGCGCCACCATGATCGGAAGAACGCGCTCAACCTCCGAGACCACAGCCGGATCATCAACGAAGCCTCGTCCGATGTCTGCGGCAAAGACGGTCAGCAAGAACTGGACCACCAGCGCATAGACGAAGGCCGTGACAACGGCGATGCGCAGGCTCCGGTCGGAACGCGCCCAGTCGCGCGCGCCGTAATTGTTGCCGGTGATCGTCTGCATCGCGTGGCTCAACCCCAGAAGCGGCAGGAAGCAGAAGGTCATCACCCGCGTGATGATGCCATAGGCGGACACCGTATCGCCGTAACCGGGCGCGTTCACCCATTGCAGGGCGATGATGATCGCCGCAGACCCGAGCGCCAGCCCCATGAAGTTGAGGCTCTGGGGGGCGCCGAGCGCCAGGATGCGCGTCCAGGCCGTATCGAGCCGGTGGCGCAGCAGAACGCTGGGACGCAGTTGCGTGCGTCCGCGCAGCCGAAACGCCAGAATGATGATGAAAGCCAGCGCCTGCGCCATCGCCGTGCCATAGGCGGAACCGGCAACCCCCATCTCCAGAATGGCGATGAACACATAGTTGAAACCAATATTCGCAACGGACACCAGAAGGCTCATGCCCGCCATGAGGTTGATGAGCCCCTCATTGCGCAGAGCGTCGGAATTGACCGAGAGGATGAACAGAAGCGGCGAACAGAACACCGTGATCCGCAGATAGACGAGCCCCATCTCGGCCAGAGGAACCGAGCCGCCCGCGGCAAGCAGGGCAACCGGAGCACCGAAGAGCAAGAACAGGAGGATTAGGACACCGCCCAGAAGAAGGGCGAGACCATGCGCGCCTGCGAACACCGCCTGCGCATCATCCATCGAGGATGCACCGAGGTGGCGGGCAAGCAGGCTGGACATGCCGCTTGCGACCAGCGTCGCCATTGCGACGATGAGCATGTAGACGGGAAACATCAGCGTAACGGCGGCAAGCGCATCCGGGCCGACAAAATGCCCCAGAAAGAGCGCATCGCACACGGCAAGAAGACCGTTCATCCCCATCACAAAGATGATCGGCAGCGCCGTTTTTGCGTAGATCGGCCCCAGTGGGCCTTCCGTAAATGTATTGGAGGACGTTTCAGACAAATCCCCATTCTCCTGTCGCAAAGGCCGCGCTGGAACTGGATGGGGCCCGCATTTCCATCCGCGCGACGAGCGTGGAGGACGAAGAAATCAGTCTGAGGCAGAACTTCACCGGGACATGTGTCAGCGGGCGGCGGGCGTCTGCAGCCAACCGCCATCTAGCGGGAACGATGGCAAACGTCAAGAAGCCGTTCGGTAATACGCTGTCTCGGAACACGAGCGCGCCTGATCAAACGGCAAGCGCTCGGCGTCTGTATGCGCCGTTTTCAGGCCGCGCCTGCGATGTGCCGCATAACGACTTCGGCCGCGATCTGGCCGGAGGGGCGCGGCGTTTCGAGCGCATCTGCGACCTGCTGGAACCCGTCCATCTGTGCTGCGCGCGGCGGCTTGTCCGCCCACAGCCCGGTGAGCTGACGCGCCAGATAGGACGGGCGGACATACTGGTTGAAGTGCTCCGGAACGACAGGCCAGCCGGCAATGAGATTGGGCAGCGCCGCCGACCAGACGGTGATGAGCGGGATCAGCGCCCGCGCAACAAAATCCGTTTTGTAACAAAGGATTGTCGGAACCCGTGAAAGCGCCAGTTCCAGCGACACCGTGCCCGAACAGGCAAGGGCTGCATCGGCTTCGGCGAAGGCCGCCCACTTGCGCGCAGGCTCCAGAATGATCTCCGGCTGAACGGGCCAGTCCTTCACGGCGGCTTCCACCATGGGCGCGACATGCGGCACGGTGGGCATGAGCAGGCGGAAGTCGTGTCCGGCTTCATGGAGGTGCCGCACAGTCTCTCCAAACGGCTCCAGAAGACGCGACACCTCGCCCCGGCGTGATCCGGGCAGGAGCAGCAGTTCGCGCTGCGCATAGGCAGGCTTGGCGGGTCCGGAAAGATGTGCGCTGGCGGCTGCAAGAATATCGGGGTCGGTGGCCAGACGATGTCCGACAAAGGTTCCGGGCGGACCTTTCAACCGTTCCAGCTCCGCCGGCTCGAATGGCAGCAGGCAGAGGATTTCGTCCACATGCGGGCGCATCGCGATGGCCCTGCCCGGTCGCCAGGCCCAAACGCTGGGGCAGACATAATGGATGATGGGGATGGAGGGATCGAGCGCACGGACCTTCTTCGCCACGCGCAGGCTGAACTCGGGGCTGTCGATGGTGACGAGGCAATCGGGCTTTGCCTTGACGATGGCCTGCGCTGTCTGGCCGATACGGCGCAGGAGACGCGGCAAGTCGCGCAGGATGGCGCTGACGCCCATAAGCGCTATTTCCTCGGCATTGAAGATCGGCTCCAACCCAAGCGCCATCAAATTGCGCCCGCCGACGCCGGTGAGTTCGACCTCTGCGTCGCTTTCGACCCGCAGCGCCTTGACCAGATCCGCGCCGAGCAGATCACCGGATTCCTCGCCGGCGATGATCGCCAGTTTCAATGCCCCGCCTTTCGCGTTCATGCCCGCCCCTCCGGCTCAAGGCCAACGATGAACAGGCCAAGCGCGTCGGCCCGGCCAATCGTGTCAGCATAATCTATGATCAGCGAGCGGCCCGCCTCCAGCCCCACACCGGCAAGGCCGGCTGCATGCGCCGCCTCGATGGTGTTCGGCCCGATGGTCGGCAGGTCTGCGCGTTCATCCTGATCCGGTTTCACACATTTGACCAAAGCGCCCCCGGACTTGCCTGCAAGGCGGCCATGGTTGCGCATGTCGCGCATCCGGTCCAACAGGCCGGCCGTGCCCTCAATGCCTTCCAGAGCCACAGCGCGCCCGCCGACGGCGATGGCGGCCTGTCCGATGTCGAGACCGCCGATCATGCGCGCAGCTTCATAAGCGGCGGCGAGATCCTTGCGATCCCTGGCGCCGGGCTTTGTGCGGGTCATGACACCTTCAGGCGACAAAAGCTCCGGCGCGATCTCATGCGCGCCCAGAACCCGGATGCCTTTCGATTCGATATAGGCAATCACCGCCCGCAGCAGGCCATCGTCGCCCTTGGCGTAAGCGGCGATCAGCTTCGGCAGCGCCCGGAATACGTCCCAGCCGAGCCGCACCTTGCGGATGGGCGGTCGCCGGCTGACGCCGCCGGCCAGAACCAGATGCGTCACGCCTGCGCGCTTGAGTTTTGGAAGAAAGAGCGCCAGACGCTCAACGGGCGTCGGCCAGAGATCAAATGCGCTCTGATCTTCACCGGCCACCCAGTCTGCCTCGCCTTCCATGGCGACGACGAGCGGCCTGTGGCCATTCTTCACCAGCGTGCGCACTACATCGCGTGGCAGACCGCCGCTGCCGGCGACCACGGCAACGCGGGCGCCCGCTGGCAGGACCGACTTGGGGTCAGGCTGTCTCATTTTCCTCGGCCGCGCCCTTGCCGCGCGCCGGTAGCGTGAAGTGCCGCTTGTCCTTTGCACCGACAAAGGCCACCACGTCGCCGATCAGTTCCGAATCGGGATAGGCGCGCAGAACGGCGGCAGCATTCTCTTCAAGCGAAGCGCCTTCGGCAAAGAGCATCCTGTAGGCCTTGCGCAGCGCCGAAATGTCTTCACGCGGCATGCCCGAGCGCTTGAGCCCGACCAGATTGAGGCCGCGCAGGCGCGCACGGTCGCCCACAGCCATGCCGTAGGGGATCACATCGCCGACAACGGCAGCAAAGCCGCCCAGAAAGGCGTGATGACCGATGCGCACGAACTGATGAACCGCAGCATAGCCGGAGATGATGACGTGATCGCCGATCTCGGCATGTCCGCCAAGACCGGCATAATTCGCCATGGTCACATGATTGCCCACCGCGCTGTCATGCGCGACATGGGAATAGGCCATGAAGAGGCCATGGGAACCGACCGTGGTCTTGCCACGGCTGGTGTCCGTGCCGGCGTGAAAGGTCACGCCCTCGCGCACGACGCACTGTTCGCCCACTTCAAGCGTGCTGTGACCGCCCTTGTGGCCGAAATTCTGCGGCGGAGCGCCGAGAACCGCCTGCGGATAGACCTGGCAGCCTGCGCCAAGCGTGGTGTCGCCCATGATGGTGACATGGCCGATCAGCTCCACATCGTCGTGCAGCTTCGCCTGAGCGGAAACATGGCAGAACGGGCCAATCCGCACCCCCTCGCCCAGCTCTGCGCCGGGTTCGATGATGGATGAGGGATGAATGACGGTCTCTCGGGTCATCTATTCTATATTCTTCCGTCAGCCAGCCTGTTCGACAGACATCAGTGCCGAAATCGTGGCCTCGGCAACCTTCGCCTCATCAACCTTGGCCACGCAGTCGAACTTCCAGATGCTGCCGCGCTGCTTGACCTTGGTGACGTGGATCTCCATGCGATCCCCCGGCACGACGGGCTTGCGGAACTTCGCATTGTCGATGGTCATGAAATAGACGAGAGACGGGCTCTCATCACCCGCATTGTTGATGCAGATTGCACCGGCGGTCTGCGCCATGGCCTCAACGATCAGCACGCCCGGCATGACCGGCTGCGTTGGGAAGTGACCGGTGAAGTGCGGCTCATTGGCCGTCACGTTCTTGATGCCGATGGCAGAGCGGTCGCCGTCAATCTCGATGATCTTGTCGACCAGCAGGAACGGATAGCGATGCGGCAGCAACCGCATCAGGTCCATGATGTCGAGGCTTTCAAGCGTGGTCGAAGCGGAGTCAGTCATCCCCATCCCTCTGTTTCTTCTTCCTTCCACCAACAAGACCGCGCAGCGCGGCCAGTTCGCGGAAAGCTTCCCGCATCGGCTGCGCCGGCGAGCCAGCCCAGCGTTCTCCCGGCGGCACGTCATTCATGACGCCGCTGGAAGCCGCAAGCTGCGCGCCTGAGCCGATGGTAATGTGATCCGCGATGCCGACACGTCCGCCGAGCATCACGAAATCGCCAAGTGTGACAGAACCGGACAGCCCGCAATGGCCTGCAACGATGCATCCCCGGCCAAGGCGGACATTGTGCGCGATCTGCACGAGATTATCGATCTTGGAGCCCTGCCCGATGATCGTGTCGACCAGCGCGCCACGGTCGACTGTGGTGTTTGCGCCGATCTCCACATCGTCCTGAATGACGACGCGTCCGATCTGGGGCAGTTTTTCGAGCCCGGTGGGGCCTGGAAGATAGCCGAACCCATCCTGACCGATGCGCACACCGGCGTGAATGATCACGCGGTCGCCGACCATCGCGCACTGAATGGTGGCGCCGGGGCCGATATAGCTTTCGCGTCCGATTCGCGTGCCCGCTCCAATCACCGCATTGGGGGCGATGATCGTACCGCTGCCGATATGCACGCCCGAGCCGATCACGGCTCCCGGCTCGATGGTGACATCGTCTTCAAGAATTGCGTCGGAGGCCACGCTTGCACGGGCGGAGACACCGGTTTCGCCGGTCATCGAGCCCGGGCGCATGGCCTGAGGGAAAAGAAGGCGTGTTATCTGCGCGAAAGCGGCCTGCGGTTTGTCGACCACGAGGACGGCAACACCTTCGGGAACATGGCCCGCGATCTCATCCCTGCACAGAACGGCGGAAGCCGTTGTGCCCTTTGCCAGATCGGCGTTGCGCTTTCCTTCAACGAAAACAAGCGTTCCGGCACCGCCCTCAGAGGCTGCGGCAACGCTTTCAATAACAATCCCGGCATGCTCTGCATGCGTGAGATTCGCTCCCGTCAGCGAGGCGATCTCGCCTGCCGTTATGCGGCGCGCGGGAGCAAAGAATTCAGGATCCTTCATGGAAACCTTTCGCCCGGGCCACCGGGGCCCGGGCTAAACAGGGTGTGCCAGAAAACGTCAACCGGTTAGAAGCGGGTCGAAATACCGAAGTTGAAGTTCTGCACGTCGTCTGTGTCTTCTTTCAAGATCGGGTATGCGTAATCGACACGCAGCGGACCGAAGGGCGAAGCCCAGATCAGACCGGCACCGACCGAAGCGCGCCACTGCAGATCCGTTCCGATGGCGCCTGCGATATCGCTGCCATAGAGCGTTGCCGCATCAGCAAAGACCGCGCCGCGAAGACCAAAGCTCTCCGGCAGGACCGGGAACGGGAACTGCGCTTCTGCCGAAGCGTTGAAGTAGGTCTTGCCGCCGATGTGGTCGATGCCGCCACCCGAAGCGTTCTGGTACGGGCCGATGCCGTTGTAATCGAAGCCACGAATGATGCGGTCGCTACTCGAGAAGTGGTCGAACACGCGCAGATCGCCATCCAGAGCCTGGATGTGACCGGCGCCAACCGTGAACAGGCCGACGAGATCGAGTTCTTCGGACAGCGTCTGGTAGTAGGTGCCGCGCGCCGTCGCCTTCACGAACTTCGCATCGCCACCGAGACCGGCAACCTCAAGCGTGAGGTTCGCATAAAGGCCCGAATGCGGGTTCTTCATGTCGTCGATCGTGTTGTAGACCAGCGAGCCGCTAACCGAGGACTTGATCCACTTGCCGTCGTCAATGGCGTCCTTGATGGCAGGAGCCAGGTTACAACTGGCAAACGCTGGGACACTGGGATCCGAACAATTGCCGATACCCGTGTACTCCTCCTGGGAGAAGTTGTAGGCGAGCTGCGAAGACAGGGCTTCCGTGATCGGCAGACCGAAGCGGATCGTCGCACCGGTGGTGTCGCGATCATACTTGTCGTCGAACTTGCGGGTGCGGCGGTAGACGTCGAAACCAGCCGAAATCCGGCGACCGAGGAAATACGGCTCGGTGAAGGAGAACGAGTAGTCGCGCGAGTCCTTGCCACCGCCGGCCGCGATGCGGACGAACTGGCCACGACCGAGGAAGTTGCGCTCGGTGACGGAGCCTTCAACGGAGAAGCCGCCGCTGCTGCTGTCGCCACCAGCCGTCGAGTAACCGGCGCCGATGGAGAACTCACCGGTCGACTTCTCAACCACATCAACGACCAGAATGACCTGATCGGGCTGCGAACCCGGAACCGTCGAGATGTTGACGGTCTGGAAGAAGTTGAGGCCTTCGAGGCGACGCTTTGCGCGCTGCACGAGCACCTGATTGAAGGCGTCGCCCTCGCTCAGATCGAACTCGCGACGGATCACGTAGTCACGCGTGCGCTGGTTGCCGCGGATCTCGATGCGCTGAATGTAAGCGCGCGGACCTTCGTCGATCGAGTACACGACATCGATCTCGCGGGTCTCGAAATTGCGGTTGCCGCGCGGCGTCACCTGGGCGAAGGCATAGCCTTTGCCAGCCACATTCTCGGTCAGCGCAATGATGGAGTCTTCAACGTTCTTGGCGCTGTAGACATTGCCCTGACGGGTCTTGATCTCTGCATTGAGAGCGTCCGTGTCGATACCGGTGACCGTGCTCTCGACGCCGATATTGCCGAAGCGATAGCGCTCGCCCTCGTCCACGGTGAAGGTCACCGTGTAGGCGTTCTCGACTTCGTCTAAGTCGGCGGTCGCCGAGATCACGCGGAAATCCGCATAACCACGGTTGTAGTAGAAACGGCGCAGCGTCTCTTCATCCGCGCGCAGACGATTGTCGTCATAGATGTCGTCGCGCATCAGGAAGGAGAGGAAGTTCGACTGCTTGGTCGAAATCACGTCGCGCAGACGGCCATTGCCGAAAGCTTCGTTGCCAACGAAGTTGATCGCGGCGATCTTCGTGCGGCCACCTTCCTGAACTTCGAAGATGACGTTGACGCGACCGTCGTCAAGCGCCTGCGTGCGGCCGGTAACGGTTGCGTCGTCGCGACCGATGCGGCGATAGGCTTCCCGAATCGTCTCCTCATCAGCCTGGAGCGACTGGTTGGAGAAGGACTTGCGAGGCTGCAGCTGAACAGCGCGCGCCAGATTCGCGTCCTTGATCTTCTTGTTGCCCTGGAAAATGACCTGGTTGACGATCGAATACTCGTCAACGGTCACGATCAGCGCGCCGCCGGACTGGCTGATCGACACGTCGGCAAACAGGCCGGTTGCGAACAGGCGCTTGACGGCCTCGTTCACATCATCGTTCGAGAAAGAGCGCCCCGGACGAATGTCGATATAGTTGCGAATGGTCTCGTCTTCGACGCGGCGGTTTCCACGCACCTCGATACGGCTGACCGTCGCGGCCTCGGCCGCTTCCATGGCGGCGAGCTGGACGGCAACCGTCCCCGTCATCGCCAACCCCGCCGAAAGGGCTACTGCCGAAACGGCGTTCTTAAAGCTAGAAGATGCCTTCATTGGGCCTGAAAACCTCTATTCTCTTTGTCCCCGCAGCGAGAAATAGGAACAATCTAAAAAAGCAGCTATCGTAATAGCCAGATTTTCCCTACACGCAAGCCTTCTGGTTAATTTGCGTTTACGAACCACCGCTTAGTGGCATTCGCGTCACGCGAAATTCAAAGCCATGGTAAATATCGTCTCAATTTTTACACATTCCGCCTTCCCGATCCTCCCTCAGCATCCGAACAGGTCGTTCCAGAAAACGAATCCCATGAATGCGAGAACGGCGAACAAGCCGACGCGGTAAACCGCATCCATGACCCTCTCGGACACAGGACGACGCATTACAGCTTCTATGGCGTAGAACACCAGATGCCCGCCATCAAGGGGGGGAATGGGCAAAAGATTAAGAACACCGATACCGACTGACAATAATGCAACAAGTTGTACGAGCCATTCGAAGCCGAGCTGGGCCGCCTTGCCGGCCATATCGGCGATCTTCACCGGGCCACCAAGCTGACACCTGTCCTCACGCCCTGCGACAAAGCGTTTTAGAAACTGGCCGGTGCGATAGATCACATAGCCGGTTTCCTTGACCGCCTCGCCCAGCGCATCCAGCGGGCCATACTCAACCAGTCGCGGCTGGCCCATTTCCTCATCATTGACGACGCCGATGATTCCGATCTTCACCGTGTTGCCGAGCGCATCCTTCTGCTCGACCATTTCGGGCGTCGCCTTGAGCTCCAGCTCTTCATCACCACGACGCACCACGAAGGAGAGTTCGTCGCCCGACCGCCCGGACACGAGACGCTGCACATCGCCAAAGCTGCGCACCTGCGATCCATCGACGGAAACGAAGCGGTCGCCCGGTTCGAAACCGGCAATGGCGGCCGGCGTGTCGGGCCGAACCTCGGCCACCATCGGCTCCATCACATAACGCCCGAAACCGGCGAACATCACCGCGAAAACCGCAATGGTGAGAAGGAAGTTGAACAGCGGGCCGGCAAAAACCGTGGCCGCGCGCTTCCAGACCGGCTGGGTATGGAAGGCGACGCGCAGCTCTTCGGGCGACAGGCGCTCCGTCGATTCGGGATCGGGTGTACTGGTCACCGACATGTCGCCGGTGAACTTCACATAGCCGCCGAGCGGAATGGCCGACAGCTTCCAGCGTGTGCCATGCCTGTCGTTGAAGCCGAAGAGTTCCGGCCCGAAACCGATCGAGAACGCCTTCACGCCAATGCCGCACCAGCGCCCCACCAGATAGTGCCCCATCTCGTGCACGAACACGACAACGGTCAGGACGAAGAGAAACGGCACGATGGTGCCGATCAGCAATCCGTCCGTGCTGAATATGGTGCTGAAAAAATCGGTCACGGTTGTTCCACTCGATTACGGTTTGCATCAGCGCCTCGATCCGAAATGTCTGCATGACTTTCAGAACGTCAGCTGCACTGTTCCAATAAGCTGCTGCTTAACAGCCTGCGGGATTCCGTCGACGCTGTACGGCGAATCCCGGAATTCGACACTTCAATGCCATTCCGGCATGGCGAAGGCAAACGCCCTCAGCCCCTAGAACCGGAAAAAGGCGTGAGCCGGCATCTCCGGACTGCCGAGCAGCGCCGCCACGAGATATAGGGCGAGCGCTGCCGCCATCAGCCCGTCGACACGATCCATGACCCCGCCATGGCCGGGAATGAGATTGCTCGAATCCTTCACGCCGCTGCGGCGCTTCAGGGCTGATTCGAACAGATCGCCCAGCTGCGAGATGACAGAGAGAACAAGCGCGATGAGCGCCAGCAGAACCACGCCATGGACGGTGCTTTCATGCATGGCGAAAGCCGCGCCTGCGACAACCGCAAAGGCCGCGCCGCCAATCGCGCCGCTCCACGTCTTGCCGGGAGAAATCGAAGGCGCAAGCTTCGGTCCGCCCAGACTGCGGCCGGTAAAATAGGCCATAATGTCCGAGGTCCAGACCACGGCGAACAGAAACAGGATTGCCAGGAAACCGGACTGGTCGTCCGCCCGCAAATGCACCAGGGCGATTGCGGGTGCTGCGGCGTAAGCGACGCCGGCCGTGGTTCCGAGCCCCTCGCCCGACGCCCATCCATGAAGCGCAAGCACGACAAGAATACCGGCCAGCGCCAGAAAAACCGCGCCCGCTGAAAGGCCGAGTATCATCATTGCCATCACCACCGCCAGAAGTGCGATGGCGATGGTCGCGTGAACGCCGGTCTTCGAGCCGGGTCGCATCGCGAGCCATTCATAAAGGATCGCGCCGGCCATGACCGCCGCCATGAGACGGAACGGCAGGCCACCCAGATAGGTGATCAGAAGGACGACGCTTCCAAGAACGAGCGCTGAAACGGCCCGCACCTGAAGATTGCTGCGCGGGCGCCGTGTCGGCCCGCCTTCATCGCCGGGCTTGCTCATAGAGCCGCTTCGCGTGCTCCAACACCGCCGAAGCGGCGCTCGCGCGCGTTGAACGTGGCCAGAGCCGTCTCCAGCTCGCATCGGCCGAAATCCGGCCAGTGGCACGGCAGGAAGACGAATTCCGCATAGGCTGCCTGCCACAGAAGGAAATTCGACAGGCGCTGCTCGCCGCTTGTGCGGATAATCAGGTCGGGATCGGGAATACCGGCGGTATCGAGACGGTTTCCGAAACCATCGATATCGATGTCGTCGGCGGTGATCTTTCCCGCCTGCACATCGGCGAAGAGCGATTTGGCAGCGCGCACGATCTCGTCACGCGCACCATAGTTGAAGGCGATCACCAGATTCATGCTGGTGTTTTCCGCCGTCAGGTTTTCCGCTTCAAGCAGAAGGGACTTGATGTCCTTCTCGAGGTTTTCGCGGTCGCCGATAATGCGAACGCGAACCCCGTTCTGGTGCAGTTCCGCAAGATCGCGCCTGATGAACAGGCGCAGGAGGCCCATGAGGTCATTCACCTCGGAGCGCGGTCTGGACCAGTTTTCGGAGGAGAAGGCGTAAACGGTCAGCCAGTTGATGCCCAGCTCACCGGCAGAGCGCACCGCTTTGCGCAGCGCCTCCACACCGGCGCGGTGGCCGGCACGGCGTGGCAAGCCGCGCGCTTCCGCCCAGCGACCGTTGCCGTCCATGATGATCGCCACATGCGCCGGCTTCACGTATCTGCCTCCCCTCGCGTTCGAGCAGCCCTGGGGCTGGTAGAGCATCGGACCGAAACGGGAATCCGGTTTTCGATTGTTCCGATGCTCCATCGATGGTCTGGATCGTCCCCTATGCGTCCCGATGGACGCAGGGCGACCTAGACGTGCATGATCTCGGCTTCTTTCTCGGTCAGGAGCTTGTCCATGACGGTGATGGTCTCATCCGTCATCTTCTGCACCTGTTCGGACTGCGTGTGCAGTTCGTCCTGGCTTATGTCGCCATCCTTTTCGGCCTTTTTGAGATGCTCCATGCCGTCGCGGCGCACGTGGCGCGCGGCAACCTTGGCGCCCTCGGCGTACTGATGGGCGATCTTCACGAGTTCCTTGCGCCGCTCTTCATTGAGCTCTGGCAGCGGAATGCGCAGGGTCGAGCCGTCCATGATCGGGTTGAACCCGAGATTCGATTCGCGGATCGCGCGGTCCACGGCATTGACCATGCTCTGGTCCCACACCGACACGGAGATCATGCGGGGTTCGGGCACGGACACCGTGGCCACCTGGTTGATCGGCATGGGCGTGCCATAAGCCTCCACCTGGATCGGGTCCAGAAGGTTGGCAGAAGCACGGCCCGTACGAAGCGAAGCAAGATCGTGCTGAAACGCACTGACTGCCCCTTCCATACGTCGCTTCAGATCTTTGAAATCAACGCCGTCGGCCATTCTTAAATCTCCTTACGCACCGGCACGCTGTTCGGTATCGGCGTCATCGGACACGATGGTGCAATGTCCGCCGCCTTTCAAGATGGCGTTAAATCCGCCCTCTTCATGAATCGAGAAAACGATTATCGGAATGTGGTTCTCGCGCGCAAGAGCAATCGCAGCGGTATCCATAATCGCCAGCCCGTCACGTATAACTTGTGCATGGCTGAGAGTGTCAAAGCGCGTGGCGTCCGGGTCCTTGCGGGGGTCGGCGGAATAGACGCCATCCACCTGCGTGCCCTTGAACAGCGCGTCCGCGCCGATTTCCGCAGCCCTCAGAGCGGCGGCCGAGTCGGTCGTGAAGAACGGGTTGCCCGTGCCACCGGCGAAGATGACCACCTTGCCTGCGTCCATGTAACTCATCGCCTGACGCTGGGAGAAGCTTTCGCACAGCTCCGGCATCGCAATGGCCGACATGACCACCGCATCAACGCCCATCTTGACGAGCGAGGTGCGCAGGGCGAGCGAATTGATGACCGTGGCGAGCATGCCCATATGGTCGCCCGTCACACGGTCGCCGCCCTTCGAGGCAACGGCCACACCGCGGAAGATGTTGCCGCCGCCGATGACAACGCCAACCTCGACGCCGATCTTGCGCGCCTCGACGATATCGCGGGCAATCCGGTCGACCACCGAAACATCGATACCGAATCCCTGCTCGCCCATCAAAGCTTCGCCGGATGCCTTAAGGACAACGCGCCGGTAGCGTGCTTCGCTCATCTTCATAGTCTCCAAATTTGCCCCTGCGTTACACGAAGGGCGCCGCGTTGTCACGCGGCGCCCTTTATCATCAAGCAGTTATACAACCAGTCTTACGACTTGGCGGCTGCCGCAACCTCGGCTGCGAAATCGCTCTCTTCGCGCTCGATGCCTTCGCCAAGAGCGAAGCGGACGAAGCTGACGATTTTCGCCGGTGCGCCGATTTCCTTCTCGGCTTCGGCAAGCGCCTTCTCGACCGAGAGATCCGGGTTCATGACGAAAGCCTGCTTCAGGAGGACAACCTCCTCGTAGAACTTGCGCATGCGGCCTTCGACCATCTTCTCGATGATGTTCTCGGGCTTGCCGGACTGGCGTGCCTGGTCGGAGAAGATGTCCTTCTCGCGCGCTGCGGCAACCGGGTCGACATCGGCCTCGGTCAGAGCCAGCGGGTTGGTCGCGGCAACATGCATGGCGACCTGACGGCCGAATGCACGGGCAGCTTCCGCATTGCCGGTGGTCTCGATGGCGACCAGAACGCCAAGCTTGCCAAGACCGTCGGTCACGGCGTTGTGGATGTAGCTGGCAACCGCACCGTTCTCGACGGAAAGCTTCGCCGAACGACGCAGCGACATGTTCTCGCCGATCGTGCCGATCGCGTCCTTGACGGTGTCTTCAACCGACTTGCCGGTTTCCGGGTAGGTCGCAGCAGCAACGGCCTCGATGGAGCCATCGGTGCCCAGTGCAACGGTTGCGATGTTGCTGACGAGCGACTGGAACGCGTCGTTGCGCGCAACGAAGTCGGTCTCGGAGTTCACTTCGACGACAACGGCGCTGTTTGCGTCGCCTGCAACGCCGACCAGACCTTCAGCAGCCGTACGGCCGGCCTTCTTGTCAGCCTTGGCGATGCCCTTCTTGCGCAGCCAGTCCATGGCTGCTTCCATGTCACCGTCGTTTTCCTTCAGGGCCGTCTTGCAGTCCATCATGCCTGCGCCGCTTTTCTCGCGCAGTTCCTTGACCTGTGCAGCTGTAATGCTCATCGTCGCCTCTTCATCAATATTCTAACAAAAACGGCCGCGTAGCTGGTCGTCTGCCGCGCGGCCGTCGCGGGGCCATAAGCCCCACATTTTCGGAACGGCGCTTGTTAGGCGTCCTTGTTTTCGCCCTCGGCGGCATCGTTCAATGCAGCCTCTTCCGGCGCATCGACCGCTTCGCCAATGTCGAAGCCGAGTGCACCCTGCTGACGCTCGATGCCGTCGATTGCGGCCTTCGCGATGAGGTCGCAGTAAAGTGCGAGTGCGCGTGCGGCATCGTCATTGCCCGGGATCGGGTAGTCGACAACGTCCGGATCACAGTTGGAGTCGACGATTGCGACAACCGGAATGCCAAGGCGCTTGGCTTCCTGAACGGCAATCGCTTCCTTGTTGGTGTCGATCACGAACATCAGGTCCGGCGTGGAACCCATGTCGCGAATGCCGCCCAGCGCGCGGTCGAGTTTCTCGCGCTCGCGCTCAAGGTTCAGGCGCTCCTTCTTGGTGAAGCCCTGTGCTTCCGAAGCGAGCAGCTCGTCGAGCTTGCGCAGACGCTGGATGGAATGAGAGATCGTTTTCCAGTTGGTCAGCATGCCGCCGAGCCAGCGTGCGTTCACATAGTACTGAGCCGAGCGCTTGGCCGAGTCGGCAACGATCTCGGAAGCCTGGCGCTTGGTGCCGACGAACAGGATGCGGCCGCCCTTGGCCACCGTGTCGGACACGGCCTTCAGCGCCTGGTGCATCAGCGGCACGGTCTGGCTGAGGTCGATGATGTGAACGTTGTTGCGGGCGCCAAAGATGTAGTTGGACATCTTCGGGTTCCAGCGGTGGGTCTGGTGACCAAAGTGAACACCAGCTTCGAGAAGCTGGCGCATGCTGATATCGGGCAGTGCCATTCTTTTTCCTTTCCGGTTGAACCTCCACGGACCGTCAGGCGGAAACCGCCACCGGGGGCGCCGACCGGATTTCTCCCGACCGGAACCAAGATCCGTGTGTGGAATGCGCGCGCATATACGAACTAATCGCGCACAATGCAAGCGTTAGGCCGGCAAAAGCGCCTATTGAGCGCAGTCTGCCTCTTCTTCGGCCGTATCGAACAGGGTGAGGTCGACAAGCTGACCGCGAATCGAAAACTCGCCATAGTTCATGTCGAGGCTGCGCGTGACGCCGCTTTCATGCAGCAGGAAACCGATATCGTAGTCGGGCAGCGTCTCGCCCCGCTCATTGCCGGGGTCGAAATAGGCGATGCTCACGGGCCAGTAGGACTGGTTGTCGAGCGGCGCTGCCGCGTCCTTCTCGGCATCGCCCTCCTCCATCGGCTTTGGCTGGCCGATGGTGACCGACGTCATCATGACCCGGTCGGCATCTTCGGAACTGTCATAGAGTGTCGTCTGATAAAAGCCGCCGCCGGCAGCCGCCTTCTCCAGCACTTCAATCATGTGCTGAACCGGGAACTGCGTCGCCTCCAGCGTTTCGCTGCGCCGCTCTGGCTTTGACAGTTCGACCAGGGTTTCATCGCCTTCCAGCCGGGCGACGCCCTTCACCTCGCGGTCGAGCATGTTGTCCAGATACATCTTGTTGACGAACTGGAAGACCTCGCCCTTTCCATCCTCATAGGTGGTGGTCTGCTGATCGGAAAGCCGCGATGCCTCATCCGTCTCGAGCCGCATGACGAAGCGGAACGTCGTCGTGTAGCCCTCGCAGGCCGAGCCGGCGAACTCATAGACCATACGCCCCGATATGCCGTTGATGCCCGAGCGGTCGCTCGCCTGTTCCAGCGAGAGATCATAGACCGCCCGATGGGGGAGCAGGTTGGGCTCGGCCGCCGCTGCACTGATCGCGGCGCTCGAAACGGCGGTGAGTGCCAAGGCAAATAAGCGCGATGCGCGCATGTACGACCTCCCGGTATTCGGCATTGTCGCGGTCGGAGAGTGGATTGACCGCCTGGAGCGTTATCGTTTGGACAAGAGTCGTGGCGGAAGCGAGGCAAATATGCAACCTCTCGCCTTGCGGCGCTTTCCCCATCAACGGCGGATTCGATTGCGTAACTGTCACGAGTGACGTTTAGATCTGCCGACAGTGCGGAGCCCGCTCTGTTTGAATTCAAAAAATGCCGGGAGACAATCATGGCAAGCGAGATCGAGAAAAGACTGTTGGAGCTGGGTGTGGAACTGCCCGAGGCGGCAGCCCCCGTGGCGAACTATGTGCCTTACGTCCAGACCGGCTCCCTGCTGATGACCTCCGGCCAGCTGCCCGTAAAGGACGGCAAGCTGATGGCGATGGGCCTTCTGGGCCGCGAGCTCGGCGTTGAGGCCGGCAAGCTTGCCGCCAAATGGTGCACCGTCAACATTCTCGCCCAGGCGCGCGCCGCGCTCGGCGATCTGGAGCGCATCAAGCGCGTTGTGCGCATTTCCGTCTTCGTGGCTTCCACGCCCGACTTCACCGACCAGCATCTCGTCGCCAATGGCGCATCGGATTTCCTCGTCGCCGCTCTGGGCGACCGTGGCCGTCACGCCCGCGCAGCCGTCGGCATGGCCTCCCTGCCGATGAATGCGCCCGTCGAGATCGACGCCGTCATCGAGGTCGCTGAATAATGAGTACGCTTTCCTGGCTGACCGAGCGGCCGATTGCCCATCGCGGTCTGCACGACATGAACAATGTGCGCTGGGAGAACACCCTCCCCGCGTTTCAGGCGGCCATCGATGGCGGCTTCTCCATCGAGTGCGATCTCCATCTTTCCTCCGATGGCGTTCCGATGGTCTTTCACGATCACGCGCTGCGCCGTCTCACCGGTCAGGAAGGCACCATTGCAGAGAAAACGGCCGCCGAAATGGGCGCAATGCCCATCGGCGGCACGTCGGACTGCGCTCCGACGCTTCGCGAAATGCTCGATCTGGTCGCCGGCCAGGTGCCGCTGGTGATCGAGCTCAAGGGCTCGGAAGGGCATGACGACGCGCTTGTCGGGATAGTCGTGGAGACGCTTCAGGACTATTCCGGAAAAGTGGTGCTGATGTCGTTCTCGCACCGTCTTGTCCGGCAATTGGCCAAATTCGCGCCGGACATTCCGCGCGGACTGACGGCCGAAGGGCTTTCGCCCGAAGCCATGGAGGCGCATTTCTCCATGCTGGCGCACGATCTGTCCTTCGTGTCCTATGCGGTGAAGGAACTGCCGAACCCGTTCGTCAGTTTTGTGCGCGAGCGCCTTTCGCTGCCCGTCATTACCTGGACGGTGCAGGATCAGGAAGCCGTTGACCGCACCTTCCGGCATGCCGACCAGATGACGTTTGAGGGTTTCACGCCCTGAAGCACCGGACCCGAAGGGAGTTTCCGCCTTTTGGGCAATGCCGCTGCTCCATCCACATGCCCTCAAGGGGCATTGCCCCTTGAAGCGCCCTGCCTCACGCGCTTACTTATCTGGTATGTCATCAGCCCAAACGAGTGCCGCCATGTCAGGCGATGTAACGCTGACGGTTTCACCCTCCTTCGCCGACATGCCGGCATCCGACTGGGAAGCGCTTGTCGGCGCTGGCCCGCAGGCAGCGGGCGCGCCCTACAATCCCTTTGTTTCCCACGCTTTCCTTTCAAGTCTTGAAGAAAGCGGCTGTGCGGTGCGCGAAAGCGGCTGGCTTGGCCAGCATCTTTTCCTGCGCTCGGAAGATGGCGTACTGCTCGGCGCAGTCCCCTGTTACCTGAAATCCCACAGCCAGGGCGAATATGTGTTCGACCATGGCTGGGCCGATGCCTTCGAGCGCGCCGGCGGACATTATTACCCCAAACTGCAGGTTTCGGTGCCGTTCACCCCGGCAACGGGTCCGCGCCTTCTGGTCCGCGATGGCATAGCGCCCGACGCGGTGCGCCATGCGCTGGCGGAAGGATTGAAGACGCTGACCGACAGGCTTGGCGTTTCGTCTGTCCATGTCACCTTTGCCCGTGATGAGGACATCGCGGCACTGGATGATGTGGGCTTTCTTCTGCGCACCGACCAGCAGTTCCACTTCTTCAACCGCGGCTATGAAAACTATGACGATTTTCTGGTCACGCTTGCCTCACGCAAGCGAAAGGCGCTGAAGAAGGAACGCCGCACGGCGCTTGAAAACGGCATCGAGATCGAATGGCTGACGGGAGCCGGGCTCACCGAAGCCGTCTGGGACGATTTCTTCGCCTTCTATCTGGACACCGGCAGCCGCAAATGGGGGCGGCCCTATCTCAACCGGCGCTTCTTTTCGCTGATCGGCGAACGCATGGCCGACGACATTCTTCTGGTGATGGCGCGCCGCGAAGGCCGCTACATCGCCGGCGCGATCAACTTTATCGGTTCCGACACGCTGTTCGGCCGCAACTGGGGCTGTATCGAGCATCACCCGTTCCTGCATTTCGAGGTCTGCTACCATCAGGCCATCGAATTCGCCATCGCGCGCGGCCTGTCGACGGTCGAGGCCGGCGCGCAAGGGCAGCACAAGCTGGCGCGCGGTTATGAACCGGTCACGACGCGCTCGGCGCACTACATTCCGCATCCGGGTCTCCGGCGCGCAGTGGCGCAGTATCTCGAACTGGAGCGGCGCGACGTGGCCGAGATCAACCGCGTGCTCGAAACCCACACGCCCTTCCGCAAGGGTTGACGCTTCAGTGCATCACGGATTTTGAAAACAGGTTGATGACCAGCACGCCGGCGATGATCAACGCGACGCCGATGAGCGCCGGCGTATCGAGCGACTGCTGAAACCACAGCCAGCCAATGGCGGTGATGAAGACGATGCCCGCCCCTGACCACAGCGCATAGACAATGCCCACCGACATGGTGCGCAGCGTCAGCGACAGGAAGAAGAAGGCCACCGCATAGCCGATCAGCGTGATCAGCGACGGCACAAGACGCGTGAACCCCTCGGTCTGCTTGAGTGCAGTGGTGGCCACGACTTCGAACAGAATGGCCACGAGCAGAAAGAGATAGGTCACGGACGGCACCTTTTCGAAAAGCGCGGCGAATCGCCCGCTCCCGGGAGTTGACGGGCGCGACATTAGCGCAGAAAAATGCGGCCGCAATTGCCCAGACGAGAGGTTTCCATGAGCAGCGCCGCCTATGACAACGACAATGTTTTCGCCAAGATTTTGCGCGGCGAACTGCCCTCGCACAAGCTCTACGAAGACGACGAAACCTTTGCCTTCATGGACATCATGCCGCGCGGCGACGGCCACTGCCTGGTGATCCCGAAGAAGCCGTCGCGCAACATTCTCGATGTCGAGCACGATTCGCTCGCCGCCGTCATGCGCACGGTGCAGAAACTGGCCCGCGCCGCGAAGGCCGCCTTTGGGGCGGATGGCGTGACGGTCCAGCAGTTCAACGAGGAAGCCGGCGGTCAGGTGGTGTTTCACCTTCACGTCCACATCATCCCGCGTTTTGATGGCGTCGCCCTGCGTCCCCACACGGGCGAGATGGCGGATCAGGCTGTTCTCGCAGAGCAGGCGGAAAAGATCCGCGCAGCGCTTTAAAGCCAACTCTCCCCCCAAAGGGTGAGAGTGCTTTACTGAACACGGTCTCTACCCAAGAAGGTAGAGACCTGTGAGCAGGATGATCTCTGCAACCACGATGCCGACGAGGATCTGCTTGCGGGAGAGAAGATAGGCGGAGAAGCCGGCTATGGATGCGCCGACCCGCAGGGTGAGCGGTGCATCGGCCAGAGCGCCGCTGGGAAAGACAATCAGATTGGCGATGACGGCGGCGACCAGCGCCGTCGCCACACAGCGCACGAACACCAGAATGTCCGAACCTTCCGAAAGCTTGCCGCCAAGATAGACACCGAGATAGCGCCAGGAATCGGTGGCGAGCCAGCCTGCAAGCAGGATGAAGAGATAAGGCCACCACCAGGCATCAAAGGCGTCGAAACTCATCCGACAGTCTCCCGCCTGACGCGCGCGCGGTGCCAGAAATAGGCCACCGAGCCACCGATAACCCCGGCTGCCAAAAGGTCAAAACCGGGCAGGAGAATGTGAAAGACCGGGCCTACGGCGAGGCCGAGCACCATCGCGACATGCCCTGCCCGCTCCCGCGCAGAACCCCAGAGCGATGTCAGGAAGTAGAGCGGTGTCAGGAAGAAGAGCGCGGCCGTCAGTTGCGGCGGCAGACGTTCGGCCAGAAGAAAGACGGTCGCCACCACGCCCATATTCACCAGAACAAGCGTCGAGCCGATGCCGGTGTAATAGGCCGTGCGCATTGCGCGCGGAACGTTCTTGAAGCTCTCCATCGCCAGCACCCATGAGGTCACGGCAACGAAATGCGAAAGGCAATAGAGCACCCAGGGCCGGGTCTTCTCCGTGCGCATTTCAGGCGTGATGGCCACCACCATGGGCGCAAGACGGACCGATGACAGCGCCACGGCGAAAGCCGCCGCAAACAGGCTGTTGCCCGCCAGTACGGCGCCAATCAGCACCACCTGCGCCGGCAGGGCCCAGACAGCCCCTGTCATGAAAACGGTTTGGGGAAGCGAAAGCCCGGCCTCGCGCGCCAGACCGGCGAAACCGATAAAGGCGCTGACCAGCACCAGACCCGGAATGGAGAAACAGCGGCGCACGCCCCGCAGATACCAGGTGACGTGCTTTTCCTGACTGTCCGATTCGACTTCCGTGTTCTCGCTCATCGGTCAAATGATTTAGCACAGCGCATGCAGGCCTGCGATACAACGAAGGCGTGAGTGCTTGGGGCACCCACGCCTTCGAAATTGGACCAGTTCCGAGACCGGACTTGCCTGTCAGTACCGGGCCTGCCTGTCAGTCCTTGCGCGGCAATTGCGGCACAAGGCTGCGCTTTGGCGGTTCCTTGGGCTTCTGCGCCTTGGGCTTGGCCGCTGCCGCTTTGGGCTTGCGGGTCCGTTTGGCCGCCGGCTTCGCCTTCTTCTCGGGCACCTCGTCGCGCGGCTTGATCGGTGCATCATCGGGAAGCGCGTCGAGTTTGAGGTGGCTCTTGCCCGCCTCGTCCTTCTCGACGCTGACACGCACCGTGCCGCCCTTCTTGAGCTTGCCGAACAGCACTTCATCAGCCAGCGGCTTCTTGATGTGCTCCTGGATCACGCGGCCAAGCGGCCGTGCGCCCATGCGCTCGTCATAGCCCTTGTCCGCCAGCCAGGCGATGGCGTCATCCGACAGGTCGAAGGTGACGCGACGCTCGGCGAGCTGCGCCTCCAGCTGCATGACGAATTTCTGCACCACCTGGTGAATGACCGGAACCGGCAGCGAGCCGAACGGGATGACCGCGTCGAGACGGTTGCGGAACTCCGGCGTGAACAGCCGGTTGATCGCTTCCATGTCGTCGCTGTCGCGCTTCGTCGATCCGAAACCGATGGCCGGCTTGGCGAGATCGGCCGCACCCGCATTGGTCGTCATGATGAGGATGACATTGCGGAAGTCGATGCTCTTGCCGTTATGGTCCGTCAGCTTGCCGTGATCCATGACCTGCAACAGGATGTTGAACAGATCCGGATGCGCCTTCTCGATCTCGTCGAGTAACAGCACGCAATGCGGATGCTGATCGACACCATCGGTCAGAAGGCCACCCTGGTCGAAGCCCACATAGCCGGGCGGCGCGCCGATCAGGCGCGACACGGTGTGGCGCTCCATATACTCCGACATGTCGAAACGCAGGAGTTCGACACCCAGCGACGCGGCGAGCTGCTTGGCGACTTCCGTCTTGCCGACGCCCGTGGGGCCGGAGAACAGGTAGGAGCCAATCGGCTTTTCAGGCTCGCGCAGACCGGCCCGCGCCAGCTTGATCGCCGACGACAGCGCCGTGATCGCGGCATCCTGACCGTAAACAACGCGCTTCAGCTCGTCCTCGAGCGTCGCCAGCACCTTCTCGTCATCGGCCGAAACGGTCTTCGGCGGAATACGGGCCATGGTGGCGATGGTCGCTTCGATTTCCTTGACGTTGATCGTCTTGCGACGCTTCGATTCCGGCAGAAGTTTCTGCGATGCGCCGGTCTCGTCCAGAACGTCGATGGCCTTGTCCGGCAGCTTGCGGTCGTTGATGTAGCGCGCCGACAGTTCCACCGCGGCCTTCACCGCCTCGTTCGTGTAGCGAACCTTGTGGAAGTCCTCGAAGTAAGGCTTCAGCCCCTTCATGATCTCGACAGCGTCCTCAACGGAGGGTTCGGCGACGTCGATCTTCTGGAAGCGGCGCACCAGCGCACGGTCCTTCTCGAAGAACTGTCGAAACTCCTTGTAGGTGGTCGAGCCGATGCAGCGGATCGAGCCGGACGATAAGGCCGGCTTCAGGAGGTTCGATGCATCCATCGCGCCGCCCGACGTTGCGCCCGCGCCGATAACCGTATGGATCTCGTCGATGAACAGAACCGCGCCCGGGAAATCCTCAAGCTCCTTGACGACCTGCTTGAGGCGTTCCTCGAAATCGCCACGATAGCGCGTGCCGGCCAGAAGCGTGCCCATGTCGAGCGCGAAGATGGTGGCGTCCGACAGAACATCCGGCACATCGCCCTCGACGATGCGCTTGGCAAGCCCCTCGGCAATCGCCGTCTTGCCGACGCCGGGATCGCCCACATAGAGCGGATTGTTCTTCGAACGGCGGCACAGGACCTGGATGGTGCGGTTGACCTCGGCCGTGCGACCGATCAGCGGATCGATGCGGCCGGCCCGCGCCTTGTCGTTCAGATTGACGCAGTAAGCGGTCAGCGCGTCCTGCGCCTGTTTCTTTTTGGCGCCCTCTTCCGCCTCGGCGCCCGGTGCGCCGGCATCATCGTCCTCGGCCCCGCGCGGCGTGCGCGCTTCAGAGCCGCCCGGCCGCTTGGCAATGCCATGGCTGATATAGTTGACGGCGTCATAGCGCGTCATCTGCTGTTCCTGCAGGAAGTAGGCGGCGTGGCTCTCGCGCTCGGCGAAAATGGCCACGAGCACATTTGCGCCCGACACCTCTTCACGACCGGAAGACTGCACATGGATGACCGCCCGCTGGATGACCCGCTGGAATCCGGCGGTGGGCTTGGAATCCTCGTCATAGCCCGTGACGAGATTGTCGAGCTCGCTGTCGATATATTTGACCACGGTCCCCTTGAGCGCATCGAGATCGACATTGCATGCGCGCATGACGGCGGCGGCATCGGCATCATCGATCAGCGCCAGGAGAAGATGCTCCAGCGTCGCATATTCGTGGTGGCGCTCATTGGCAAATGTGAGCGCCTGATGCAGAGCCCGCTCCAAGCCTTGGGAAAAAGCCGGCATTCAGTACCTCATTTCTTTTCCATCACGCATTGAAGTGGATGCTGGTGCTGTCTGGCGAAGTCCATCACCTGCGTTACCTTGGTCTCGGCCACTTCGAACGTGAACACGCCACATTCACCAACACCGTGATTGTGTACGTGCAGCATAATTCGCGTCGCAGCCTCGCGGTCCTTCCTGAAGAACCGCTCGAGCACATGAATGACGAACTCCATCGGCGTGTAATCGTCATTCAACAACAGAACACGATACAGACTCGGCTTCTTTGTCTTGGTCTTCGTGCGCGTGATGACAGCCGTTCCGCGATCGGATTCGTCGCCATCGCCCTCACCATCCTGCAATCGCCAATCGTAACGCTGCATGGCTTCGCTGCCGGTGCTCAAAAATTCCATTCCCTTTGCCGAGCCCTTACGTAGGACATGTAGGTACCCTTCCGACAATTTTAAGACCTTCTCAGTTCCTGACAATACGGCGCAGGGGCTTTTACGTTCAAAACTACGCCATCAAACGGATAGACGATTCTCTACCCCCAATTCCCCTGCGGAATGGCTCAATTTCGCTTCAATGTTAAGAAATTCCGTCAACGTTTGGGTCACCATAAACGGATTGGTAACGCCGCTCGCACTAAAGTTTCGGGAAATGGGCCTGTGGGTTGGGATGCCCCGCGGCCTGAAACTAGGTGCAAATAGGTGTTGTTGTGCGTCAGGCGTTGTTGGGTAGAGCGAATCTTGTGCGGCTCCCGGGCAAGATTCTCACCGCACTTTTTCTTTCATGTCTCATGGTATTCGGTGTGATTGGGCAGGCTTCGGCCAACTCCAAATATGCGGGCATCGTGATGGACGCCAAAACCGGCAAGGTCCTCTATGAGTCCAATGCCGACTCGCTGCGTTACCCGGCCTCGCTCACCAAGATGATGACCGCCTACATGCTTTTCGAAGCCATGGAGAGCGGTCGCATCAACAAGAACACCCGCATTCCCGTTTCACGCAACGCGGCAGCAGAGCCGCCCACCAACATCGCGCTCAAGCCCGGCGACAGCCTGACCGTCGACCAGGCGATCCGCGCGCTGGTCACCCGCTCGGCAAACGATGTGGCAACGGCAGTGGCCGAGTTCCTCGGTGGCTCGGAAGCGAAATTCGCGGCCATGACGACCGCCAAGGCCCGCCAGCTCGGCATGTCCCGCACCACGTTCAAGAACGCGCATGGCCTGCCCAACAGCAAGCAGAAGACCACCGCGCGCGACATGGCGAAGCTCAGCATCGCACTGCGTGAGCACTACCCGCAGTATTACAGCTATTTCCAGACCAGCTCCTTCACCTACAAGAAGCGCCGTTACGGCAACCACAACCGGCTTCTCGGTCGCGTCAAGGGCGTGGACGGCATCAAGACCGGCTACACGCGCGCTTCAGGCTTCAATCTCGCCAGCTCCGTGCAGGCAAATGGCCGCAGCATCGTTGCCGTCGTCATGGGCGGGCGCACCTCCCGCAGCCGTGACGCGCACATGGCCGACCTCATCAAGCGCTACCTGAACAAGGGTTCGACCGGTCGCGACCGCATGCTGATCGCCAAGGCGCCCGGCGGCGCCCGCACAGCACTTGCCGCGATGATCCCCGGCAGCGATGTTCCGCTTCCGACCGATCGCCCCGAGGCGCAGCCGCAGACCCTGACCGCCTATGCGCCCGAGCCGCCCGTCAAGGCAGCTGCCGTGGTGAACGCTGCCGTTCCGCGTCCGCGTGTTGCCGTCGCAGCCGTCGACCCGATGCCGACGGCCTCCACCAATGCCGCGGCAACCGAGACCGCCTCCATGGGTGGCTGGGTCATTCAGGTTGCGTCGCTTCCCACCGAGGATGAGGCCCTCATGGTTCTCGCCCAGACGGAGCAGAAGGCCGGCAGTGTTCTCGCCCGCGCCGTTCCGATCACCGAGACCTTCGAAAAGGGCGGCGTCGTCTATCACCGCGCCCGCTTCGTCGGCTTCAACAGCAAATCCGACGCCTGGGGCGCCTGTGCGTCTCTGAAGAAAAAGAGCATCTCCTGCTACGCGGTGCAGCAGTGAGAACCAGTTTGAAGAACAGCAAGGAAAGTGTCTTGCCCACCGGGAGTTCAGTTGTGAGTGGAGAGCAGAACGTCGCGCGCCTCGTTGATACGGGCGGCAAGAGAAGAGGTTCCTCCCATGTCGGGATGCAGGCGCTGCATCAGGCGGCGGTGAGCCTGTCGGATCTGCGCAACGGACGCACCGCGTTCAAGACCAAGGATCTCATAGGCCTCCTCCTTGGTCATGGGGCCCGTGCCCGCCGCACGTCCCTGCCCCGCGTCTCCGTGCGTGTCCGCGCTGTCGCGCCAGGCGGGGAATTCTCCGTCAAGGTAGGTTTCTAGGAGCCTCAGGCTCTCTTCGTCGCTGGCAAGTTCAGCGTACAGATCAAGCAGTTCATCCTGCGTCATCTCGCCGAGCCGGCGTCCTTCATGCCGGCCGGCAAGCACCACACCGGATAATTTGCCAGTGTCGTGATCAAGCTCCATTTCGAGCGCTGCCGAACGAACGGTGGACCTTTGCCCAGGCGTTTTGCTCTGCCCCATCCTGAGGCGTCCAGAGCCATACCAGGCGGCAGCGCCTGAGAGCAGCATTCCTCCCAGCCCCGCTCTTCCGATGAAGAGCATCACCACACCGACCAGCGCCATGAGCACCGGGCCGGCGATCCGCAGCGTGTTTGCGATGCTGCGCGGGCTGGACTTCACGAATGCCATGCCCGCCAGAAGCACGAGCAGGACAAGCGCGAAGAAGAAAAACGGATAGGTCATCGCTCTTGTCCGCCGCGCAGATGCTCCAGCATCCTGCGGTCTTCGGGCCGGTTGCGGTCGCTCAGCGCTTTCAGCCCGCCCGTCGCATAGACGGCGACCGCTGAAAGGAGCTTCCCAAGCTCTGCGGCCGCGCGCGCATCGAACCGGAACCATGCGCCTTTGGAAAGCCGCGCGATCTCGCGGAAGGCGCGTTCGGCTGTCGGGTCATGCCCTTCCTGGAAGACGAACACCGGCACGCCGCCCAGCCCCAGCCTGCCCGCCTTCTCGGCAAGGTCATCCACGCTCTCTTCCATCGCATCCCCGATATAGACGAGCGCGTTGACCTTCTCGCGTCCGGTCTCCTTCAGCGCATGCGACAGCACCTTGCCGATCTGCGTGTGGCCGCCACGGCAGTCGATCTTCGTCATCAGCGTCTTGAGCGCATCCGTGTCGCGCACGAAGCGCGAGGCGCGGCTTTCGCCAAACCCGCGAAAATAGACGAGCTGGACGTTGAGCGAACCGGCCTTGCCCACCGCATCGAACATCTCGGCCTGCAGCTTGCAGGCCAGATCCCAGGTGGGCTGCCGGCTCATCGTCGCATCAAGCGCCAGAATGAGCCGGCCACTCCCGGTCTCACCGCCGCGCACGGGTGCGACGGCGCGCGCATGGCGCACGAAGGCATCAATCGCTCCCGATGACGATCGGGTTTTGGCGATGTCCGATTCGACGCGGCGCGGCGCAGGCGTTTTCTTGTCGTTCATGATGAAAAAGATGGGCTCGTTGAGAGCAGTTGCAAGACTATCCCGCAGCCTGCGCCAGAACAGCGCTTACAGCAAGCCGAGTTCGGTGAGTTCGCGGCGCAGTTCCGGCGGCATCTCCGCATCGTCTCCGGCCGCGCCAAGATCAGCCGGCGCATCCTTGGGATCGAGATAGCGCCAGCCCTGAAACGCGCGGCGCGGCTGAAACTGCGTGCGCACAAGCTTCGGCTCCAGCACCAGATGGCAGCGCGACACGCCTTCCGCATCGCGAAACGGGCGGATGTCGATGAGCTTCTGGCGGCACTGCACCGTGCCCTTGATGACCCAGTAGAGCGAACCGCCATCGGTCAGCTCTTCAACGCGCTTGGGCACCATGCGGGTCGTGTGAAACTGCTCCGCCGGTTCGCCCAGCGCCCGCTGTTCCTGCGTGCGCAGCCTGATCCAGTCCTGCAATTGCTCGACGCTTTCGCAGCCGACGCACAGTTTTATGAGATTTAGTGCCATGATCTAAATGTCGGGCGCAGCTCCACCAAGGTCAAGCACGATAGCCGGCTCTCCACAGCGCGAAATGTCGCTCAGCACTCCACCACATTGACCGCGAGACCGCCAAGGCTGGTCTCCTTGTAGCGTTCATTCATGTCGACGCCGGTCTGGCGCATGGTTTCGACTGCGGCATCAAGCGAGACGAAGTGCTTTCCGTCGCCCTTCACCGCAAGCGATGCTGCCGTCACGGCCTTTACCGAGCCCAGCGCATTGCGCTCGATGCACGGCACCTGAACGAGCCCGGCCACGGGATCGCAGGTCATGCCCAGATGATGCTCCAGCGCGATCTCGGCCGCATTCTCAACCTGTTCCGGCGTGCCGCCCAGAACCGCTGCCAGCCCGGCCGCCGCCATCGCCGAAGCGGAGCCCACCTCGCCCTGGCAGCCCACCTCTGCGCCGGAGATCGAGGCATTGTGCTTGACGATGCCGCCAATGGCCGCCGCCGTCAGCAGGAAGTCGCGGATGCCGTTCTTGTCCGCATCCACGTGGAATTTCTGCCAGTAACGCATGACTGCCGGCACGACGCCCGCCGCACCATTGGTCGGCGCGGTGACCACACGGCCACCGCTGGCGTTCTCCTCGTTCACCGCCATGGCGAAAACCGCCAGCCAGTCGTTTGCGGCAAGCGGGTTGGGCCGGTTCTGGCGCCAGTCCTCGTCAAGCCGGTCGTGAAGCTGGCGCGCACGGCGGCGCACATTGAGCCCGCCGGGCATGATGCCGTCCTGGGAAAGCCCGCGCTCGATGCACGAATCCATCGCCTGCCAGATCTCGTCGAGCCCCGCGTCGAGCGCGGCGCGATCCATCTTCACTTCCTCATTGGCGCGCTTCATCTCGGCAATGGAAAGCCCGCTCTCAGCCGCCATCGCCAGCATCTCGCGCCCGTTGGCAAACGGATATGGCACAGTGCTGCCCTCGGGCCCGGCCTTCTCGGCCTTGAGGGTCTGAAGCTCCTCTTCGGAAACTACGAAGCCGCCACCGACCGAATAATAGATGCGCCGCAGAAGAAGGCGGTCGTCTGCATCATAGGCGTTGAAGGCCATGCCATTGGCGTGACCGGGAAGCGGCTGCTTCTTGTCGAGCACAAGATCGCTTTGCGGATCGAAACGATAGGCCGGATGGCCCTGTGGCCGCACCATCTTTTCCTCGGCGATGGTGGCCAGTTGCCCGTCCATGCGATCCGGATCGACCGTCAGCGGGTTGAAGCCCGCAAGACCGAGGATCACGGCGCGGTCGGTGCCGTGCCCGATGCCCGTGAATGCAAGCGAACCATGCAGGCTGACCGACAGACGGTCCACTTCGCTGCCTGCCGGGCGCGGCCAGTCATCGCCTGCAATCTCCGCCAGAAAGCGCTCTGCCGCCGTCATCGGCCCCATTGTGTGCGAACTCGACGGTCCGATGCCGATCTTGAACAGGTCGAAAACGGAAAGAAACATGGGCGAAGGCTCCGGGATTTCACCGCTGGAAGCATTCCAGCGATCAGTTGCCGTGGCGGGCTATCGCGCGGCACGGGCTGGCGTGAACGCGACAGGAAAGATGTAGGCGATTTCCCTGAACAAGCAAAGGGCGCAGCGATTGCGCTGCGCCCTTCAACTTCTGTGAACCGATGTTGTGCGGTTTTGCTGGTTGTTCAGCCTGCCGTTGCTACGACCGCTGCCGTCTCGGCGCCAATCAAGAGCCATGCCAGAAAGATGATTCCCGCAAGCCCGATCACTGCCTTGGCGGTTACGCCCCAGCAGGATCTCTCAACGCTATCGTCCATGCATATCCCGTTTGTTATCCGATCTCCGACCGGGATGATCCCGACCGCCGATCCGTGACGGCGGGAGATACTCCTAAGCACATGCTTCCGCAAGTCCAAAAACGGCAAAATGACGGCATTTGAACTGTTAAAAATCCGCAGAAAACGGGGCTTTCCGTGTCTAATCAGGCACTTGCGCACATAAAGGAATTTTCAATACATGCGACCAAAAAAGGACAATATTGCTGCACTGCACCATCAGACAGGGAAAGCCGGTCCGAAACTCAGTCTGTGCGTGTATCGGAGGCCGGCAAAAACACGTCCGTTCTGCCTGCGAACCAGTAGGCGGCGAGCCCCAGCCATTCCCTTATGCCCACTGTGAGATTGCGCAGGGAATCGAGCGCATTGTCCTCGGCAAGGCCGGGCTTCTCATTGCCGGCGGTCTTGTAGTCGACCGGCCACGGCGTCACAGGGAACCCCGCCTTGCGGAACACGCCCACCGCGCGCGGCATGTGAAACGCGGATGTGACGAGCAGCCATGTCTCGCCTTCGGCCGGTTGCACCATCTCGCTGGAGAAGCGCGCATTCTCATAGGTATCGCGTGAGCGGTTCTCCAGAATCAGGCGGTCCGGATCGACGCCAAGCGCCGTCAGCAGACGCGGCGCCGTATCCGCGTCGCCCTCACCGGCCAGGAAAACGGCTCCCTGTCCGCCAGAAATCAGGATTTTCGCCTGCGGGAAGCGGCGCGCCAGGATGGCGGTCTCAACGAAACGGTCGCCACTGGCATTCAGTTCGTGGCCGCCGCGCGCACTGTTGATGGAGCCTTCCAGCCCGCCGCCCAGAACGACGATGCCGTGAACCGTCTCAGGCACGGGGTCGGGCTTCTGGAAGCGGTCTTCGAGCGGTCCGAGAAGAAGCGCGCCGAGCGTCGTCCAGGCCGACAGAAAGAGAACGATAAAAGAAAGGCCGCCTGCCGTCATGGACAGGCGGCGCCAGCCAAAAAAGGCGGTGACCACCGAAACCGCAATCAGGATCGCAGCAAGGCCGAGCGGCTGCAGGAACAGCCAGCCAATCGCGGAGACGAAATGGAACATGACGCGGCCTTTCTCTCAGGAAGCGAGCCGCGCCATGGGCATCACCACCACTTGTTCGGTGCGAAACGCCCTGCGGCCTGTTCGATCACATGTGCTGTGCGGAACAGCGTTTCTTCTTCAAACGGCTTGCCGATCAGCTGCAGGCCGAGCGGCAGGCCCTTCGCGTCAAGACCGGCGGGCACGGCGATGCCGGGCAGGCCCGCCATGTTCACCGTCACGGTGAAGATGTCGTTCAGATACATCTTGACCGGATCGGACGCCATTTCCTGATCGGCGATGCCAAAAGCGGCCGACGGCGTTGCCGGCGTCAGGATCGCGTCGACGCCCTGATCGAAGACCTGCTCGAAGTCGCGCTTGATGAGCGTGCGAACCTTCTGCGCCTTGAGGTAATAGGCGTCGTAATAGCCGGCCGACAGCACATAGGTGCCGATCATGATGCGGCGCTTGACCTCGCGGCCGAAACCGGCGGCGCGGGTCTGCTCATACATGTCGGCAATGTCCTTGCCGGGCACGCGCAGGCCATAACGCACGCCGTCATAACGCGCGAGGTTGGAAGACGCCTCGGCAGGCGCAACGATGTAATAGGCCGGCAGCGCGTATTTCGTGTGCGGCAGCGAGATATCGACGATCTCCGCGCCCGCATCGCGCATCCAGTCGATGCCCTGCTTCCACAGTGCCTCGATTTCCTCCGGCATGCCGTCGAGACGGTACTCGCGCGGAATGCCGATCTTCATGCCCTTGATCGACTGGCCGATGGCGGCCTCGTAATCCGGCACCGGAAGATCGACGGAGGTGGTGTCCTTGTCGTCAACCGAAGCCATGGACTTCAGAAGGATCGCGGCATCGCGCACATCGCGCGCAATCGGGCCTGCCTGATCGAGTGAGGAAGCGAAAGCCACCGTGCCCCAGCGCGAGCAGCGGCCATAGGTCGGCTTGATGCCGACCGTGCCGGTGAAGGCTGCGGGCTGGCGGATGGAGCCGCCGGTGTCCGTTGCGGTTGCGCCGGCGCACAAAAGGGCGGAAACGGCTGCCGCCGAACCGCCGGAAGAGCCGCCCGGCACCAGATCGGCATTGGAGCCTTCGGCGCGCCACGGGTTGATGACCGGACCGTAATAGGAGGTCTCGTTGGACGAGCCCATGGCGAACTCATCCATGTTGAGCTTGCCGAGCATCACCGCGCCATCGGCCCACAGATTGGCCGTCACGGTGGATTCGTATTTCGGCTTGAACCCGTCGAGAATGTGGCTGGAGGCCTGGGTGTGAACGTCTTCGGTCGCGAACAGGTCCTTGATGCCGAGCGGAATGCCTTCCAGCGCGCCCGCCTCGCCCTTCGCGATCCGCTCATCGCTTGCCTTCGCCATGGCGCGCGCCTTGTCGTGGGTGACGGCGACATAGGCGTTGAGCTTTTCATTGGCCGTGTCGATGGCCGAAAGATATGCCTCGGTCAGCTCCGTGGCGGTGAACGCCTTGGCAGCCAGCTTTTCGCGCGCCTCGGCAATGGTGAGTTTGGTGAGCTCTGTCATGGAAAATCCGTGAAAATCCGGGGGCCGGTCAGGGCAAATGGGTTTGGAAGCTTATGCTGGCTTCTATTCGACCACTTTCGGGACAACGAAGAAATTGTCCTCCGAAACCGGTGCATTGGCGACGATGTCGTCGGCCTTGTTGCCGTCGGTCACGCCGTCCTGACGCTTCTTCATCGCCATCGGGATGACAGACGTCATGGGCTCGACGCCCTCGACATTCACTTCGTTCAGTTGCTCGACGAAACCGAGAATGGCGTTCAGTTCGCCTGTCATGCGCTCTGCGTCCGCATCGTCAACGGCAATGCGGGAAAGGCGCGCAACACGCTTCACGGTATCGATGTCCACGGACATGGTTCTCTCCAGGCGCTTATTGGCTGCGCCACGGCTATAATCGGCGCGCGGGCGGCGTGCAACCGCCAACGCGCTCCGGCGCACCGGAATTGCTATAGGAAAGGCCCGAAAATCGGAAACGATTTCCAGAATACGCGGTGCATCAATGCGCGATGCATCGCGCTCCCTAAAGCGAAATCGTCTCGCCCACCTTCAGCACCGGCACAGTCACGCCGGAGCCTTGCATGCCGTCGATGAATTTCTGCGCCGTCTGATCGATGATCGGGAATGTCCCGAAATGGCAGGGCAGCACGGTATCGAACTTGAAGTAGCGGCGGCAGGCGAGTGCCGCGACGGCACCGCCCATCGTGAACCGGTCACCGACCGGCACAAGACCGATTTCAGGCTGATGGAGTTCGTGGATCAGCGCCATGTCGCCGAAAATGTCGGTATCGCCCATGTGATAGAGCGTCTTGTCCTCGGGGAAGTGGAGGACGAGACCGGCAGGATTGCCCAGATAGGTGTTCGCACCGCCCTCGCCTGCAGACGACGAGGAATGCAGCGCGTTCACGAATGTTGTGGTGAAGCCGCCGCAATCGACGGTGCCGCCGTGATTGCCGGGGTTGATGCGGTTCTGGTCGACGCCCTTGCCGACAAGGAACATGCAGATTTCGAAATTGGCGACCAGCATCGCGCCGGTCTTCTTCAGGATTTCGACCGCATCGCCGATATGATCGTCATGGCCGTGGGTGAGCAGCACATGCGTCACGCCCTCCGCCGGGCCTTCCCATCCATCGTTCCAGGAAGGGTTTCCGCTGAGGAACGGATCGATCAGGATGCGCGCATCGCCTGCATCCACGCGAAACGCGGAATGGCCGTACCAGGTCAGGTCCATGGGAAATACTCCTTGCTGAATGTGGCGCGTTCAACGACGCCTGTCGCGCAGCGACTTCTTTTCGTGTAACCGCTGCAGCGTCATTAGACCACTTTGTCGTCCCGCGGAATCGGCAAAGTCGCCAAGTCATTGTTTTCAGGCAGTTCCGGACGGGAAACCGGTTTCCACTTTCCCTGGAATTGCTCTAGAACCATCCCACAGTCGTAATTGGAGTGTACAGTTTTGTCAGTGGTCGACCTGCAGGAACTCCCCGCTTTTCTCACTGCGGGCCAGACGCTGGCCGGGCTCGACCTCGGCACCAAGACCATCGGGCTTTCGGTCTCCGACCGCGGACTGTCGCTGGCGACGCCGCGTCAGGTGGTGATGCGCAAGAAATTCACGCAGGACGCCGAAGCGCTGCTTGCCGCGTTCAAGCGCGACAATGTCGGCGGCATCGTCATCGGCCTACCGGTCAATATGGATGGCACGGAAGGCCCGCGCGCACAGTCGACGCGCGCCTTCATCCGCAATCTTGAGCGGCTGACGGACCTTCCCGTCGCCTTCTGGGACGAACGCATGTCGACGGTTGCCGCAGAGCGGGCGCTTCTGGAGATGGATGTATCGCGCAAGAAACGGGCGGAGCGGATCGATTCGGCCGCCGCCGCCTTCATCCTTCAGGGCGCGCTGGACAGGCTGCGTGCTTCCGGAGCCGCTTCACCGGCCCGGTAGGCCGCGCGCTTGTCCTGATACCAGGCCTTGATTGCGCGACGGCGACGAAACGCGACGATGCCGGCAAGGATGAACGAGTCGACCACGCAGGCCCGCGCGACCATGCCGGGAATCACCTGCGGATCGATGCCGAGAATATTGCCATAAATCCTGAACAGCAGATCATTCATCTCCCGGCTCAGGAATGTGAAGCCGAAGTTCAGATCGTTGTACGACAGGCCGTACCATCCCCAGAACAGGCCCATGGGTAATGCCCATAAGATAAGCAGCAGACGCATCAGTGGCTCCTGTCGTCATTGGCGGGTGGGGAAAACTGAAAGCCCCGGCGGGCGACAAGCCGGGAAGCAAGGCGCGCGGTCATGGCTTCGTGCGCGGCATCGACAAGGCGCATCGCCGAGAAGCGGTTCACCGGAACCGGCTGAAGCTGTTGCTCCGCGCCATTGTCCGCAAGCTCTTGGCGACGCAGCACCAGATGGGTTGCCAGGATGGCGAGGAATTTCACCGTCACCGCTCCCGTCGGCGTCAGAGCCGTCGCATCCGCGACGAAGCCGGCCTGAACCGCATCCACGATCAGCATGAGAAGCGCGCCGGCGCAGGCAAGCTGCGCCACGGTCGCGGTCTCCCGCGTCTCCCCCTTTTCCAGCACGGACACCACGAAGGTCCACAGGAACAGCACCGCAACGAGTGCGTTTCCAAGCACCACGCCCAGCTGGCCAAGGAGATGTGAAAGCTGCACCCCCCCCTCGGCAGCCGACGCACCGACGGGCATCAAAACGCCGTCAGCAAGCGCTGCCGCCCAGGCAGAGGCTGCGAAAGTGATGGTCCAGAAGACCGTCAGAAGGGTTGCGAATGTGCGATTCATGGCTCTCATTCTCGAATGCGAACCACAGTGAACTGCGGGAAAATCCGCCGCAACGCTTACCAATTGTTAAGGTTAATTTTCACAGCATCGCAATCGCGCCCTCGCTTTACAGGCGCAGCCCCGGCCACTAGCTAATGAGGCTTCCTCTCGCCTGCCGGATTCTCCATGTTCGCGATCTTTGAAAGTATCCTGCCAATCTTCCTGCTGATCATCGCCGGCAATGTGCTGCGCCGCACGCCGCTGATCAGTGATGAGACATGGCCCGGCCTCGAACAGCTCTGCTACTGGTTCCTCTACCCGTCGCTTCTCTTCATAACCATCGCGAACGCAGACTTTTCCGAGCTTCGGCTGGACGCGATGCTCGGCGCGCTGATCGTCTCCGTTCTCTCTTTCATTGCGCTCGTTCTGGCGCTCTGGCCTGCGCTGCGCGCAACCGGCCTCGTGCGACACGCACAATATTCCTCGGTTTTTCAGACGGCGGTGCGCTGGAACGGTTTCATGGCGCTCGCGGTGGCCCAAAAACTCTTTCCGCCGGAGGGGGCGGCCGTTGTGGCGCTGGTGATGGCGACGATCATCATCCCGATCAACATCGCCTCTGTCTTTGTGGTGACGCGCTTTGCCGACAGCACCGCTTCGCTCTCCAAAGTGATGCTGGATGTCGCGCGCAACCCGATGATCCTGGCGGCAGCGACGGCAGTCCTGCTGCGCTTCATGCCCTTTGATCTCTACCCGCCACTCAACCAGACGCTCGATCTGGTCGGACGGGCAGCGCTTGGCATGGGGCTCCTGACCATCGGGGCCAGCCTGCAGACGGACGATTTCCGCGCCGCAGGCGCGTCGCTCTGGATTTCATCCTTCCTGAAGCTTTTGTTCTTCCCGGTCTTGATGATTGCCGTGGCGCTCGGCTTTGGTGTGTCCGGGCCGGCACTCAGCTATCTGGCCCTGTGCGCCGCAGTCCCCACCGCCATGAACGGGTTTCTGCTGGCGCGTCAGCTTGGCGGCGACGCGCCGCTTTACGCCAGCATCACGACGGTACAGACCGCCCTCGCCTTCTTCACGATCCCGCTCGTTCTGACGCTCGTTTCTCAGTTCGTTTCCGGATAGAGCACATCGAGAATGGACGCCGCGTCATGGCGCGCGTCCAGCATGCCGTAGGTGCTGCGCCACTGGCCTGCGAGGCGCGTCTCGATGAAGGCGTCGGCGACCCGGCCGCCGCCCATGCGCCGCAGTTCGGCAGCCGCTGCCGCGAGCGCCAGCTGCTCGGTCAGGATGCGCGCAGAGCCTTCATCCGTCTGGCACACGCGGGCCGCAGCCGCCAGCACCTCAAGCGTTGCGCCGCCCTTTTCGCCGAGATCATTGCCGATCATGCCCAGCACATCGTCAAAGAGCCCGGCATTGCGATCCAGCACGCGCAGCACATCAAGGCCCATCACATTGCCAGAACCTTCCCAGATCGCGTTGACCGGGGCTTCGCGGTAATGGCGCGCAAGCGGCGCTTCCTCCACATAGCCATTGCCGCCAAGACACTCCATCGCCTCATAGGTGACGGCAGGCGCAAGCTTGCAGACCCAGTATTTCACGACCGGCGTCATCACGCGGGCAAAGGCCGCCTCGCCGCGATGATCCGCAGCCTCGTCGAAAGCGCGCGCAAGGCGCATGGAAAGCGCCGTGGCCGCTGCCACATCCAGCGCCATGTCTGCCAGAACGCGCAGCATGAGCGGCTGCTCGATCAGCGTTTTTCCGAAGGCGGAACGATGACGCGCGTGATGAACCGCCTCTGCGAGGCTCGCCCGCATGATGCCCGCTGATCCGAGCGCGCAATCGAGCCGCGTTAGCGTGACCATGTCCATGATGGTGCGCACACCGGCTCCCGGCTCGCCCACGAGTTCGCCCATCGTGCCGTCGAACTCCACTTCGGCGGACGCATTGGAGCGGTTGCCGAGCTTGTCCTTCAGGCGCTGAAGACGCAGCCCGTTGCCGGCATTGTCTTCGAGAAGACGCGGAACGAGGAAGCATGACAGCCCCCGATCCGTTTGCGCCAGCATGAGAAACGCATCCGACATGGGGGCAGACAGGAACCATTTGTGGCCCGACAGACGGTAGATCTTGCCTTCCAGCGGTTCGGCGCGCGACGTGTTCGCCCGCACATCCGTTCCGCCCTGTTTCTCGGTCATTCCCATGCCGATGGTGATGCCGGCCTTTTGCGCAAGCGGCTTGCTGGTGTGATCGTATTTGCGCACCGCCACGCGCGGTGCCCAGCGCCGGAAGAGCGATGTGTCGGCCATCAGCGCGGCCAGTGACGCATTGGTCATGGTCAGCGGGCACAGATGCCCGCTCTCGAGCTGCGCCGTCATGAAAAAGCGGGCCGCGCGAATCTGGTGGCGCATGCCGGATTCGGATGCCGTTTTCTCCCAGATGGAAGAATGCAGGCCGTTCGCCGCAGAACGCCGCATGAGCGCGTGATAGGCCGGGTGATACTCCACCAGATCAAGCCTGTTTCCATAACGGTCATGGGTGCGAAGCTGGGGAACTTCGGAATTTGCAAGCCGCGCCAGATCAAGCGCTTCCTGATTGCGCACGAAACGGCCAAGCGTGTCGAGATCCTTGCGCACGGGTTCGGAAAAATTCTCCGCCGCCTGCATCAGCAGCGGGTCGCTGCGCCAGGCGTTCGTGCCGGCGATCGGAGGCGACTGGTTCATTACTTCGTGCGTCACGGCTTCACTCTATCAGAACTGCGGCGGCGCGTCGGGAATCAACGCACTTTTAACGATGCATGATGGCAACCACACCTTGCCAATCCATGAAAACGGGGCCAATCCATGAAAACGGGGCCAATCCATGAAAACCGGGGCGATCCATGAAAACAGAAACCTGTTACTTTTGCCGGATTAATCAAGTGCACGCGTGATGCGCGCTTGCAGGCTTGCCGGGCGGGGCCTATAGCAAACTCTTGAGATGACAAACACTTCTTTCCCGCTCTATCCGCACCGCCACCTGCTTGGCATCAAGGGCCTGTCGCCGCTGGATATCGAGATGCTTCTCGACCGGGCCGACGCCGCTGTTGCCATTTCACGACAGCAGGAAAAGAAAACCGCCACGCTGCGCGGCCGCACCCAGATAAACCTGTTCTACGAAGCCTCGACGCGCACGCAGTCCTCGTTCGAGCTGGCTGGCAAGCGGCTGGGCGCTGACGTGATGAACATGTCCGTCGCCAGTTCCTCGACCAAGAAGGGCGAGACGCTGCTGGACACGGCCATCACGCTGAACGCGATGCGCCCGGACATTCTGATAATCCGCCATGCGGCGGCGGGCGCGGCAGCGCTTCTTGCCCAAAAGGTCTCCTGCTCGGTCGTGAATGCCGGCGATGGCGCGCACGAACATCCGACCCAGGCCCTGCTCGACGCGCTGACCATCCGCCGCGCCAAGGGCCGGATCGGCGGGCTGACGGTCGCGATCTGCGGCGACGTTCTGCATTCACGCGTGGCGCGCTCGAACATCGTTCTGCTCAACGCGCTGGGCGCGCGGGTTCGGGTGGTCGCCCCCTCCACGCTTCTGCCTTCCGGCATCGACCAGATGGGCGTCGAGCCGTTCACCCGCATGGACGAAGGCCTCAAGGGCGCGGACATCGTGATGATGCTGCGCCTGCAGCGCGAGCGCATGGCCGGCTCTCTGGTTCCGTCCGTTCGCGAATATTTCCGTCATTTCGGGCTTGATGCAGAAAAGCTGAAAGCCGCGAAAGATGACGTCCTCGTCATGCATCCCGGCCCCATGAACCGCGGCGTCGAAATCGCCTCGGAAATCGCCGACGGGCCGCAGAGCCTCATTCAGGAGCAGGTTGAAATGGGCGTTGCCGTGCGCATGGCCGTGATGGATGCGCTGCTCGATCCGCGACGCAACGCGGAAGGAGGCGCAGCATGAGCGCGACGGTTTTCCAGAACGCCCGCGTGATCGACCCGTCGCGCGGCATCGATGAGCGCGGCGCGGTGATCGTCATCGACGGCGCGATTGCCGCCGCCGGCGCTGACGCGCTGAACCAGGGTGCGCCCGACAATGCAACGATTGTCGACTGCCAGGGCCATGCCGTCATGCCGGGCCTCGTGGATTCGCGCGTCTTCATCGGCGAACCGGGTGCCGAGCATCGCGAGACCATCGCTTCAGCCAGCCGCGCGGCAGCCGCCGGCGGCGTGACATCGCTGATCATGATGCCCGACACCAAGCCCGTCATCGACGATGTGGCGCTGGTGGAATTCGTCAAGCGCACGGCGCGCGAGACGGCCGTGGTCAACGTGTTTCCCTCCGCCGCCGTCACCAGAGGCTTTGCCGGCAAGGAGCTTTCCGAGTTCGGCCTGCTCAGCGAGGCAGGCGCGGTGATGCTCACCGAAGGTCGTGCAACAATTGCCAATGCGCTGGTGATGCGGCGCGCCCTCACCTATGCGCGCGATTTGGGCATCACCATCGCCCATGAGACGCAGGATCCGCATCTTGCCTCCTCCGGCGTGATGAATGAGGGGCTTTTTGCAAGCTGGCTCGGCCTTCCTGGCATCCCCCGCGAGGCGGAGACCATTCCGCTTACCCGCGACCTGATGCTCGCTGGTCTGACCGGCGGGCGCTATCATGCGGCAAAGATTTCGACCGCCATGTCAGCGGCTGCCATCGCCCGCGCCAAGGACGAAGGCGCGCAGGTGAGCGCCGGCATTTCCATCAATCACCTGACGCTCAACGAAAACGACATCGGCGATTACCGCACCTTCTTCCGGCTTTCGCCGCCACTGCGCACCGAAGACGACCGGCTTGCCATGGTGGAAGCGCTGAAATCGGGCGCGATCGACGTGATTGTCTCCTCGCACGACCCGCAGGATGTCGACACGAAGCGCCTGCCCTTTGCCGAAGCCGAAGCCGGTGCCATCGGCCTCGAAACCGTTCTGGCTGCTGCGCTTCGTCTCTATCACAATGGCGACCTGCCGCTGCTGCGCCTGATCGAGTGCCTGTCGACCGCGCCGGCGCGGCTTTTCGGCCTGCCCGGCGGCACGCTGAAGACCGGCGCGCCTGCCGATCTGGTGCTTGTCGACATTGATGCGCCGTGGATCGTGCGCGAGGCAGACATTCGCTCGCTGTCCAAGAACACCTGCTTTGAAGGCGCCCGCATGCAGGGCCGGGTCTTGCAAACAATGGTTGCAGGCCGCACAGTGTTCAGCGCCTGAGCACTCCGAAACACCGGGGGAGAGAGTCGGATGCCAGATCCCATCAGTTGGCAAGTAGCCTTGCCCTATCTCATTGCCGCGCTTGTCTTCGGATATCTGCTCGGCTCCATCCCGTTCGGCCTCATCATCACGCGGCTTGCGGGCAAGGGCGATGTGCGCAAGATCGGCTCAGGCAATATCGGCGCAACCAATGTGCTGCGCACCGGCAGCAAGAAGCTCGCCGCCCTCACCCTTCTGGGCGATGCGCTCAAGGGCACGGTGGCCGTTCTCCTGGCCGGGCTCTACGGGCCTGATCAGGCGGTCGCAGCCGGGCTTGGCGCGTTTCTCGGCCACCTCTTTCCCGTCTGGCTCGGCTTTCGCGGCGGCAAGGGCGTGGCAACCTATCTCGGCGTGCTCGTCGCCATCGCCTGGCCCGGCGCGCTGATCTTCGCCGCAGTGTGGCTCTCCGTCGCCTTCCTCACCCGCTACTCTTCACTGTCGGCGCTTGTCGCCGCCGTCGCGGTGCCCATCGGGCTTTACCTGCTTGGATATGTGCAGGCGGCGGAACTGTTCGTTCTGATGAGCCTGATCGTCTTCATCAAGCACCGCGCAAACATTGCGCGCCTTCTATCCGGCACGGAAACGCGCATCGGGGGCAAGGGGTGAACGCGCCCCGGGGCGGTGTGCGGCTCAGTGACCGACAGCGCCTCGACTGGCTGCAACTCCTGCGCAGCGAGAATGTCGGGCCGGCGACCTTTCGCCAGCTCGTCAATCATTTCGGCTCGGCAACGAACGCCCTTGAGATGATTCCCGAACTTGCGCAGCGCGGTGGCGCCAATCGGCGCATCGTGATCGCGACGCGTGAGGACGCCGAACGCGAAATGGAACAGGCCCGCCGTTTCGGCGCGCGCTTCGTCGCTGTGGGCGAGCAGGAATACCCGCCCCTGATGCGCCGCATGGACCAGCCCCCGCCGCTTCTCGCCATGAAAGGCGATCCCGCAATCGCCCAGCGCCCCACCATCGCCATGGTCGGTGCCCGCAACGCCTCCGTCACCGGCATCAAGATGGCCCAGCGCCTGGCCTCGGACCTTGGCAGCGCCGGCTTCACGATTGCTTCGGGCCTCGCGCGCGGCATCGACGCTGCCGCCCACAAGGGCAGTCTGGAGACAGGCACCGTCGCCGCGCTGGCCGGCGGGCTCGACAAGCCCTATCCGCCCGAGAACGACAGGCTCTATGGAGAGATCGCCGAGCGCGGCGTGGTGATCAGCGAAATGCCGTTCGGCTGGACGCCCCGCGCGCGCGATTTCCCGCGCCGCAACCGCCTCGTTGCCGGCATTGCCTTCGGTCTCGTGGTGGTGGAAGCCGCCAAGCGGTCCGGTTCTCTCATCAGCGCCAGACTGGCAGGAGAGATGGGACGGCTGGTTTTCGCGGTGCCCGGTTCGCCGTTCGATCCAAGGGCGGGCGGCGCGAACGCGCTTTTGAAGGATGGCGCGATCCTCGTGACCGAGATGGATGACGTGGTGTCGCAGATCCTGCCGCTTCTGGACACGCCGCCCGTGAGAACGGAAAGCTTTGAAGAGCCGGAGCCCCTGACCTCCGCTCCGCCCCCAAGCGAAAGCGAGCGCGACCACATCGTCAACGCGATGGGACCGACGCCCGTGCTTATCGATGATCTCATTCGCCATACCGGGCTACACCCGGCACAGGTCATGACAATATTGCTTGAGCTTGATCTGGCGGGCCGACTCGAACGGCACTCAGGAAGCGCGGTCTCGCTTGTTCCCACCGACATCTAGCTCAAGACGACATTCCCCGACGCGACCTTCCCCGACCCCGCGACCTTGACCGACCCGATGCGGTCGTTCGCCACGAATGATGTCGCTGGCCTCAAGATAGGCCATCTCGACAAGGTAGGCGAGCATGTCGCACCGTTCGGAAAGCGCCATCGTCCGCAATTGCCCGAGCATCGCCTGAACGTAATCAAGCGTCTCGGTACGTCTCCTTCCATACTGTTCGCCCATTCGCCGACACTCCCTTCCAGCGCGCGGCACCCCTCTTCACAGCCCCGATGCTCCTGTTGTGCAGCCCCAGTGTTGCCTGTTTCCCCGGTACTTCTCCATTAAGGACCCAGATGGAGTATACATGCCGTTATAAACAAATAAACGATAAATTTACGATAAACACACCGCCGTCCACAGCCCTTCGCCAGCGGACGAAATTCCCATTGGCCCTTGACCGCGGGGTAAAGCACGGCCATGTGACGGGGCTGGATTCGTTCAAAATGCGGGGCGCGGCGACAAAGCCGGAAGCCTGCGGGGAAATCTGAAAGCTTATGGATCTCGTTATCGTCGAGTCGCCTGCCAAGGCGAAAACCATCAACAAATATCTGGGCTCGAACTATAAGGTTCTCGCCTCCTTCGGCCATGTGCGCGATCTGCCGGCCAAGGACGGGTCCGTTCGCCCGGACGAAGACTTCGCCATGTCGTGGAGTGTCGACAGCCCTTCCGCCAAACGCCTGAGTGATATCACCAAGGCCGTGAAGGAGGCTGACACCCTTATCCTCGCCACTGACCCGGATCGCGAAGGTGAAGCGATTTCCTGGCATGTGCTTGAGGTTCTGAAACAGAAGAAGGCGCTGAAGGACAAGCCGGTTCGCCGCGTCGTCTTCAACGCCATCACCAAGAAATCGGTTCTCGATGCGCTCGCCAATCCGCGCGACCTCGACACGCCGCTGGTGGATGCCTATCTCGCCCGCCGCGCACTCGATTATCTGGTGGGCTTCACCCTGTCGCCGGTTCTGTGGCGCAAGCTGCCGGGCGCACGCTCGGCCGGCCGCGTCCAGTCCGTGGCCCTCAGGCTCGTCTGCGACCGCGAAGCCGAAATCGAGCGCTTCATCCGCGAAGACTACTGGCAGATCGCGGCAAAACTCGCCACGCCCCGCCAGGAGAGCTTCGAGGCGCGCCTGACGACGCTTGAAGGCAAGAAGCTCCAGAAGCTCGACATCAAGAGCCAGGAGCAGGCCGACGACATCAAGGCCATGCTGGAGGGCGCGACCTTCCGCACGCTGTCCGTCGAGGCCAAGCCGACGCGGCGCAACCCCGCACCGCCCTTCACCACCTCGACCATGCAGCAGGCCGCCTCGTCGCGCCTCGGCTTCGGGGCATCGCGCACCATGCAGGTCGCGCAGCGCCTTTATGAGGGCATCGATATTGGCGGCGAGACCGCCGGTCTCATCACCTATATGCGTACCGACGGCGTGCAGATGGCGCCCGAGGCGCTCGATCAGGCCCGCAAGGCGATCGGCGACAATTTCGGCGAGCGCTACCTGCCCGAGAAGCCGCGCTTCTATTCGGTCAAGGCCAAGAACGCCCAGGAAGCGCACGAAGCGATCCGCCCGACGGATTTCTCCCGCACGCCCGACCAGATGCGCCGCTATCTCGATCCGGATCAGGCCCGTCTCTACGAGATGATCTGGAAGCGCGCCATCGCCAGCCAGATGCAGCCGGCAGAGATTGAGCGCACCACGGTCGAGATTCTTGCCGAGAACGCTGGCCGCAACGCCGGCCTGCGCGCCGTTGGCTCGGTGATCCGCTTTGAAGGCTTCCTTGCCGCCTATGCAATCGACAAGGACGAGAACGCCGACGACGAAGAGAGCCGCCGCCTGCCCGAGATCCGCGAGGGCGAGGAGCAGACCCGCGAGACCATCGACGTCACCAAGCACACGACCGAGCCGCCGCCGCGCTATTCCGAAGCCTCGCTCATCAAGAAGATGGAAGAGCTCGGCATCGGCCGCCCGTCCACCTATGCCGCGACGCTGAAGACGCTTGAGGATCGCGATTACGTGATCATCGAGAAGCGGCGGCTCATGCCGCAGGCCAAGGGCCGTCTCGTCACGGCGTTTCTGGAAAGCTTCTTCGAGCGCTATGTGGAATACGACTTCACGGCCAGCCTTGAAGAGAAGCTCGACAAGATCTCCGACGGCCAGCTCTCCTGGAAGGATGTGCTGCGCGATTTCTGGCAGGACTTCTCCGGTCATGTGGACGAGATCAAGGAACTGCGCGTCACCAATGTTCTCGATGCGCTGAACGAGGAACTTGCTCCGCTCGCCTTCCCGGCAAAGGAAGACGGCACCGATCCGCGCGCCTGCCCGCGCTGCGGCACCGGCCAGCTTTCGCTAAAACTTGGCCGGCACGGCGCATTCGTCGGCTGCTCCAACTATCCCGAATGCGGCTTCACCCGCCAGTTCGGCGAGGCTGGAAACGGCGAGAATGGCGAGAACGGTGTCGACGGCGACAAGGTGCTCGGCAAGGATCCGCAGACCGACGAGGACATCACCCTGCGCTCGGGCCGCTTCGGCCCCTATGTGCAGCGTGGCGAAGGCAAGGAAGCCAAGCGCGCCGGTCTGCCCAAGGGCTGGTCTCCGGCCGAGATGGATCTGGAAAAGGCGCTCTCGCTTCTCGCCCTGCCGCGCGAGGTGGGCGAGCATCCCGAAACCGGCAAGATGATCTCCGCCGGCATCGGTCGCTATGGCCCCTTCCTGCTTCATGATGGCGCTTACGCCAATCTGGAAAGCGTCGAGGATGTGTTCACCGTCGGCCTCAACCGCGCGGTGACCGTCATCGCCGAGAAGAAGGCCAAGGGTGGTCGCGGCCGCTCCACGCCATCGGCGCTCAAGGAGCTTGGCGATCATCCCGACGAGGGCGGCAAGATCACCGTGCGCGACGGCCGTTATGGCCCCTATGTCAACCATGGCAAGGTCAACGCCACGCTTCCCAAGGGCAAGGACCCGATGGAAGTGACGCTTGAGGAAGCCGTGGAGCTGATCGCGGCAAAAGCGGCCAAGGGCGGCAAAAAGAAGCCGGCCGCCAAGAAAAAGCCTGCTGCGAAGAAGACAACGACGGCAAAGAAAACCACCGCGGCTAAAAAGAAGACCGCAGCCAAGAAAGAGGAATAACGCCTTGGCGCGCAGCATCTCCGGCAAGTCCAGATCCAAGCCCCGTTCGGCAAAATCATCCGGCGCGAAAGGGGCATCTGGCGCAAAAGGGCCTTCCGATACGCGACTGCCCAGCCGCGACGAGGTGCTGCGCTTCATCACCGACAACCCAGACCGCACGGCGAAGCGCGACATTGCCAAGGCGTTCGGCCTCAAGGGCGGCGACCGCATCTGGCTGAAAGATATCCTGCGCGACCTGCAGGATGAGGGGCTTTTGAAGAAAACCCGCAAGCGCCTGCTGCGTCCTGGCGCGCTACCGCATGTGGTGGTGCTCGACATTTTCTCGCGTGACGCATCGGGCGCATTGCTCGCGCGCCCCGCAGAGAAAGACGATCAGGACGAGGGCGAAGGCCCCCTGCCCCTGGTCGAAATCCGCACCCAGAAGGGCGGCAAGGCCGCCGGCATTGGCGACCGCGTTCTGGCCCGCGTCTTTCCGACCGAAAGCAAGGATGGTCCGGCCTATACGGGCCGTGTCATGAAGGTCTTCGAGAAGCGCCGGCAGAATGTGCTCGGCGTCGTGCGCAAATCGAAGGATGGCGGCTTCCGCATCGAACCGGTGGAGCGCACGCAGCGCGAACTGGTGATCGACTCGGATTATCTCAACGATGCTCAGGACGGCGATCTGGTCGAGGTCGAACCGGTCTCCGGCGGGCGCTACGGCCCCTCGCGCGGCAAGGTCACCTCGGTCATCGGGTCGCTGTCGAGCGAAAAGGCGGTCTCCATGATCGCCATTCATGCCCATGAAATCCCCCATGTCTTCCCCGATCAGGTGATCGCGGAGGCCGAGGCCGCAGAACCGATCACCCTTTCGGGCCGTGAAGACTGGCGCGACCGCCTTTTGATCACCATCGACCCGGCTGACGCCAAAGACCATGACGACGCGGTCATGGCCGAACCCGACCCCGACGAGAAGAACCGTGGCGGCTTCATCGCCACCGTGGCCATTGCCGATGTCGCGCATTATGTGCGTCAGGGATCTGCGCTCGACCGCGAAGCGCTCAAGCGCGGCAATTCGGTCTATTTCCCCGACCGGGTGGTGCCGATGCTGCCGGAGCGCATCTCAAACGATCTGTGCTCGCTCCGTGAGGGCGAAGCCCGCCCGGCCATGGCCGTGCGCATGCGCTTTACCGCGACGGGCCGCAAGATCGGCCATTCGTTCCACCGCGTCATCATGCGGTCTGCGGCAAAACTCTCCTACCAGCAGGCTCAGAGCGCTATAGACGGCAATCCCGACGACAAGACGGGTCCGCTTCTGGAAACGATCCTCCAGCCGCTGTGGGACGCCTATGGCGCGCTCAGGCGCGGCCGCGAGGAGCGCCAGCCGCTCGAACTCGATCTGCCGGAGCGCAAGATCCTTCTGAAAGAAGATGGCACGGTCGACCGCGTTGTCGTGCCGCCGCGCCTCGATGCGCACAAGCTCATCGAAGAATTCATGGTGCAGGCCAATGTGGCCGCTGCTGAAACGCTGGAAGCCAAGCGTCAGGCGCTTGTCTACCGCGTGCACGATGCGCCCTCGCTCGCCAAGCAGGAGGCGCTGCGCGAATTCCTGCAGAGCTTTGAGATTTCGCTGGCGCGCGGCGCACAGCTGAAACCCTCGCAGTTCAACGCCATTCTCTCCCGCGTGCGCAACACCGAGCACGAACAGCTTGTCAACGAGGTGGTCCTGCGCTCCCAGAGTCAGGCCGTCTACGCGCCGGAAAATCTCGGCCATTTCGGTCTGAACCTCCGCCGCTACGCACACTTCACCTCACCGATCCGCCGCTACGCGGACCTGATCGTTCACCGCGCGCTGATCTCCGCACTCGGTCTGGGCGATGATGGTCTGAAGCCCGAGGAAGAGGCGCGGCTTGAAGAGACCGCCGCCCTGATTTCCGCCACCGAGCGCCGCGCGATGGCCGCCGAACGCGACACGGTCGACCGGCTGGTCGCCGAACACCTCTCCAGCCGTGTCGGCGAGGAATTCGACGCCCGCATCTCCGGTGTCGCCAAGGCCGGCCTCTTCGTTCAGCTGCCGGATTACGGCGCGGACGGTTTCGTGCCCGTTTCCACTTTGGGCGACGAATACTATATCTATGACGAAGCGCGCCACGCCATGGTAGGCGAGCGCAGCGGCCGTGGCTTCCAGCTTGGCGATTCCGTTTCGGTCCGCCTCGTCGAGATTGCGCCGATGGCCGGCGCGATGCGCTTCGAGATGCTGAGCAAGCCTGACAAGCTTCCCGGCTCCATGAAATCCTTCCACAAGGCCAAGGGCCGCCGTGGCAGCAGTCAGGGCAAAAGCCGCCGCGCCAGCCAGAGCAGGAGACGGTAATGGAACAGAAGGTTTACGGCGGCGCAGCAGCCGGGCAGAAGCCGACACGCCCGCTTGGCGAGGCGATGAAGCGCGGTTTTCTGGGGCGCTGCCCCAATTGCGGCCGTGGTAAGCTGTTCCGCACCTATCTCAAGACCGCCGACGAATGCTCCGAGTGCGGTGAGGCCTTCCATCATCACCGCGCCGACGATCTGCCTGCCTATCTGGTGATCTTCGTCGTCGGCCATATCGTGGTCGGCGCGTTCATGGGACTGGAAGCCGTGACCGACTGGGCCGGCTGGGTTCATCTGGCCATCTGGGTGCCGCTCACGATCATCATGTCTCTGCTGCTCATCGAACCGATGAAGGGCGCAGTCGTGGGGCTGCAATGGGCCTATTACATGCACGGTTTCGGTGGCGAGGAAGATATCATTGAAACCCACCCGGAGCTTGATGCTTCCGCCTCAGACGAGATGCGCTGACGCCGCATCGATGCGGCACAGCGATGCGAGCTTTCAGGAGACAGCGATGAGTGATCGGCCAAACCGTATGGACGGTCTCGACAAGGCGGCGGTGGACCGCGCCGAGGCAAAGGACTTTTCGCTTGGCGGAAAGCCGATGCGCCCGCGCGACGCGGCAACGCTCATCCTGCTCGACCGCAGCGGCGATCAGGTGCGCGTTCTGATGGGTCGCCGCCACCACAAACACGCTTTCATGCCCGGCCGCTTCGTCTTTCCCGGTGGACGCACGGACCCCGCCGACAGCCGCATTCCCGTTGCCTCCGGTCTCCACCCGGATGAAGAGCGTCGTCTCATCGGCACCGGATCGCGCGCCACGGCCGCGCGCGCCCGCGCCGTCGCCATGTCCGCAATCCGCGAAACCTATGAGGAAGCAGGGCTTCTGATCGGTGAAAAGGGTGCGTTTTCGACTGCTGCAAAGGACTGGCAGGGCTTTGTCGAGCACGGCGTCTGCCCGTCGCTTTCGGGCCTTCGCTACATTGCCCGCGCCGTGACGCCGCCGCGCCGCGTGCGCCGCTTCGACACACGCTTTCTCGCCGCCTGGCGCGATGACGTGGCCGTCGAACTGCCCGATGGCGGGCCGACCCACGAACTGGAAGAGCTGGTCTGGCTTCCCATTCCAGAAGCCAAGGAAACCGAGGTTCCGCTGATCACCTGCACGATCCTCGATGATCTAGAGGCGCGTCTCAAGGTCGATCCCGACCTTGCCCCCGGCGCACCTGTTCCTTTCTACGCAATGCGCCGCAACCGCTTCGAGCGGACGCTTATCTAGAGCGATTCCAGGAAAAGCGGAAACGCTCTAGAGCATTTTTCTGAGTGGAATCAGATCAGGCTCCAGCCGAAGCGGGCCGCAACGATGATCATGAAGATGCCGAACGCCGTTTCGAGCTTTCGCTTGTCGAGCGCATGGGCGATCCGCACACCGAGCGGCGCAACCAGAAGCGTGATCGGGATGATCAGGAACACCGCAATCCAGTTCACATAGCCGGTCGAGGCGACCGGCAGAAGCGGTTCGCCCCACCCGGCCCACACATAGCCAAACAGGCCCGGTATTGAGATCAGAACGCCGACGCCGGACGAGGTCGCCACAGCCTGGTGCATGGGACGGTTGAACAGCGTCATGAAGGTGTTGTTCAGAACGCCGCCGCCAATGCCCATCAGCGTCGACAGGAAGCCGATCAGAACACCGACCATCGAGCGCACGGGGTTGCCCGGAAGCTCCGTGCCGAGCCGCCAGCTCTCGCGGTTCAAAAGCAGCCGCACACCGACAAGAAGCGCGATCACCGCAAAGATGGCGCGCAGACCGCCGCTCGACACATAGGCCGCAACGAGCGAGGCAAGCACCACGCCCACCGGCACCGCGATGACGAAACTCTTCAGGAGGTCCATATCCACCGCTCCGCGCAGATAATGCGCGCGGAACGAGCGCAGCGAGGTGGGCACGATGATGGCCAGCGAGGTGCCGACGGAAAGATGCATGCGCACCGCCTCGTCCACACCGACCAGCCCGAAGACCTGATAGAACACCGGCACGAGGATCGCCCCGCCGCCAATGCCAAACAGCCCGGCCAGAACGCCCGCCACGACGCCCGCAGCCGCAAGGGCAGCGGCAAACATGGCGATCTCGCCAATCGGTAGGTTCATGTCAGTTCCCTCTCCCGCCCCGGTTCGGCCGATCCGCCCGGCTGAAACACCCCATGGCTTGTTGCAGATAATGGGTGATGATTGAACGCGCCTCAGGCCGCGTCGCGCTGCGTGCTGAGATCAACGGCTGCAAACGCCGCGCGCAGCACCTCCGGCCCCGCGCCTGACCGCGTCGCCTCGCTCGACAGGATCTGCCGGTAGCGGCGCGCACCGTCATAGCCGTGGAACAGACCGATCATGTGCCGCGTCACATGCGACAGGCGTCCACCGGCTTCAATGTGCCGCCCGGCATAGGCTGCCATGACGTCGATCAGCGCTTCGAAATCAACCTTCTGCGTCGTGTTTCCGGCAAGGAGCGCATCGACGCCGGCCAGAACGACCGGGTTCTGATAGGCCGCGCGCCCCATCATGACGCCATCCACATGCGCAAGATGCTCGGCAGCGTCCTCAAGCGTTGCAATTCCGCCATTGATGCCGATGAAGCGGTCTGGGTGCGCCGCCTTCAGGCGATAGACACGGTCATAATCGAGCGGCGGGATTTCGCGGTTTTCCTTGGGGCTGAGCCCCTGAAGCCAAGCCTTGCGCGCATGCACCCACAGCGCATCCGCACCAGCCGACCAGGAAGCCTCCGCCAGCGCATCAAGCGCTGTCTGCGTGTCCTGCTCATCCACGCCGATCCGGCACTTCACCGTGACGGGAACCGACACACGCTCCTTCATTGCGGCGACACACGCACCGACAATCTCCGGCGTCTTCATCAGGCATGCGCCGAACGTGCCCGACTGAACCCGGTCGGAGGGGCAACCGACATTGAGGTTGATTTCGTCATAGCCAAATTCAGCGCCGATCTCCGCGGCCTGCGCCAGCTTCTGCGGATCGGAGCCGCCAAGCTGCAGCGCCACGGGGTGTTCGCTCTCGTCAAAGCCCAGGAGGCGCGACCGGTCGCCATGGATCGCAGCATCTGCAACAACCATCTCCGTATAGAGCAGCGCGCGCTCTGTCAGCCGGCGATGGAAGTAGCGGCAATGCCGGTCCGTCCAGTCGATCATGGGCGCTACGGCGAATTTTTGATTGTACTCAGCCATTTACGGGTTCTGTCTGCAGTGTTTCATGATGCGGCGCGGTCACGCGCCTCTCTGCGCAGATATGTGCCCCATCGCGCACCATTTTTCAAAGGTAACATGCGCTGGAGCACCGGACCGAAGGATGGAAACCGGATTCTGCCCCGTTTTTCAATCGCCCCCTAACCGGCGATGGCCCGGCGACTGCCTGTCAGATAGGCGGTGAAAGCGTAGACCATGGCCGCGAATGCGCAGCCCACCAGCGCCGCGGAATTCTGATCCACGGTGAGCAGAAGGAGCGTCACGATCACGCCCGCGTTCAGCGACAGGATGGCGGCAGGCGCACTGACCCGGTGGCCCAGGACCGCCGCCAGAACGGTCGGCAGGAACACGGCGAGCGATGAAAAGGCGGCGATGATGGAAGACAGGAGGTCACCGAACAGCGCCCCGATCAGGGCCATGCCGGCGAAAACGGCGACCACCATCAGCTGTAACTGCCTGAGCGGCAGCGTCGTGCGCTCAAGCCCGGTCATCAGCGGCATGACAAATGTGTCCATGGTCGACATGACCACGGCGATCAGCATCAGGTCGACGATCCAGCCATGGCCCGCCGGCACAAGACCGTGCAGGCCGCTCGTTATCGCGCCCTCCACTGCGCCGCCGAGCCCAAGCCAGACGATGCCGAGATAGCACAGGAGGCAAAGCGGGGCGCCGGCGAGAAATGCCCTGCGCGCCACCTGCGGATCGCGCGCCGTCGCCATGCGCTGCCAGTTGTCCACCGCCAGCACCGCGCTGACCGGGATGAAGAGCCAGACACCGATAAGGAGCGGCAGCCGATAAGGGCCCAGATCGAAGAATGGCCCGGTCTGCGGAACCGCACCCAGATTGGCGAATGTCAAAAGCGCAATGCCGGCAACGATGATGAGCGACTGCACGACATCCGTTTCCGTGGCCACGCGATAGCCGCCGATGGCCGTGTATGCGCCGGCGCAAAGGGCCGCGAGCCCCACCGCCGCGAGCTGTGATACGGGCAGGATCGTCATCAGGATCGCCGCCAGCGCCAGCAATTGCACGGTCGCGCGCAGCAGAAACACGAACGCAATGGGCAGCCAGACCAGAAGGGGCTGCTGGATGCGGTGGGTGACCACGATGAGATCGATCAGCCCCCTCACCCCATGCCGTTCAGAAAGCGCATGCACGTTCGGTGCGATGATTGCGCAGATCACGAGGCCAAGCGTATAGGCGAATGCCAGCGAAACACCGATCACGGGGCTCGCCGCCGAAAAAAGCATGATCGCCACGAAGGTGCCGATTCCGATATTGCCGCAGACAATGCCCGCAAGCGTGCCCCAGAACCCCGTGCGGCCGGAATTGAAGATGAAATCGTCGCGCGTTCCCGAAGGCGCGCGCCAGAGCGCATAGAGCGCCGGCAGCGCCAGAACCGCGCCGATCAGCGGCAATTGCAGATAGATGTCCATCGTCGGTCTTCTGTCCCGGTTCCCGCCCACTGAAACGCCGATTCGCGTGACGGGAGACTAGGCGTGCCGCCAGACCGGAAGCACCGTCTGAACGGACAGTGTGGCCCCGTTTCGATGCCACAAGGGCCATCTGAAAGTGCTCACTCCCTCAAATGGGAGAGGCGCGTGGTTTCCCCATTTGCTCGATTGCCGGCAGCATTCTGCAGAAAGTGAAAGCTGGCATGACAACCATACTGATCATCGTCCTCGTCCTGTTTGGCGGGTTCGTCTTCTTCCAGAACCGCCTCGCCTCGGCCCGCAATTCCGTACTGAACGGCTTTTCCGGCGTTCAGGTGCAGCTCAAGCGACGACACGATCTCGTTCCCGCGCTCGTCTCGGCGGCGCGCAGCGCCATCGCACAGGAAAACCGCCTGTTCGACAGCATTCTGGACGTGCGTGAAAAGGCGGTCGCCGCACTCAATGGCAGGATGGAAGAGGTTCAGGAGGCCGAGGCCGAACTGACGGCGAGCCTGCGCAGCTTCTTTGGCTATACGGAAGATCACCCGGAAATCACCTCGACGGGGAACATACTCGAGCTGCAGAAGCAGCTTGAAGAGACCGAAGACCAGATCAGCGCCGCGCGCCGGCTCTACAATGGCAATGTCGAGCGCTACAACACCATGCTCGATGCGATCCCCTCAAGCTGGGTCGCCGCCATGCTCCGTTTCGAGCGGGCAGACTTCTTCGCGCTCTCGGATGCCGAACGCAAACATGTCGAGGCCGTGCCGGCCATCGATCTGCCGGGAGCGCAGGCGTGAACGCCGTCAGCGGCCACTGGGATCCCGTTCAGGGGACCATCTCGGTCGAAACCGACGACATCTCGCAGATCAAGACCGGCATCACCCTGCCCGCTCCGGTTCGGCGTTTCCTTCCCATCGCCGCGCTTGCCGCCATGTTGTGGACCTTCGTGCAGGGTTTTCTCTCTGACGGGTTCCCCTTCATTCCGGTCGCCGTCACCACGGTTCTTTTCGGCGCATTCATCTTCGCCGCAGAGCTGGAGAACGAAGATGGCCGAAAGACCCTGCGGCGCGTCAGGCTCGCACGGCAGAAGGGCTGGACCTACACCGGCAAGCTGATGGAGCGGGTGATGGCCTATCAAACGGCCTGGTCCTCGGATGGTGCGGAACGGCGCGCACAACGTGTGAAATCGGAACGCGCCAGAGCCGTCGAGACCCTTGTTCCGGAACTGACGAAGCTTCAGGTCGGCGCGTTCATGGGCGCTGACTTCGACGGCGAATTCTGGGGCAAAAGCACCAAAGACGACCTGCCTTTCTGGATGGCCATCGGCGCCATGCAGATGGAGGCCGGGCTTGCGGCAGACAAGTCGCTGCGTGAAGACGCGCATGGCGGCAAAGGCGGCTTCGGCGTCTTCTTCTCATTGCTCGGGGCCTACAGAATTGGCCGCAAGACAGGCGTTCGCGCCGTCATCCGCCCGGAAAACCTGGTCAACAGGGGGCCGCTCGACCGGGACATCAAGACCGAATCCGTGCAGTTCAATGCCGCCTTCAACATCACCGGAACAGCAAAGAGCGGTGATGAAAACGCGGTGGAGCACGACATTCTGCGCATTCTCACCCCCGCGACACAGGCGACCATGCTCGACCTGCTTCAGCGCTACCACAATGTCGGTTTCGTGGTGGATGACGATGTTCTGTTCTTCATGGCGCAGGACAGGCTGGTGGGCAAGAACGCCAACCCCGACCGGATCGACACACTTCTGGCCGGCATCGCGGCAGACTTCGAAGAAGCGAAATTCGCCATCAAGCGCTACGTCGAATAGGCGCGTAGCCATCTGTATCCTGTTCCGGCTGGCATCGCTGATGCCGGCCCGCTCTGCGCATTCATGCGGATGTCTGGTGTTTCCACCTGACTGCAAAATGCTCTAGGTTTCCCCCGTTTCGGGGAATCTGCACGCCCCGTTCAGTGTCGGTTCAGCCGGCGTCTGCCAGAAGGGCATGCAGGAGGAACCCATGGAAGCCAAATACTTAGCGCGTGTGAACGGCCCGCCGCTGTTCTACCGGAAATGGCGCTCGGCATCGCAGCCGCGCACTTCCGCCCCGCGCAGGGCCGTGTTCATCGGCCACAGCCAGCCCACCCATTCCGGCATGCTGTCGGATCTGGCGGAAGGGTTTCGCGCCGCCGGCTGGGATGCCCATTCCGGCGATATTCGCGGCCATGGCAAAAGCACGGACGCCCAGGTGCCGCTCGGCCATCTGGACACCGGCGATGGCTGGTCGCTGGCCGTGGACGACATGCGCCATCTTCTGGAACGCAGCTTTGATGGCGTCGGGTGGGAAGACCGCCTCGTCGTGGTGCCGAACATCACGGCGCTGATGACGCTTGAAGTGATGAAGACCTGGCACGACCTTGCCCGCCACATCGTGCTCATCTCGCCGGTTCCCAACCAGAGAACGCTTGCCCTGTTCGGCAAAGCCTTTTCAAAGGTCCGCATGCGTCTTCGCGCCGCCGACCAGCCGGACGAACAGATCCTGCATCATCTCTATGCCTTCCTCGGCGCGCATCTGCGCGACCGGGAGCATCCGGCGGATGTCATCAGCACCGACCGGGACCTGATCCGCGAGATCGTGTCCGATCCGGAAGGCTGGCCCATTCCCAGCCCCGCCTACTGGTCGAACATCTTCTCGGGCATGCTGTCCGCCTGGAAATGGCCGAACAATGCGCGCCTCAAGCCCGGCACCCGCGTTCTGGTGATGTTTGGCGGTGAGGACGCCATGCTGCGCGATGGCGGGTTCCTGCCGCCCATCGAACGCTTTCTGGCTGAAGTCGGCGTTGAGGACGTCGCCGCCGAACGTGTCGAAGGCGTACGCTCCGGCCTGTTTCTGGAAGAAAGGCGCTTCGGCATTTCAAAACGCATTCTCGACTGGGTCGGTCAGGATGGCGCAGCGACCGCTGACGCACGCTACAGCGAAGTGGACGTCGCACAGCTGGCGAGCGATGTGATCGCCCGCCTCGGCGGCGGAGCCGCGCCCGCAGACATGCGCCCCGACGAACTGGTCGAGCTCTGCTACAACGCCATTGATGACGAGACGCGCTGGACCGAGGTGATTTACCGGATCATCTACGAGGCCGAGCAGGATGGCGAGATGACGGAGGCCGAACTGGCCGAGCGCATCGAACGCCTGATGCCCCACTGGGAGCGGGCCTTCAGCCTCAACCGGCAGGTGATGATGAACGCCACGCTGGGCGTCCTGCTTCAGGCGGTCATCGACAAGCTGCAGATCGGCATTGCTATCCTCGATGCCGATGGCGCGCTGCTGCACGCCAATACGACCTACCGGGAAACGCTCTTACGGATTTTTCCCAAAACTTCACCCGGTACCGATGGCGATGCCTTCAGCGCGGCTGCCACCCGCCGACTGTTCGTTACAGGCGCATCCGCCGAGGACACCGGGAAGGTCAACAATGACCGGATCGTGCTGCACGACAATGCGCCGGTCGGCTTCCATTTTCACCCCCAGGCGCTCCGGCAGACCGGACTTCAGCGCCAGGGCCCGGCAAGCATCCTCATCCTGCGGGCTACGGAACGCGACGATGACGACAACACGCGCCGCGTGCTCACCGAGCTGGCCTATGGGCTGACCGGCAAGGAAGCGGAAATCGCCCTCCTGATCGCCGAAGGGATGTCGCTGGATGAGATCGCCGGCGAACTGGGCATTCTTGTCAGCACCGCGCGCGGGCACCTGAAGAAGGCGTTTCAGAAGATGAGCGTTCACAGCCAGGCCGAGCTGACGGCCCGGATCATGTCCGGGCCGGTGGGCTGGCTGAAATGAGGGGCCGCCCGGTTTTTAACGTCGTCCCGGCGCATAGACCTCGCAGCCCTGCCGAAGCGCGGCCCGCCTGTCCGGCTGGCATTCACAGACCGGCGTAATGCCCGAGCCGGTCACGCAGGAGACGCGTTTGACGTAACAACCCTGTGCGCGCACCGTGGCCGCATGATTGAAACGCCCGTCCCGCTGCCGCTTGGGAAAGCCGCGCGTTGAACGCGCAAGCGCCACCGAGAAGCGTCGTCCGTGCTCATTGCGCATCTTGCCCTGCCAGTTGACCCAGGCCCGCGCCACGGCTCCCTTGCCGGTGCGGTGTCCCTTGCTGCTCGCCTCGACCGCCTGAATGGAACAGATCGTCTTGGCCATCGCGGCAGGCGCATGGCCGACGATGGCAAGGCCCAGCATGGCAGCCAGTCCAATCACAAATCTTCGCATCTGGTTCTCCTTCACCCTGCGTTCTTCAATGCAGGCAGGAGACACGATCATGCGGCGCGTGGCCTCTCCCATTTGGGTGGTTTTGCGACGCAGTACTGCGCAATAATCGCCCCTATCGGCACACGATGAAGCTGAACGCCGCACAGCCACCGCCCTGGCAATAAGCGCCCACATTGAGCGCCTGTGCTGCCGTCGTCACGCCAAAACAGGCTGCATTGCCATGCTGCCTTGTGAGGCAGAAAGCGCGGGCGGCAGGCAGACCACAATCACTGAGCGCATTGCCTGCCACCCTGAGACAGAGGGCAACCTTGTACCCGGCCATATGCATGAAATCCGGGTTTTGGTAGACCTCGCCTGCGCAGGGCTTTTCGGCATAGCCTTCAAGCTGCGCGAAATCAGAACCCTCTGTGCTGCTTTTCTTCCGGTCCGGGCCGCCTTCCCCCTCAAACATATCGATTGCCCTGGACGGTTCTTCGCTGCCATCGAAAAGCTCGATCTCTCCGGACGTCTCGTCCGCGCTGTCGGCATCGAGTTTAACCGGATTGTCGCGCTGGCCTTCCGAGGGAAAGGCGTCTTCCAGATAGGCTTCCGGAAATTCGCTGGCGTAGCGGTCACGCGCAGCGCTCCTGCTTTTCTCGCCCGAAAGGACCAGCGCATCGTCTGGCGAAACAGCCATACCCTCACAGCCAAAGCCCGATGCGCAGCGCAGAAGATCGGCATCCGCTGTTTCCACGGGCTCGGCAGCCGTCTCCTTCGCCGCCTCGAAGGCATCCTCGACATAAAGATCGGGATGATCCTGCGCATAGCGGTCACGCGCTTCCTGCGCCGAGCGTACATCCACAAGGCCAAGCGCGTCCTCCTGCGACACGCCGCCCGCGGGACAACCGAACCCGGCTGCGCATCGAAGCACCTGCGCATCCGGTTCCTGCCCATGGGTCACGGTCGTCATGGCCGCGAGCAGCATTGCACCTGCCAGATGCCGCCAGACCGTGTGGAGCGCGATCATTCCGATCCGGCCTCAATCGTGAAGCGATCAAAGGCGATATGACTTTTGCCCGGACGCGCCTTGTGCCAGTGCCCGGCCAGAACGGCCGGCTGACCGGAAAGACGCAGAACGGTCATCGGTTCTGTCTCGAAGCGGAACGTGTCGGCCGGTCGTCCGTTGGCTTCGGGCAGCTCCATGTCGATGGCCGCCGTCACCTGCCGTCCGCGCCGCTTGAGCCGCAGTTCCGCGCCCTGCGTGCCGAGCGCTTCCAGAACCCGGTCGCCATAAGTGCGGTCGCCGTCCTGACAGAGCCTGGCGACAATCGGCCCGTCAAAGAGGTTCGTATCGAACCTGGCTTCCTCCTTGCCATCGCTCACGCGGATCAGAGACAGGTTCAGATAGGCCCCGCAGCCCTTCCGCCAGACCCATGCCATCGCACCGATCTGGTTTTCCGCATCGTCCTGAACACTGAGCCAGACATTCTCATAACCGGTCTGCTCATGAATCCTGAAATCGAGCGCAAGGTCGAAATCACCCTCAGGCAGGGCATGATCGAGCACATAGCGGTTCTGAGCCTTCGCATCGTCATGATTGGCATAGCGGCCCAGCACCGAGGTGAAAAGCATGCCATCGCCGGTGAAGGCTGCGAGATTTTCAGCCGGGTTTACCACCTGCCAGGCCGCATCCAGTTCCGGCCCGTCGAAATTCTCCTCAAACACGGCCTGAACCACCGGTTCAGGCTGCGGCGCGGGTTTCGGCTCGGGCATCTGTCGCTCGGCCTCGGCGACAACCTCGCCAACGGCGCGCGCAAATTCGTCCGCATTGCTGGCAGAGTAGTAATTGCCGTTCCCGTTATCCGCGATGCATTGCAGGGCTGCGTTTTCTTCATCGCTCAGATCGAAACCGACCACATGCACCCGCGTGTTGATGCCGCGCTCGGCAAGGGCTGCCGCCGCCGCGCACGGGTCCCCGCCGCAGGTTTCCAGACCATCCGAGATCAGGAGCACATTGGCCGGACGGCCCGATTGCGGCATTGCGTCGGCAGCGCGCATGAGCGCGTCGGCAATCGGCGTCTTGCCGCGCGGCGTGATGCCTTCAATCGCCGGCTTCAACTGCCCGCTTTCATAATTGGCAACCGGATAAATGATCTCCGTATCGCCGCAGTCGCCCTCGCGGCGGTGGCCATAGGCCATCAGCCCCACATTCGTGTTGGCTGCCAGATCGCCCATCAGACCCGACAGAACCTGTCGCGCCGTGGTGATCTTCGCTACACCGTCGATCTGCCCCCACATGGAGCCTGAACCGTCCAGAACGAAAAGAAGATCGCTGCCGCCTTCGGCCAGACCATTGCCCGGCAGGTCTCCCTCTTCCATGCCCGGCACGATGGAAGACCGGTCGTCAGCGCCCGCACCCTCCGGCCTGCGGTCTCCGCCCGATCCGGCACTGGAAGCCCCCCCGCCCGAAAGCGTTGCCTCCATGGCCGGATCGGAGCGGATTTCAAAGCCCTGCCCCTGCGCCAGCTCCGACAGCGACCAGTTGTCATCCTCGGAATAGATGTCGTTGATCTGCCACGTCCCGTCCGGGGCCTCGATCAGCGTGTAGATGAAGTTGCGCGGCGCGCCCATATTCGTGAATGTCACGTGGATCTGCGCCGCACCGCGCAGAATGGGCGCATCCGCATCCGGCGCGATGTTCAGATTGGCTATGTCCGCATCCTGTCCGCCATAAACCGGATCGAACATCAGCGCGCCCTGCAGATCGTCATGGGCCAGCCCGTCCACGAGAAAGCGTCGCGAGGCCTTGCCATCATTGAGAAGCGGCTCTTCATTGTTGTTGAAGCGGCGGCTGTGTTCGGCAAAGAACATGCGCACCACCTCCACGGCGTCATCAATCTCGGCCGCTTCCGCCTGCAGCGCCCCCATGGGAATGCAACCCGCCAGCGCCGTGCCCAGCATGGCGCGCCGCAACCCTTGCGCGAAACACGTCTTGCCCATCATTCTGCTCACCCTGCTCATTGCTGCCCCGGACGTTTGATGCTGAACCGGTCGAACTCGGCGAGTGTTTCCCCGCCCTTGGCCTTCTTGCCCTGCCCGACCATGAAAGCGGGGCTGCCGAAACCGGCCATGCGCGCGACCCGGCCGCCGGAAAATTCCTGCACGCCGCCTATCGCCTCGCCTTCACCGGCGGGCAAATCGAGCGTGACCTTCGCCTGGTAGCGCAATTCGCGCCTGGAAAGCGTGAGAACGAATCCTTTTTCATAAAGATCGGCCAGGACCCGATCCCCGTAGGCGCGCCCGGTCTTGTTGCAGATATTCCGGGCTGCCGGCCCGTCAAAGAGGTTGACGGACATCGCAGAAGGCACGGCGGGTTCTTCCGGGTTGAGCGGCTGGTTGGCGACCGTGCTGATATAGAGCGCCGGTCCACAGCCCTTGGTATGAACATAGAGATGCGCGGCGACGAAATTCTCATCGCTCTCGCGCAGTCCCAGCCACACTTCATCAAAGCCGGTCTTGGCGTCGAGGCGGCCGCCAAGCGAGATGTCGAAATCGCCGTCCGGCATGGCGCCCTGCAACTGGTAGATGTTGCGCGCATCCACATTGTCGAAGCCGTCCCTGCCGCCGCTGGTGATGGCAAGCAGCAGGCCCCGCTCGGCAACGTACTGGTCGCGGTCCTCATTCAGAACCTGCCAGTGCGCGGCAAGCCCGTCATCCTCGAAACGGTCCTCGAAAGGCAGGGCGATGGCGGTTGCGGGCGTCTCGCCTTCATCGGCGGCGGCAAGCCGCGCCTGCTCCTCCTTGCTCAGCGTCTGGGCACGCGCATCAGCCCCGGCATTCACGAACGCCACGCCCGCAAGAAGCGCCAGAATAAAAGAAGATCTCAGCATCCCCCTGAGAGGGCTGCTGATCGCGAGCGAAGAAGTGCGCGGGATGGCTGCTGCGCATGACATGAAACGAATCTCCATCAATCGATCAGATTGATTGGTAGTCGCTCACGCTTGTGCTGAACTCCCTCAAATGGGAGAGGCGGAGCTCCCCTCTCGCCTCAGGTTTTCCCCATAAACGCCGCCTTCAGCGCCGCCGGTCCTTCCAGTATCTGCGCCTCGCTTGGCGAGAATCCTGCGGCCAGCATGCGCCGGCCCAGCATGTGCTCTCCGGGCCGGTTCACGGTCTCGACCGCAACAAGCCGGTCTCCTGAAAACAGATAGACGCTGAACGCGCCGCTCTCGGCCTCGCCCGCCACAATCTCGCGATCCACGCCGAAAGGCAGGCCAACCATCTGCAGCTTGCGTTCGCCCTGATCCGACCAGAACCAGGCAACCGCATCGAAAGCGGTCTCCTGCCCCAGCATGACCTTCGCCGCGCAGCGCGCCTGATCGGTCGCGTTCTGTACAGATTCCAGCCGCAGGAAACGCTCCGCCGCAACATGTGGGAACGAAACGCAATCGCCGATGGCGTAAATGTCGGGCGCGCTGGTGCGGCACGCCGCATCCACGCGAATGCCATTGTCGCAGACAAGACCAGCCTGTTCGGCAAGCGTGGTGTTCGGCAGCGCACCGATGCCCACCAGCACAAGATCGGCTGCAAGCTCCTGCCCGTCTGATGTCACAAGCGCCCGCACCCGCCCATTCTCGCCAATCAGGCGCTCAACGCCCGCGCCGGTGATGACTTCGCAGCCAAGGCTCTCGTGATAGGCCAGCATATGCGCGGCAATCCGCGCAGTCACCGCACGACCCAGAAGGCGCTCTGCGGCTTCCACCACCCGGACCCGCTTTCCCGCCATTGCCATGGTCGCGGCAGCCTCAAGGCCGATGAAGCCGCCCCCCACGACGACGACGTTTTGCGCCGCTTCCGCCGCCTCGCGCAGCTGCCGCGCATCGGCGCAGTCGCGCAGGTAGAACACGCCATCAAGGTCCGCACCCGGCACCAAGAGAGGACGCGCATGCGCGCCCGTCGCCAGCAGAAGCCGGCTCCACTGGAGCACGTCTCCGTCTGCAAGCGTCAGCGTATGGGCTTCGGGATCAATGGCCGTAACCGTTTCGCCGAGGCGCAGATCGATGCCCTGCGCATCATAAAAGGCCTGCGCCTTGAGGATCTGCGGTTCGGCATCCAGCGCCTTCAGAAAGGCCTTGGAAAGCGGCGGCTTGTGGTAGGGAAGTTCGGGATCTGCCGAAATCAGGGTCAGCTTCCCGGCATAGCCTTCCTCGCGCAGGCTTGCCGCCGCCTGCACGCCGCCATGCCCCGCTCCCACGATGATGATGTGCTCGTCCAGCGCTCTGTCTCCGCTCGTTTCAGGGCCGCAGCCCACGCCCGCCTGACATAGAGACGCCCGGCGGGCGCGGCAAGAGCAGCGCGCCTGCACCAGTCCTCAGACGGAAGCCTCAAGCGTCTCGACGCAGAACACCTCGTCATGGGACGCCACGTAGAGCGCGCCGTCACTGGCAATCCAGCCACGGAACATGCCGGCGGTGTTGTAGGGCGCGCAGACATTGCCCGCCCCGTCCACCGCCACGGCCCCGGCACCGATCCCGTAGGATTTCAGGTCTTCGCGAATGACGCCGTTCGCCGCCATCTCCAGCGTTTCACCGCGATAGGCGATGCGGCTTGCGATCTCGTGGCCAACCACGTGGCGGATGAAGAACTCGCCCTGCCCGGTGCCGGAAACCGCGCAGACGCCATCGCGTGCGTAAGTGCCCGCACCGATGATCGGGGAATCGCCCACGCGTCCCTCCGGCTTGTTGTTGTATCCGCCGGTCGAAGTTGCGGCTGCAAGATGTCCGTCTGCATCGAGCGCCACGGCGCCCACCGTGCCGTGCTTCTCGGCTTCCGATGCCGCCGCAGCCGTTCCTGCCTTTGCGTGTTCTTTCATGGCGGCAAGCGCATCCTGCCTGCGCTTCGTGGTGAAATAGTCGGGCGCGACCATTTCAAGACCGCAACGCTCGGCAAAACGATCTGCGGCAGCGCCGGTGAGCAGCACCGCGCCGCTTTTCTCCATCACCGCCCGCGCCGCCTTGACCGGATTGCGAATGCGGCTTGCCGCCGAAACCGCACCCGCATCAAGGTTTGCGCCGTTCATGATAGAGGCGTCGAGCTCATGCTCCGCGTTCTCGTTGAGCGCTGCGCCGTAGCCAGCGTTGAAATGGGGCGAATCCTCCATCACGACAACGGCGGCTTCCACCGCATCGAGAGCCGAACCGCCCTTGCTCAACACGGCCCAGCCGGCGCGAAGCGATGCGGCAAGGTCTGCGCGCGCAGCCTCCCATTCCTCTTCACGCAGATCGCTCTTCGCCATGACGCCGCAACCGCCATGAATAGCCAGTGCAACAGGTTTCATTGTCTCCCTTTCAAAACCATGCCCCGCGCGCCGCAATCGGCCGCCGGGTCTGGCAAATGCGTCGGGCCTGGCTTCATCGCGAGCCACAGGCACATTTGCCCTAAATCCATCGTCGCGCAGGTCACGCACGGCGTGCTTCTTATTCGACAAGCCCCATGCCGCTGACAAGCCCGTCGCCCCTGAAAGTAGGCGTGATCGACAGGCGCTTTTCCGTTGCCGAAACAAAAAGGGCCGCGCGATGCAAAGCCTGACACAGCGCATCGCGCGGCCCTTGGAAACCACCCTCCGGCGGGGCTCGAGAGCCGGAGGGCAGCGCTGCAACAACCCTGCCTAGAACAGGGCCGCGGTCTTCTGCAGCGTTATCCAGACACCCCAGAGGATCGGGATACCAACAATGGCCCATGCAATGAGCGCCTTGCCGTCAAAACCGCCCTTGCCGATGCCGAAGGAACCGGTCGGGCCGGAATCGGCAGCGGCAGATTTCGCCTGAAGCTTGGCCACTTCCTCATCCGACATGTACCATTTGTCGGAAAGCGGCTTGACCAGCATGTTGCAGATCAGGCCGAGCAGAAGCATTCCGGCCAGAATGTACATGGTGAAGTCGTAGACCTGCTCGCGCGGAATGCCCGCATTGAGCTGCGCTTCACGAATGTAGTTCACCACCACGGGGCCGATGATGCCGGCCGTTGCCCATGCCGTCAGCAGGCGGCCATGGATCGCGCCCACGAACTGCGTGCCGAAAATGTCGGCCAGATAGGCCGGCACGGTGGCGAAGCCGCCGCCATACATGGACAGGATGATGCCGAACATCAGCACGAACAGAACCTGGCTGCCCATATGCGCGGCTGAAGGAACGAGCGCATAGAGCACGATGCCGATCAGGAAGAAGGCATAATAGGTGTTCTTGCGGCCGATCTTGTCGGAAAGCGAGGCCCAGAAGAAGCGTCCGCCAATGTTGAACAGCGACAGAAGACCGGCAAAGCCTGCCGCAATCGCTGCAATCGCGGTCTTCTGCGATGCATCGAGTTCATTGAACGAGAGTTCGGGAAGGCCGATCAGACGTCCGCCGAAGATCTCCTGAAGCATGGGCGACGCCATGCCGATCACGCCGATGCCGGCGGAAACGTTGAGCGTCAGAACCGCCCAGATCAGCCAGAACTGCTTCGTCTTGTGGGCGTCGCGCAGATGCACATGGCGCGAGGTGATCATGGATTTCGCGCTCTTGGCAGGCGGGGTCCAGCCCTCGGGGCGCCAGCCGGCCGGCGGAATGCGGTAGCCGAAAGCGCCACCCATCATGAACACGAAATAGATCACCGCCATGACCAGGAAGGTCTGCCACACGCCAACGGAATCGGCCGTCTTGAACGTGTTCATCAGCATGTCGGCCAGCGGTGCGCCAATCATCGCGCCGCCGCCAAAGCCCATGATCGCCATGCCCGTGGCCATGCCGCGACGGTCCGGGAACCATTTGATCAGCGTCGAAACCGGCGAAATATAGCCGAGGCCGAGGCCAATGCCGCCGATCACGCCAGCGCCCAGCCACATCAGCCAGAGCTGGTGCATCATGACGCCGAGCGCTGCAACGGCGATGCCGCCGCACCAGCAGAAGGCTACAACCACGCCGGCCTTGCGCGGGCCGGCGCGCTCCAGCCAGCCGCCCCAGATGGCGGCAGCGGAGCCGAGCAGCACGAAGAACAGCGTGTAGATCCAGCCGAGATCGGAAACGCGCCAGTCGCAGCTCGTGGTGAACAGCGCGCCCACCAGCGTCATGTCTTCACAGACGACGCTCTCGGAAATGCCGATGGCCTGCGTCAGCGGCAGCCAGAACACGCTGAAGCCGTAGGCCATGCCGATGCACAGATGGATGGCGAGTGCTGCCGGCGGAACGAGCCAGCGGTTGAAGCCCGGCCGGGCGATGATTCTTTCCCTGTCGAGAAAGCCACCGGCGGGTGCGCCGGTTAGTGTTTCACTTGCTGCGGACATTAAGTCTCCTCCTCCTGCCGGAAACCCGGCAGCCGTCCTGCTGGTTACTTGTGCGAAAATCCCGCCTGCGCTGGTCCGGCGCCCTGCGCACCAGACACGGTCCCCGCTGCGGGATCAGGTGATTGAAAACGTCCTCCTCTTGCATTACCCATTGGGCAAGCAATGAGCGTGCCAGTCGGCACGGCTGAACGATTTCAATTGCTTATCGATTGAAAGAGTTTCTCTATGGACAAATTGTCCATGGGACCCGGACAAAATGTCCGGACATTTTGTCCAAAGGCCTCAGCTGGCCTCGGGCAACCAGATCGTGAAGCGCGTGCCCACGCCCTCTTCGCTTTCAGCCGAGATCTTGCCGCCCTGTCGCGAAATCAGCGTCTGGCTGATCGACAGGCCAAGCCCCGTCCCTTCCTGCCGCTTGGTCGTGAAGAAGGGATCGAACACCTTGCTTAGCATTTTCGCCGACATGCCAACGCCCGTATCGGCCACCTCGATCAAGACGCCCGGCTTACCGTCCAGATCGCTGTCATGGCTGCGCAGCGAGAGCGTGCCGCCATCCGACATGGCGTGGATGGCGTTCACGATCAGATTGACCAGAACCTGCTGCAGTTCCGTTCGGTTCATCAGAACCAGCCTGCTTGCCCGATCATCGCGTTCAACGACGATCTCGCTCTTGTTGAGAAGATGCTGCACCAGCGGCAATGTGTCGGAAATCACATCCGCCGGCGCGTGTCGTTCCAGAAACCCTGCATATTCCTCAGGTCTTGCAAACTGAAGCAGCTTGGTGACGATCTGGCTGATGCGGTGGATCTGCTCGTCCAGCAGGCGAAACTCTGTCCGCGCCTCTTCCGCCCGCTCGCCCATCACCTGCCGCACCACCTCCAGATTGCCCTGCATCACGGCAATCGGGTTGTTGATCTCATGCGCCACGCCGGCAGTGATCTCGCCGATGGCGGCGAGCTTTTCGGAGACGATCAGCTGGCGTGTCGTCGCTTCAAGCTGCCGGTTGGCAAGGCGCAGTTCCCGCGTGCGCTCTTCAACGCGCGCGTTCAGCTCCTCGTTCCAGGCGCGCAATTGCCGGTCGCGCTCCTGTAGCTGTTCCAGAAGCAGGTCGAGATGCTGCGCCACGCGGCCAATCTCGTCATCAACGCCGTGAATCCCCGTCCGCGCGCCAAGATCGCCGCTTTCCACTTCCGAAATCGTGCCGGCCATCCGCTCCAGCGGCTTGAAGATGGAGCGCGCCCAGCGCAGGAAAAGCGGGACGCTGAGCGCCGTTATCGCCAGAAAGGCGATGGCGATCGTCAATAGCGTTGCGTATTTCGCCTGGGTGAACGGCGTTTCCAGAAAGCCGACATAGAGCATGCCGACGCGCTTGCCATAGGTGTCCGTGATCGGCTCATAGGCGGAGATGTACCAGTCATTCACGACAAAGGCGCTGTCGAGCCAGACGCGTCCCTGTCCCAGCACAGCCGAGCGCACAATGCTCGAAACGCGAGTGCCCAGCGCCCTGCGCCCCTCGAAAAGGCGCACATTGGTGCTGATGCGCACATCGTCCAGAAACAGCGTCGCCGTTCCCTGACTGCCCTCCGGCAGGCTCGCCTCGCGGTAAACCAGATCATTGATCGTATCAATAAAGACGAGGTTCCGATTGAGCAGATTGCCGCCGACAAGTGCTGCCGCGCTTCCATCGGCAAGCCTTACCGGCGTTGCCGAATGCACGACCATGCCGCGCGTCTCCGCTGCGCGCTCCGTGGGAACGGCATTGGCGGTCGGCACCAGTTCCAGCCGGGCGCGGTCCGCAAGGGCGGGCGATATGTCGGCAAGCTCCTCACGGGAAAAGATGTCGACGCCCGTCATGGCCTCACCGGCATAGGCCTTTTCGGTGATCAGCCAGTCACGCCGGGGCGCGCCTGCAAGGTGCGGTGCGGAGGCAAGCACCCCGCCGTCTTCAGGCAGGAGATAGAGAAAATCGAGGTCGAGCCTGCGGCGATGCTCTTCCAGAAGGGCTGATAGTCCCTCACCGCCCACGTCAAGCGTATCGCGAAAGCGCGCGGATGCGCCAAGCGCCGTCACGCGTTCACCGGTGTTCTCAAGCAGGCGCGCGAAATACTGGTGCGCAATGGTCAGGTCGCCATTCACCTTGGAGATGAGCGCCGCGTCGAACTTGGCGTTCCAGCGATAAACCGCCATGCCAAGCAGCAGCGGCAGGATCACCAGTGTCGGCAAAAGCGCGATCGCCAGAAGACGAAAGCGGACCGAACCGCCCTTTCCCCTTTGCTGGCGTGTCGCTAATCGCTCAGACATTCCAGGCCGCGCATTTGCGGTCGATTGTCTTGCGCGAAATCCCCAATTGCTGCGCTGCCGCTTCCCGGTCACCGCCGGTGCGCTTCAGAACGGCCAGAATATGCCGGCGCTCAATGTCGGCCAGGCTTTCGCCGCCGACGGTCGCTTCGGGAACAATTGCGCCATTTCCGCCAAAGTCGTCCGGGAAACGCCCCAGAATGAGCGTGCGTTCGATCAGATTGCGCAATTCGCGCACGTTTCCGGGCCAAGCATAGGCCGCAAGCGCGGCCCGCACATCCGCGCCGATGGGCACATCCGGCGTGCCGAGCTGCAGCGAGAGTTTGCTCATGAACAAATCCGCCAGTTCCTGAACATCGTCATCGCGATCCTTGAGCGGCGGCAGGTGGATCTGCATCACATTGATGCGGAAGAAGAGATCGGCGCGAAACTGGCCGGCCTCCACCTGTTTCTCAAGCTCTGCATTGGTAGCGAAGACGAAACGCAGATCGACCGGGATTTCACGTTCCGAGCCGACCGGGCGGATGCGCCGGTCTTCGAGTACCCGCAGGAGTTTGCTTTGTGTCGCAAGCGGCAATTCGCCGATCTCGTCGAGAAACAGCGTGCCGTCCTGGGCATGCATGAAAAGGCCTTCGCGACCGCCTTCCGCTCCGGTGAACGCGCCCTTCAGATGGCCAAACAGCTCGGTCTCGATCATGTCTGGCGGGATCGCCGCACAATTGACCGGCACGAAGGGCTTGTCCGCGCGGTCCGACAGCGAGTGCAGCGAGCGCGCCGCCACTTCCTTGCCCGTGCCCGACTGGCCGGTCAGCAGCACCGATGTGGGCAGCGGCGCGACGCGCGCAATCGTGTTGCGCACATCACTGATCGCCTTTGATCCGCCGATCAGCTTGTCGCGCAGCAACACATGGTCCGATGTGGATTTCAGCTCATAGCGCAGCACGTAATTTTCACGCTGGAGCCGCATCTGATCGAGACAGCGGGCCACCGCGTTCAGAAGCTGGTTGGAGCGAAACGGCTTCAGGATGAAATCGACCGCGCCTGCGCGCAGCGCCTGGATTGCGGTTTCGAGGTCCGCATAGGCCGTCATCAGGATGGCGTTGGAGAAAAAGCCGATGGCCCGCTGCTCCGCCAACCAGTCGACGCCGTTCTTGCCGGGCATGATGTTGTCGAGGATCACCACATCATAGTGGTTGGCGTCGAGCTTTCGGGAGGCTTCTTCCGTGTCGGCGGCTTCATCGAGCCGCTTGCAGCGCGGACCAAGCGTGCGCACGAGAAAGTTGCGCATGCCCGGCTCATCATCGATGACGAGAATCGAAGCCTGCGCAAGCCACGGCCCGAATTCCGGATCCGCTGCCATGTTGCGCTGCGCCTTTGCTGCCTGACCGCTCGCCATTTCCTCCCGCACCTCTCCCCGTTTTTTGCGGCATGATTAGCCAAGGATGACGGGAAAGCAAATAGCGCGCCTTCTACTCTCCACCGCCCGCGCGAAAGGATTTGCGCCACTGGTCGAGAAACGCCTTGCGCTTTGCCTGATCGAGCCCGACCAGAAGGGCCGGTGAAAGCCCGATGGGCCGGAAGGCCGCCGCCTCGGCAGACGGTCCGTCGCCCGTATCGATCCTGCCCAGCATTTCAGGCCCGCTCATCGAGGAGAACAGGCGCGACGGGCCGGAAAAAAGCTCCTGCCCCTTGTCGCTGAGCGCCAGGGCGATCAGCGCATTGGCGGCGCGCTTGTTGCGGGCATGGCGCGAGACCAGTGCCGCGCGCGACAGCGCCAGCGTGTAATCGGACGGAAAGATGATGCCGATGCGCGGATCTTCCTGCTGCCGGGCGAGCGCATAGGACCCCAGAACATTGTAGCCGAGCACCAGCCGGCCGGTCCGCACGCCGTCGATCACATCGGAACTGCAACAGAAAAGCTGCGCCCGGTTCTGACCAAGACTTTCCAGAAGCCGCCCCCAGGTGGAGGCCTGCGCGGCGTCTTCGAAGGCGAAAATGTAGCCGACGCCGGAGCTTTCGATGTCATAGGTGCCGATGCGACCGCGAAAACGCTCCGTCTGGCGCAGAAGGTCGACCAGCTCGAAACGGTTGCGCGGCACCTCATCCGGTTCCAGCCCTTCCCGGTCGTAGACGATCACCGCGGGCTCGAAGGTGAGACCCACAAGCTCGTTGCGCCACGAGGCCCAGTCCGGCAGGTCGGGCGGCAGCGCAAAGCGGAACGGCTCCGAACAGCCATCGTTCACAAGGCGCACCTGTTCGGGAATGGCGGACGAAATCACCGCATCGGCAAAGAAGCGCCGCTCCTCGCAGGCTTCCGCCGCAGCGCCGTAAAGATCGAGGCTGGTCATCTGGCGGTAGACGACCTCTGTTGTCGGATTGGTTCTCTGAAACTCCCGAATGAGCGGTTCGATGTGTTCGAGATCGGTCACGCTGCCGATAACCAGCGTTTCAGCCTTGCCGTCCGGCGCATCGAACACCGTGTCATTGGCGTGGGCCGGCAGCGCATGAAGGAGCGCGAACAGCGCCGAAACGCACAGGATGAAGCGTATCATGCCGGCTGGTCTCCCGGTGTTGCAAGCGGCAGATCGAGGCTGATGGAGAACGCGCCCTCCCCGCCATCGAGCGCGATATGGCCATGGTGAAACTCCGCCACCTCACGCACGATTGCGAGCCCGAGCCCCGCACTTTCCGGCTTGTTGGGGTTGATCGCAAAACGCTGGCCGATCTCGACGGGATCACGCACGGAGAGCCCCCCGCCACGATCCGTGACGGTCACCCGCGCCCGTTCGCCATGGCTCGATACGCCAAGCGCGATGGGCGGCTTTCCATGGGCGTGCGCGTTGTTCAAAAGGTTCTTCACGGCTTCCCCCAGACTGAACGCATCGCCGCGCACCATCACCGGTTCTTCCGGCAAGTCGAGACGGATGCGCGATCTGCCGCCACCCGCAAGCTGCGTGAACTCGCGTTCAGCGTCGACAGCGATGCGCCGCAGGTCGAGCGGCTCAAGCGGTGCGGTGTCGGCGCGGTGTGTCACCAGCGCATGGCTGAGCAACTGGTCGGTCAGCCGGTTCAGCCCTATGGCGCGGCTGCGGATGCGTCGGTGCAGAACCTTCAGGCGCTTTGGATCATCCTCGTCCAGCGCCAGCTCGCTATGCGCCCGCAGAGCCGTGATCGAGGTGCGTATCTGATGCGCGGAATCGGCCACATAGTCCTGCATGGCGCGCACCCGCCGGTCGAGCCGCCCCATGAAGCGGTTGATGGAGGCGACCAGCGCCGACACCTCGTCCGGCGCATGCATGGAAAAGGGTGAGAGGTCGAGCGGGTCACGCTCAAGGATCGCCGTTTGAATGCGCTCCAGCGGGCGCATCGCATAGCGCATGGCCAGAAGCGCCAGAACCAGAATGGCGACACCCGCACCGGCGATCACGGCGACGGCCTGTGTGGCCATGCTGCGGGCAAGCTGCTCGCGGCTTCCCGTGGTGTGCGCCACGACGATGTAGATATCGCCGCTCACCGCCCGTTCGGCCAGCCTGCGCAGGGTTGCAAGCGCGCGCACCCGCTCGCCGCCAAAATCCACTTCATAGGCAAGACCGCCCTCGGGGATCTCGTCAGTTTCGGGCAGCGGGAAGTCTTCATAGCCCGTCAGCGTCGCGCCGTCCGGCTGCGCGACCCGGTAGAAAACGCGTTCGTCCTTGGCAAGCGAGAGAAGCTCGAACGCCGAAACGGGGATATCGACGCGCACCTCGCCTTCGATCACGAAAATGCGCTCCGCAATCTGAAGCGCCGCGCCCTGAAGCAGCCGGTCGAAGGCTTCGTTGGCCGCCTGCCGGCCATAGCCATAGGCCGCATAAATCGTCGCTGCCACGGCGAGCCCGAGCACCAGAGTCAGAGAAATGGCCAGTCGATAGGCAATCGAAAGGCTGCGGTCGGGCGCAGCCTCGCGCCCCTGATGCGCCATCAGCCGCCCGTCTCCATCGTCACCGCCTGATAGCCGAGCCCCCGTAAGGTGCGGATTTCCAGTCCGGAACCCTCGATCTTGCGCCGCAGCCGCCCGACATAGAGCTCCACCGCATTGGGATTGCGCTCATCATCATGGCCGAACAGGCGCAGGAGCAAATCCTCCTTGTCGAGAACACGATCCCGGTTTGTCAGGAAAATCTCCAGAAGCGTCTGCTCGCGCCGGGTCAGATCACAGGGCTGCCCGTCGATCAGAACCCGCCGCGCCGCCATGTCGAAAGTGAGTTTTCCGACCGAAAGCGTCCGGTCGGCCTCGCCGCTGCGCCGACGGATGATGGCGCGGATGCGCGCTTCCAGCTCGCCGAGATCAAACGGCTTGATCATGTAGTCGTCCGCGCCGAGATCGAGCGCATCGATCTTGTCGTTGACCGCAAGCCGCGCCGTGAGGACCAGCACCGGAACCCGGTTTCCCGCAGCCCGCAGCGCTTTCAGAAACGCGATGCCCGACCCGTCGGGCAGATTGATGTCGAGAATGACAAGGTCGTGATGCGCCATCGCCACGAAGTGCCTTGCGTCTTCCAGCGTCTCCGCACGATCACTCACATGACCGGCCTTTTCCAGCCTTCTTTCAATGGCTTCTGCGACATCGCGTGTGTCTTCGACGATCAAGAAATGCATTTTTCCCGACTTTGACAGCTTTGTGACAGGGACACCCTATAGGCTCTCCATCGTCATGAGAACAATCTCATTGGCGCACCGCTCCGGTTTCCGGGAGGACAGCGGTTAAAAAACAGGTTTGAGGAGAGTTCCGTCCACCATGCGGCGGAACTGCTTAACAGGAGGAATTCCATGAAGAAGCTGCTTGGCCTTGCGGCCGTGGTCACACTTGCGTCCAGCCTGTCGGCGTTCGCGTTCGATCCCAACAACACCGAGTGCATCGCGCCTGCAAATCCGGGCGGCGGCTGGGACTTCACCTGCCGCCAGGTTGGCAAGACGCTTCAGGACCTGAAGCTTGTTCCCGGCACCATGCAGGTCGCCAATGTCGCCGGCGGCGGCGGTGGTGTGGCCTTTGCCGAAGTCGTCGGCAAGCGCAATGACGAGAACAATCTGATTGTCGCCGCCTCCTCGGCAACCGCCACCCGTCTCGCCCAGGGCGCGTTCCCCGGCAACACGATGGATCAGGTGCGCTGGGTCGGCGCAGTCGGCGCTGATTACGGCGTGATCGCCGTCGCCAAGGATTCGCCCATCAACACGCTCCCCGAGCTGATGGACAAGATCAAGGCGGACCCGTCCTCCGTCTCTGTGGCCGGCGGTTCTGCCGTGGGCGGCTGGGATCATCTGAAGGTTCTGATCGCCGCCTCCAAGTCCGGCATCGAGGATGTCCGTCAGGTCAAATATGTCGCCTTTGACGGTGGCGGTGAAGCGGTTACCCAGCTCCTCGCCGGCTCCGTGCAGGCGTTCACGGGCGATGCTTCGGAAGCCAAGGGCTTCGTCGATTCCGGCGACATCAAGGTCATTGCCGTCATGGCGCCCGAGCGTCTTGAAGGCGATTTCTCCTCCTTCCCCACGGCGAAGGAACAGGGCATCGACGTGATCGGTGCGAACTGGCGCGGCTTCTATGCCCCCGGCAACATGTCGGACGAAGCCTATGACTACTGGGTCGACGCCGTCAGCAAGGTCTATGCCTCTGACGAGTGGAAAGAGGTCATGGCCAACAATGGTCTCGCACCGCTCGACCTGCAGGGCGCGGAATTCCAGGCCTTCGTGAAGGAATCCATCGATTCCATCACCGATCTGTCCAAACAGATCGGCATCGTGAAGTAACGCACGAGCGAACCTAATCGGGCCTGTCGGGACACCCCACAGGCCCGAATTGTATCAAGAACAATCAGGGGAACACGTCTGTCATGAGCGACCGCATCTTCGGCGTTTTCGGTTTCCTCCTCGCCGCCTTCTATATGTGGCAGGCGACGCAGATCGAACTGAGCTTCATATCCGATCCGTTTGGCCCCAAGGCCTTTCCCTACATGATCGGTACCGTGCTCGCGATTTCCAGCGTGGTCATCATTATCAAGCCGGACACCGAGCCGGAATGGCCAGGCTTCGCGCGGCTGTTTGAAATCGGCGTCGCCACCGCCGTGATGATCGCCTATGCGCTGTTCCTGAAGGAATATGGCTTCGTGCTCTGCACGGCCATCGCAGCGAGCTACCTTTCCTGGCGTCTGGGGTCGCACCCCGTTTCCGCCATCATCGCCGGCGTTGTGATCGCCGTCGGCATCTATGTCATTTTCCATCTCGTCCTGGGGCTGTCGCTTGCACGCGGCCCCTGGGGCTTCTGAGACGGGAGGCCCTATCATGGACACACTAGCCTCTTTGGCAGACGGCTTTGCCGTCGCACTGACCTGGCAGAACCTCATGCTGGCGCTGATCGGCTGCTTTCTCGGCACCATCATCGGCGCGCTGCCGGGGCTCGGCCCTTCAAACGGCGTTGCGATCCTCATTCCGCTCGCCTTCACCCTCGGCCTGCCGGCCACACCGGCGCTCATCCTGCTGACCAGCGTCTATTATGGCGCGATGTATGGTGGCCGCATCTCATCGATCCTGCTCAACATTCCAGGCGATGAACCGGCCCTCATGACAACGCTTGACGGCCACCCCATGGCCAAGGCCGGCAAGGCCGGCGAAGCGCTCGCCATCTCCGGTCTTGCATCCTTCGTCGGCGCGTTCTTCGCCACCTGGGGCCTCGTCTTCCTCGCGCCGCAGCTGGTCAAGGTCGCGCTCCTGTTCGGTCCGGCCGAGTATTTCGCGCTGTTCGTGCTCGCCTTCGCCACGCTTGGCGGCATCGCCAGCCGCAATCAGGCCAAGGCGGCGCTGGCCGCGGTTCTGGGCCTTGGCATCGCCACCATCGGCGTCGATGGCCAGACCGGAGTTCCGCGCTTTTCCTTCGGCGAAGTGCATCTTTATGACGGCATCGACTTCCTCGTCGCCATTGTCGGCCTGTTCGCGCTTTCGGAAGTGTTCATCTTCCTCGAACACCGCGCCGGCGGCGGTGCAGACGACAAGGTGGTCAAGGTGGGCCGCATCGTGCCGCCTTGGAAGATGGTGCGCGAAACCATTCCGGCCATGGGCCGTTCGACGGTCTTCGGCTTCATCGCCGGTGTTCTGCCGGGCGCAGGCGCTTCACTCGGCTCCTTCATCTCCTACACGTTCGAGAAGCGCATCTCCGACCGCAACGGCACGTTCGGCAAGGGTGATCCGCGCGGCGTGGCAGCGCCCGAGGCCGGCAACAACTCGGCCGCCGGCGGCGCGCTGGTGCCCATGCTGGCGCTCGGCGTTCCCGGTTCCGGCACCACCGCCGTCCTGCTCGCCATGCTGCTCGCGCTCAACATCACCCCCGGCCCCCTGCTCTTCCAGCAGAACCCGGATGTGGTCTGGGGCCTGATCGCCGCGCTCTTCATCGGCAACATCATGCTTCTGGCCATGAACCTGCCGCTGGTGTCGCTGTTCGTGCGCGTGTTGCTGATCCCGACCCGGTATCTGATGCCCGCCGTGGCGATGATCTCCTTCGTCGGCATCTACGGCATTTCCGGCTCCACCTTCGACCTTCTGGTGATGATCGCCTTCGGCGTTCTGGGCTGGGTTCTGCGCAAGCTCGACGTGCCGCTGGTGCCGATCATCCTCGGCGTTCTTCTGGGCGACCAGATGGAGAAGAACCTGCGCCGCGCGATGACCATTCATGACGGCGACTGGACGATGCTGTTCAACTCGTGGCTCGCCATCGGGCTCTGGTCCTTCGCCATCATCGGCTTCGTCATGCCGCTGATCGTCGGTCGCTACTTCCGTCCCAAGATCGCCGACGAGGCGATTGCCGAAGGCGCCGATCCCGATTGATCGGCGCTTACAGGCTTCAACTGCCAGAGGCGGCGTGGCTTCTCAGCCGCGCCGTCCTCAATGTGAGAAAGGCAGTGGCCGAAACGATGATGGCCGCGCCGATCACCGTGTTGAGGCTGGGCACCTCACCGAAGAAGACATAGCCCACCACGCCCGACAGGATCAGGCTCGAATAGCCGAGTGGTCCCAGAAACCCCGCATCGCCAAGCCAGTGCGCCCGCAGAAAACAGAACTGTGCGGCCTGCGAGAAAACGCCGACCGCCAGCAGAAACGGCCAGTGACCGGCCGCCACGTCCTGCCAGCCCGAAATGGCCGGCCAGGCGGTGGTCAGCGCCAGCCCGCCCGTATAGAACAGCATCATCACAACCGGCGGCGTGCCCTTGAGCTGGCGTGTGACGATGATCGCCCCCGTGCCTGCCAGAACGGCGGCCAGCGCCGCGAGCAGGGCCGGCGTCCATTCCACATTGCCGGGGCTTGCAGCGATGAACGCGCCGACGAGCCCCAGCCCCGCCGCAAGCCAGCGCGAACCGGACACCGCCTCGCGCAGGATCAGCGCGGAAAGCGCCACCAGCACGACGGGCCGCGTAAAATTCATGGTCATGTAAAGCGCCAGCGGCAGATGCGCGACGGCGTAGAAGCCGCCCGTCAGCGCCACGGCCGACAGGAACACCCGGAACAGATGCAGCGGAACGCGGTCGATCGACCACAGAACCTGCCGCTGACGCGCCAGCCACGGCAGGATCAGGCAGAACCCGACCAGTGCCCTGAGAAAAACGAGTTGCCACGGCGGATAGCCCGCGCCCAGCGCCTTGACGATGGATATGGCCCAGATGTTGAGCCCCATATCCGCCAGAAGCCAGGCCCCGGCGCGCAGATTGTCCTTTGCCGTGGCAGGCGCACTCACGGCCGCGCCAGAAGGTTCGCCATCAGGCGGAACGCGCCGGGCACCAGTTTCTCCATCTGGTGATGCAGGATCAGCGCCGCATGGGTGTGCCGCCCCTTGCCGATCCGCGCCGAGAGAAGCGCGCCCTTATGCGCTTCCTCTTCCGGATCAGCCATGGACAGAAGCGGTTCATAGGCCTCGTCCCAGCTCTTGGCGAAATAAAGCCCGCGCTCCTTGTGCCAGTCCTTCCAGTCCTCATCCGTGATGCGGTTCGGCGTGTTGAGCAGCGGATGTCCGGGCGCGAGATGGGTCACCTCGGCATTCTCATCCGTCACCCGCCAGCGCAGCGACGGTTTGCCGATCTCCAGCCGGCGCGGCGGCACCGTCTCCGGATCCCACGCATCCCACGGGCGGTGATAGAGCGTGACCAGATTGCCGCCATCCTCCACCCAGGCTTTCACCGCGGGCATCGCTTCTTTAAGCGCCGGACGGGCGCGCATGGCGAAAATGCCCACCACCAGCGTGTCGATGTCCTTCAGCCCCTCAGCCGTCAGCGCCTCATCACTCATGTCGGTGACATCGAGCCCCAGTGCGCGCAGCCACAGTCCGACGCGGTCATTGCCGCCGCCCACATAGCCGACACGCACATCCGGCAGCGCCACGTCGAGCACCCGCACGGAGAGCTTGGCCGGAAAGGCGCGCGCCCGCGCGCCGATATGCGGATAATCGAACCGGTGAACCGTTTCGGCCGTCTGACCGTCAATCTCCAGCGGCAGTTCATAGAGCCCCGGCGCAATGGCCTCAGGCGCTGTAACCCGCACCCCCCCCGTCACCGACGATGCAGTCCAGCCGTCCGGCAGTTCCAGCGCGGTTTCCGCCTGCGCCGGATGGAGTTCCGAAACGCGCAGATCGATCGTGCGCGCACTCGCTGCAACATTGATCAGCGCCCGGTCAGGCGCAAGCGTGGCCGAGCGCGCGGGCAGAACCACCGGCGCGCGCTCGAGCGGCAGGAGCGTTTCCGCCGAAACCCCGTCAATGGTCACGCCCACACGCACCGCAGGCAGGCGCGCCCTGCCCGGCAGATAATGCGCGGGATAGCAGTCGGTGGGTTGCGCATCCTCCGGCACATGGACGAGGCCATCGGCAGCGCGCCAGCCCTCCGGCACGACGGGCGTCACTTCCGCCACGGGTCCGGCGCTCTCGATGGTCAGCGCCACGCTCTCGCCAGGGCGCAGAATGTCGCGCTCAAGTGCAGCGCGCACCTGCACCCCGCTTGCGATCCGCATCACGTGCGAAAGCTGAACTTCCTTGGCGGCAAGGCGGTGCTGCACCTCGTCATGGGCGTGCGCCGGGCAGGCATCGCGCGCCTCGCGAACGGCCCTGAGTGCCGAGGCCGCCTTTCGCGCCACGCTCTCCCTGTTCGGGAAAGCGGCAATGGCCGCCATGCAGGCCTCATGCGCAGTTACAAGTTGCGCGGCGATTTCCGGAGCACCGGCAAACGCCGCCAAATCGATCAGCGTGACCGGCAGGCCGTCCGTCACACTGTCATCCGGGCCGGAAACCTCCGAGCGCACCAGATGGAGCGGCCAGTCGTTCGGCGCGCCATGCGCGACCCAGCGGCCCATGCCCTGCGTGCGATGGAACACGCGTGACTGCTCGCCGATCTGCGCCCAGCTCCAGCCCGTCACCGGGTCTTCGCCGCCGCCTTTCACCGTCAGCGTGGCGCTCGGTGGCGGCAGATCGTCATCATAGGCGTCGCCCGCACCGGACCATGCCGGCAGATAGAGCTTCTTCACCTGCCATACCGGCAGATCCACATCGGGAAACGCCGGATCAGCCGCCGCGTCCATCACCGCATGCGCCAGTTCCGTCATCGCCCGGTGATGGCCGTGCTGGCCCGGAATGTCGAGGAAAGTCGGGCAGATGATGTCCGGGCGTTCGGTGCGTATGATCTCGACGAAACGCTTGAGCGTGCGTTCACGTCCCCATTTGCCCAGCGTTTCCTTGCCGCTCTTGGAAAAACCGAAATCGAAGACGGCGTCGTCCGGCGTTTCGGAAAGCCAGTAGAGATTGAGGTTCAGCACATCGGCGGCGCGCTCCATCTCGGCAGTGCGCACCACACCCAGATCATGCGTGACTTCCGAGCCGATGGCGTTCTGCCCGCCCTCGCCGCGATTGGCGCAGGCGAATGACAGCGCCACGCCGTCCCGCAAACCGAGCGCTGCCAGCATCTCGGACGTCTCGTCATCGGGATGCGCGCCCGTATTCATGAAGGAGACGCAGGATTTCAGCGGCGCCAGCGCGCGCCACAGCTGGACGATACGCGGGTTGCGCATCTGCGCGTCAATACGCTCCTGATCGGACAAGGGCATTCCAAACCTCCCGGAAATTATCAAGTCTTCGCGGCAATGCGCGGGGTAATGGTGTCGTGGATGACGAGGGCTGCCCCGCCAAGGGCGGCCGTCAGGCGGCCGCATGCGCCGCGCTGCACGCGCGGAGAAACGCGCCCCTCACGGGCCGCAACCGAGCCGCCGGGCAGATGCAGCGCGCCGATCAGGTGATCGAGCACTTCGTCGGGCATCGCCCCGCCGAGAATGACGGTTTCCGGATCGAACAGGTTCTCGATCATGCCGATGGCCTGCGAGAGCGGGCCGGCCGCCTCGCCGATCCACTCCATCAGATGCGGATTGCCTGCTTCATAAAGCTTCTCGATGTCGGTCGCGCTGTCGATCTCGACGCCGGCACAGGCCAGTTTGGAGCGCACGGAAATGCGGCTCGCATAGGTTTCCAGACAGCCCTTGTTGCCGCAGGCGCACTGGCGTCCACCCGGCGTCACGATCACATGACCGATCTCGCCCGCATTGCCGAATGCGCCGCGCTGCACCTCGCCATCATTGACGACGCCAAGGCCGAGACCCGCGCCGAAATAGATGAAGCAGAAAGTCCTGAGCCCCGATGCAACGCCGCGCACGCGCTCGGCAACGGCTGCGGCGGTGGCGTCGTTCTCGACCACGACCGCCATGTCGAGCGCATCCTCAAACAGCGCGACGGGGTCCGTCTCCTCCCAGCCATGCAGGGCTGTCTGACCGGCACCGGAAATGCCGACCTTTCCGAACGGGCCCGGCATGACGACGCCAGCGCCCAGAATGTCCTGCTTTTCCGCATTCCGGCCATGGAGCGCCACCGTCCTGATGCGCCGGGCCACATCTGCAACCGTCTTCGGATCGTTCTTTGGCAGGGCTTCGCGCGTCGTGAAAAGCGTCTCGCCAGCAAGGTTCACCAGCGCGCCGAACATGGCATCCGGCCGCACCTCGATGCCGAGCGCCGCCGCGCCATCCCCGTTCAGCCGGTATTGCAGGACCGGAAGCCCCCGGCCCGCCGACTGGCGACCGGCCTCGACGATGAAACCGTCCTCCTCCAGCTCCGCGATGATGTTGCTCACCGCCTGCGTGGAAAGTCCCGAAATGCGCGCGATCTCGGCGCGCCCGATGGGCTGGCGCTCACGCACATGCCCAAGCACCACCTGTCGATTGTGCAGACGGGTGCGTTCAGCGTTCGATCCGACGATGCGGCGTGGGTGGACAATCTTCATACAGGCTTATTAATTCAACTTACTTGAACATTCAACTTGATTGAGTTAATCGTTAACGAATGAGCCGGCTGTCATTACCGGATGGCCGATCTGAGGGTGAATGCCGAAACCAGCCGGAAAGAGGCGGCTGGCGGTCAAAGGGAGCGAGTAAAATGAAATTGCACAGGTTACGGACTTACATCCTGGGTGCTGCGACGGCAGCGCTTACGGCTGCGGCCACCAGCGCTTCGGCTGTCGAGATCGAATACTGGCAGTACTTCTTCGACGCCCGCGTCAAGGCGATGGACCAACTGATCGAGAATTTCGAGGCGGCCAATCCCGACATCACCGTCAAGATGACGCATTTCCCCTATGACAGCTATCGCACCAAGGTTGCCGCCGCCATTCCGGCCGGCCAGGGTCCGGACGTTGTGCAGCTGTTCTATGGCTGGCTGAACGACTATGTCGAGGCAGAGCTGATCCAGCCGCTGCCGGCCGACACCTTCCCGCCGGAGAAGATCGAGGAAGAGTTCTTCCCCATGGTCAAGGCGATGCGGATGGGCGACAGCTACTGGGCGCTGCCGACGGCCGTGCGTTCGCTGGCGCTTTTCTACAATGAGCGCATGTTCGATGAGGCCGGTATCGAGAACCCGCCGGCCAATCTCGACGAGTTCGTCGAGGCGGCAAAGAAGCTGACCAAAAAGGACGGCGCCGGAAACCTTACCGCCGTCGGCATCACCACCGGCATGACCGCGCAGGACCATCACTGGATCCGTGAAGTGCTCATCCGCCAGTTCGGCGGCGAGCCCTATCTCGATGATTACAAGAAGGTGAACTACGAAAACGAAGCCGGTCTCAAGGCTTTCGGCTTCTACAACGACCTGCAGGCCAAGCACGGCGTCACCAAGGCTGCCTTCATGGACGAGCCGCAGGCAGCCTTCAAGGCGGGCCGCGCCGGCATGCACATCGACGGCTCCTTCCGCATCGGCGCGCTGGAAAACGTGCGCGGCCTCAAATGGGGCGTGGCGGAGCTGCCGGCCGGTCCTGACGGCACCAAGTCGAACTATTCCTCCTACTGGGTGAACGCCATCACCTCCAAGGCGGAAGGCGAGAAGTTCGATGCGGCGGTCAAGTTCATGGAATACCTCACCTCCGACGAAGCCATGCAGATCTGGCTCGAAACCGTTGGCGAGCTTCCGGCCAAACCCTCTGCCGCAATGACCGACGAGAATGTCAACCACCCCGTCTACGGCCCCTTCATCAAGGGTCTCGAATACGCAAAGACCACGGTCTTCGCCAATGAGAGCGCCCAGCGCCAGACGATGGTGGACATGATGCAGCGCATCGAGCTGCAGGGTCAGGCGCTTGAAGAGAGCGTCTCCCAGGCCGCCGGGGAAGAGCAGAAAATCCTCGACGAGTATTACAACAAATAAGGCCTGTCGGGCGTCCGGACCATGTTCGGACGCCCTTTCAGCGTTTTCTGCTACCGGGTGAACACATCCGGCTTCGCATCGACGCATCGACAGACAGACAGACAGGGTGGTTTCGCGGGCTTCGGCACGGGCGAAGACACTCTGGCGCCGACCGGGACGGGGCCATGCGCTTTTACAAAAACCTATCCATACCGCAGAAGCAGATCGTCTGGGCCTGGGCTTTCCTCGCCCTCCCCGTTCTCTTCTACGTCGTCATCCGTTTCTATCCGACGGCCAACGCCTTCGTTCTTTCCTTTCAGGAATGGAACCTGCTTGGCGACCGCAAATTCGTCGGACTGGAAAACTACGCAAAGCTGTTCAGCGATCCGGTCTTCTGGAAAGTGTTCAAGAACACCTTCATGTATCTGATCCTCGGCACGCCGATCAGCCTCGTCCTGTCTTTCATCATTGCCTATCACCTCGACAAGGTGCGGTTCATGCACGGCACGATCCGTGCACTGTACTTCCTGCCCTTCATGACGAGCGCGGTGGCGATGGCCTGGGTCTGGCGCTGGTTCTACCAGCCGGTTCCCATCGGCGTGTTCAACAATTTCCTGGCCAGCCTAGGCTTTGCGCAGATCGAATTCCTGAGTTCCACCACCAACGCCCTGCCTTCGGTGCTCGCACCGGCCGTATGGGCGGGTCTCGGCTTTCAGGTCATCATCTTCATGGCCGGCCTGCGCGCCATTCCACAGAGCTATTACGAGGCAGCCCGCATCGATGGCGTCTCCACCTGGACGGTGCTGACGGAAATCACCATTCCGCTCCTCAAGCCCACCATCGTGTTCCTGGTCGTCTTCTCCTCGATCGGCTTCCTGCGGATCTTCGATCAGGTGTTCAACATGACCACCAACAATCCGGGCGGTCCGCTGAACTCCACCAAGCCACTGGTGCTCCTGATCTACGACACCGCTTTCAACGGCTTCAACATGGGCTACGCAGCCGCGCAGACCGTTGTTCTCTTCACCATTCTGCTGGTCGTCAGCCTGATCCAGCTTCGTCTCCTGAAGGATAGCTGACATGGCCAGTCAGGACATTGCAGTCAAAGCGTCCACGGACGCGCTCTTCTCCGGCTCCTCGCGCAATTCACGGCGCAATATGGGCCAGTTCATCCGCTGGGTGCTCTTGTTCGGCGGCGGCATCCTCATGGTCATGCCGATCGTGTTCATGATCTCGACCTCGCTGAAATTTCCCTTCGAGGTCTACAATCTGAACCTGATCCCCGAAGAGCCGACAATCGAGAACTACACCTATGTTCTCGAAGACGGACGCTTCTACGGCTGGTTCATCAACTCGCTGGTCATTGCCATCCTCACCACCGTGTCGGCCGTCTTCTTCGACGCGCTGGTTGGCTACGCGCTCTGCAAGTTCAAGTTCCCCGGCCGCTATCTCGTCTTCATCGCCATCCTGTCGACGCTGATGATCCCGACCGAGATGCTGGTCATCCCGTGGTATCTCATGAGCAAGAGTTTTGGCTGGCTCGACACCTATTGGGGCATCATGTTCCCGGGCGTCATGACCGCCTTCGGCACCTTCCTCATGAAGCAGTTCTTCGAGACCGTTCCCGACGATTTCCTGGAGGCTGCGCGCATCGACGGGCTGAACGAATTCCAGATCTGGTGGCAGGTGGCCATGCCGCTCGTGCGCCCCGCCCTTGCCGCCCTGGCGATCTTCGTCTTCCTCGGCAACTGGACCGCCTTCATCTGGCCGCTGATCGTCACCAACTCTGCCGAGATGTACACGCTGCCGGTCGGCCTCTCGAGCTTTGGCGACGAGGTGGACGTGGCCTGGGAGCTGATCATGACGGGTGCTGCCATCTCCACGCTGCCGACGCTGGTCGTCTTCCTGATCTTCCAGCGCTTCATCATCCGTGGTGTCGTCATGGCCGGCCTCAAGGGATAAGTGAACGATGAGTCTCAACGAGAAATTTCCCCATCCCGTCTACAAGGACACGGTGCTTGCGCCGCTCTTTGAAGGCGTGAAGGCCAATTATGTGGGTGCGTTCCGCGCCATCAACCGGGCGCATCTGGTGATGCTCACCGAAACGGGCATCCTGACGCGTGAGGACGCCGCCCGCATCGCCGGCGCGCTGATCGACATCGACGAGACGGTCGATGTCGACGCCCTCACCTATACCGGCGAGGTGGAAGACTATTTCTTCCTCGTCGAGGCCGAGCTGAAGAAGCGGCTTGGACCGGATCTCGCCGGCATGCTGCACACGGCCCGCTCGCGCAACGACATGGACCATACGGTCTTCAAGCTCACATTGAAGGCCCATGCCGACACGCTGATCGAAAAGGCGCAGGCCCTCGCCTCCGCCCTGATCGCCAAGGCTGAAGCCGAGCGCGACACGCTGATCGTTGCCTACACGCACGGCCAGCCGGCACAGCCCTCGACCTTCGGCCACTATCTGTCGGCGGCCGTCGAAGTGCTTCTGCGCGACATCGAGCGCCTTCAGGCCGCGCGCGCCAATATCGACCATTGCCCGATGGGCGCTGCCGCAATCACCACCAGCGGCTTCCCCATTGATCGCGCCCGCATGGCTGATCTGCTGGGCTTCTCCGAGCCGCTGCGCAATTCCTATGGCTGCATCGCCTCGGTCGACTATGTCACCGGCCTCTACAGCGCGATGAAGCTGACCTTCCTGCATCTTGGCCGCCTGATCCAGGACATGCAGTTCTGGTCGGCCTTCGAGGTGGGACAGCTCCATGTGCCCGGCAGCCTCGTGCAGATCTCCTCGATCATGCCGCAGAAGCGCAATCCGGTGCCCATCGAGCACCTGCGCCACCTCGCTTCCATGACCTGCGGCCGGGCCGATGCGGTCGTCAACACGATGCACAACACGCCGTTCACCGACATGAATGACAGTGAGGGCGAGGTTCAGGTGGCCGGCTATGCGGCTTTCCAGAGCGGCGCGCGCGCGCTCGACCTTCTGGCAGCCCTGATCAGCGCCGTTTCCATCGATGGCGAGCGCGTGGCCAGAAACATCGACGCCGCCTGCATCACCGTGACGGAACTGGCCGATACGCTGGTGCGCCGCGAGAACCTGTCCTTCCGGCAGGCGCATGAGATCGCAGCCGCCACGGCCCGCGCCGTCATTGCCGCCGGCAAGCCGCTCGGCGAAGGCTTCGAGGCGTTCTCCGAAGCCTTTACGGGCCTGACCGGCCGCGACAGCACGCTCGACCGCGCAGCCTATGGCGAAGCCGTCAGCGCGCGTCATTTCGTGACGGTGCGCGAACGTTTCGGCGGCCCCGCGCCCAAAGCCATGAACGAGGCGCTTGAAACCTACCGCGCCACGCTTGCCAGCCTTTCAGAACAACAGGCCGCGGCCCTTGCCCGCGCTGCCAATGCCGGGGCCGCGCTCGACGCCGCCTTTGGCGCACTCTTGCAGGAGTAGACCCTTGGCCACACTCAACCTTCGCAAACTCGTCAAAACCTATGGCAAGGTCGAGGTGCTGCACGGCATCGACCTCGATGTGGCGGATGGCGAATTCGTCGTCTTCGTCGGCCCTTCGGGCTGCGGCAAATCCACGACGCTGCGCATGATCGCCGGCCTCGAAGAGGTTACCGGCGGCGAGATCCACATTGGCGACCGCCTGGTCAACAATCTGGAGCCCAAGGACCGCGATATCGCGATGGTGTTCCAGAACTACGCCATCTATCCGCACATGTCCGTGCGCAAGAATATCGGTTTCGGCCTGCGCACCTCCAAACTCTCGAAAGAGGACAAGGACAGGCGCATTGACGAGGTTGCCGCCATTCTCGGCATGACCGACCTTCTCGAGCGCCGTCCCAACCAGCTCTCCGGCGGTCAGCGGCAGCGCGTCGCCATTGGCCGCGCCATGGTGCGCGACCCTGCCGTCTTCCTGTTCGACGAACCGCTCTCCAACCTTGATGCGCAATTGCGCACGCAGATGCGGCTTGAGATCAAGAAGCTGCATCAACGCGTTGGAAACACAATTATTTTCGTGACCCACGACCAGGTTGAAGCCATGACCATGGCTGACCGTATCGTGATCATGAAGGACGGCTATATCCAGCAGGTCGGCACACCGCTGGAGGTCTACCACAAGCCCGCAAACACCTTTGTCGCCCAGTTCATCGGCGCTCCCTCCATGAACATGCTGCCGGGCACCTGGAATGGCAATGGCGTGAAGCTCGGCGACGGTCTCGGCATCGAACTGCCCCACCGCAAGGCCGCCGAAGGCGCTGACGTGGTGGTCGGCGTGCGTCCGGACGATCTGGTCGTGACCGGCGACAAGGGCCTCTTCTCCGGCAAGGTCAACATCGTCGAGCCGCTTGGCGCGGACACGCTGGTCTATGTCGGCGTGAATGGCTACGAAGTGATCGCCAAGGCGTCCGGCCGCGAGCCGCCGAAGCCCGGCGAGACGGTCAACCTGACGGCAAGCGCCGGCGAGATGCATCTCTTCGACGCGAAATCCGGGGAGGCCCTGCCGTGACGCGAGCCAAACGCTCGGGCCGCGTTTTGAGTGTGGGCCGACTTTACTGCGACCTTATCTTCACCGAACTGCCGAAGATGCCGACACTCGGCGAAGAGGTGTTCGCCGGCGGCCTGTCGATCAAGCCCGGTGGCGGCGCGTTCATCACCGCAGCCTATGTGGCCGCTCTCGGCCGCCCGGTTTCGCTCGCCTCGGCGCTTCCATCCGGCCCCTTTGCCAGCGCCCTGATGGCCGACCTTGAGGCAAGCGGCGTCGACCTTTCGGCATCGGAGGAAACCCCGGCCAATCTCGATCCGCAAATCACGGTCGCCATGGCGTCGGGCCTGGAACGCGCCTTCCTGACGCGCCGCGCCGGCCCCGCCGTACCCGGGGCTTTCGATGCGGCAGTTGCGAGCGGCGCGTTTGCGCATCTCCACATCGGCGAGCTTGCCACGCTGGTCGAAGCGCCCGACCTCATCGAGAAGGCGCGTTCGGCGGGCCTGTCCATTTCGCTGGACTGCTCCTGGGACGATGCGGTGCTCGCGCGCGACGATCTGGCCGGGCTGATTTCCGCCGTGGACATCTTCCTTCCCAACGAGACGGAAGCAGAGCGGCTTGGCATTCTGAAGGCGGCAACCCCGCCGGCCCCGCTCACAATCGTGAAGCGTGGGCCGGATGGCTCCATCGCCATCACGGCGGAGGAAACCGTTTCCGCACCGACAAAGCCCGTGGATGTAATCGATTCCACCGGTGCGGGCGACGCATTCAACGCTGGCTTCATCGACGCCTGGCTTGCGAAACTGCCGCTAAAACAGTGCCTTGAAGCGGGCAATCGATGTGGCGCTGAAGCCGTGATGCGTGTTGGCGGAGCCTCGGACCTGCCAGACCTCAGCGCCCTTGCGCAAGAGGCCGAAGCTTGAGAGAGCCACTCACTGCGCCTAAACCTCGTCGGGCAGCACATCGCCGCGCGCACGCGCCTTGAGCCTTGCATAGCTCATCGCCACATGCGCCCGGCGCACCTGCCCGACCGTTTCCAGCGCCCCGCACGAAACCGCCGTGGCGATGTCTGAGATTTCGCGCAGGAAATAGTCCGTTTCGCTGGCAAGCGCTTCTTCATGGCGCTCAAGACCGGCCACCGTCTTCAGCCAGAAGCGCGTGGTCTGGTAGTAGAGCCGTTCGGAAAACTCCCGCAGCGGCTCGTTCTCCGTGAGCGTCATCAGGAGATCCAGAAAATCCATGTTGAGCTGCGCGAAGGTGCGCTGGTCCGGCGCTTTCGCCAGCGCCTCGCAGCGCCGCCGCATGACATCGAAAGCCTCGATGGTCTCCGCGTCCGGCACGATGGGCGAAAGCCGGCCGATCAGTTCGGAAAGCTCCACGCGCAGCCGGTAGACCTGCTCGAGCGAGGCGCTGTCGATATCGGTCACCATCGTGCCAACACCGTGCACCGAGCGCACATAGCCTTCGTCTTCAAGCCGCGCCAGAACGCGCCGGATCGGCGTGCGGCTGGTTTCGAATTCCTCCGCGAGGTCTTCTTCACGCAGCCGCATGCCCGGCGGGTAATCCAGAAGACAGATCCGGGAGCGCAGCAGCGCATAGATCCGCTCGAACCGCGCCCGTCCCTCGCCTGTCATCGTTTTTGCTCCATCGTCCTCAGCTCATCCTTTTTCCCAGCCGCTCGAGCATCCCAAGACACTGGTCGAGTTGTTCGATGGAAACGAACTCGTCCGCCTTGTGGGCCTGCTCGATGGAACCCGGCCCGCAGATGACGGACGAGATGCCCGCCTTCTGGAAGAGCCCGGCCTCCGTGCCGAACGCCACCACTTCCGCTTCGGTAAGACCGGTCAGCTCCGAAACGATCTGCCGCGCTTCGGATTCGGTCACCGGCTCCAGCCCGTCCACTTCGCCGATCACATGGGTCACGATGTCGGCGTCCTCAAACACGGCGCGCATCGCCGGTTTCAGTTCCAGCTCTGCATAGGCGCGAATGCGGTCTTTTACAAAGTCCGCATCCTCGTTGCGCACAGGCCGCATCTCCCATTCCACAGAACAGTGATCGGCAATCACGTTGCGCGCAGCACCGCCCGAGATCGTCCCCACCTGAAGCGTCGTCCAGGGCGGGTCAAACCGGTTGCCGAGCGGCGCCCGCGTCTTGAGTTCCTCGGCAATCGCCATCAGGCGCGTGATATAGCGCACCGCATATTCGACCGCATTGACCCCGCGCTCCGGCCCCGAGGCATGGCCCGCAAGGCCACGGAACTCGGTCGTGTATTCAAAACAGCCCTTGTGCCCCTCGATGATGCGCATCATGGTCGGCTCGCCGATAATGGCGACGGACGGGCGGATTTCGGCCCGTTCCAGCTCCTCCACCAGCGCCCGCGCACCGAAGCACCCCACCTCCTCGTCATAGGTGAAGGCAAAATGCAGCGGCCGTTTCAGGTCGAGACCGGCAAAGTGCGGGGCCATGGCGAGACAGCAGGCGATAAACCCCTTCATGTCGCATGTGCCGCGCCCATAGAGATTGCCGTCGCCCATGCGCAGCGCAAACGGATCGCCGGTCCAGTCCTGTCCGTCCACCGGCACGACATCGGAATGGCCGGAGAGGACGATGCCGCCATCGCCCTCCGGCCCGAGCGTGGCGAACAGGTTCGCCTTGTGCCCGCTTTCATCCAGCGTCACCGAAAGCCGCGCGCCCAATGCGCTCAGCATTTCGCTGGCATAGGCGATCAGTTCCAGATTGCTCTCTGCCGAAATGGTGGGAAACCCCACCAGATCGGCCAGAATGCGGGTCGTGTTATCAAGCCTTTCAGTGCGCATGGATCACGACTTCACGATCAGTTCGCGCGGACGGCGGCACAGCGCCTCGGCCGGACCGTCTTCCGTGATCAGGATGCTCTCGGTGATTTCGAGCCCCCAGTCGGCCATCCACAGGCCCGGCATGAAATGGAAGGTCATGCCGGCTTCCAGCACCGTCTCGTCCTCGCGGCGCAGCGAAATTGTGCGCTCGCCCCAGTCCGGCGGATAAGAAATGCCGATCGGATAACCGCAGCGCCCGTCACGCGTGATGCCGGCCCGCTCCAGCGCGCCATAGAGCGCATCGGCGATCTGGCCTGCGCGGTTGCCCGGTCGTGCGATCTCAAGCCCGGCCTCGATGCCTTCCACCAGCGCCTTTTCCGCATCCAGCATGTGCTGCGGCGGCGTGCCGAGAAACACGGTGCGGCAGAGCGGCGCGTGGTAGCGGCGATAGCAGCCGGCGATCTCGAAGAAGGTCGCATGCCCCTGCTCGAACCGTCGCCCGTCCCAGGTCAGGTGTGGTGCGGCCGCATCGGAGCCCGTCGGCAGAAGCGGCACGATGGCCGGATATTCGCCCCAGTCGTCATCCACGCCGCGAATGGCGTCCGCATAGATCTCGGCCACCAGGTCGTTCTTCTTGAGACCCGGCTCGATGCGTTCGACAATGCCGTCGATCATCTTCTCCGAAATCCGCGCCGCCCGGCGCATGAAGACGATTTCCTCTTCGGATTTCACCGCGCGCTGCCAGTTCACCAGCGCCGTCGCGTCGACGAAGGTGGCGTTCGGCAGTTCTTCCTTCAAAACCAGATAGGCCTTGGCGGAGAAGTAATAATTCTCCAGCTCCACGCCGATGCGCTGATTGCCATAGCCGTGAATGCGCAGGATTTCCGCCAGATGCTGCATGGGATGCAACGTGTTGGCCTGCACATAGTGATCCGGGTAGCGCAGCACCCTCTCATCATCCATGTAGACGGTGCGCACCGCGCCGTTTCCGTCCATGGCGCGGCCCCACCAGATCGGATCGGCATCCTTGAAGACGATCACGCCCTGATGGACGTAGAACGACCAGCCATCATAGCCTGTGAGCCAGGCCATATTGGACGGATCTTCCACGAAGAGAACGTCGATACCCTTCGCCTCCATGGCGTTGCGGGTCTTTTCCAGACGCGCGGCATATTCCTGCGCGCTGAAGGGCATTTCGGCTGCTGGCATGGTTCCTCCACCTGAGAAAAGCCGGACGCTGACGCACCCGGACAAACCGTACACCGATCAGGCTCTCCCACCTTGTGTACAACTAATCCATCATCACATTTTTGAACGCCTGAATCGCACAGAAACGACATCAAATGTCGTTGTTCTATTCTCCACCCGGATGATGATGTGTACAAATCCTCTGATCATCAAGTATTCGCGCATCACGGGGCGCGCATCACGGGGGGGGCCTTTTCATGTGTCACACGACCTCACGCATTCCGGTCGCGCCCAAATGACGTCGCTCACCCTTGCAGACATTCTGGCCGCCCGTAAACGCATTGCCGGCATCGCCACGCTCGACACGCCTTTGCCGCCCTCGCCCTGTCTCAGCGCCATCGCCGGTGACGATGTTCTCCTGAAGCTCGAAATCGGTCAGGCGACCGGCGCCTTCAAACTGCGCGGCGCGGCGAACGCCGTCCTGAGCCTGCCGGAGAGCACGAAAGGCGTCACCTGCTGCTCGACCGGCAATCACGGCCGGGCCGTCGCCTATGCCGCCCGTGCGCGCGGCTTCCGGGCTGTTATCTGCATGTCGAGCCTCGTCCCCGAGGCCAAGCTTGCCGGCATCCGCGCTCTGGGCGCGGAAGCGCGGATCATCGGCAAGAGCCAGGACGAGGCGCAGGTGGAAAGCCGCCGCCTCGCCGAGGAAGAGGGATTCCACGAGATATCGCCCTTTGACGATCTCCATGTGATCGCCGGCCAGGGCACGATCGGGCCTGAGCTTCTGGAACAGCGCCCGGACCTTGAGACCGTGCTGATCCCGCTGTCCGGCGGCGGTCTTGCGGGCGGCATCGCCTTTGCGCTCAAGACGATCAAGCCATCGATCCGGGTCGTCGGCATCACCATGGAGCACGGCGCGGCCATGCACGCCTCGCTTGCGGCCGGAAAACCGGTGGCAGTCACCGAAATGGCGAGCCTTGCCGATTCGCTCGGCGGCGGCATCGGGCTCGAAAACCGCCATTCCTTCGCGCTCTGCCGCGATTTCCTCGATGAGGTGATCCTCGTCAGCGAAGAAGAAATCTACCGCGCCATGCAGGTGCACTACCATGAAGACCGGCTGGTCTGCGAAGGCGCAAGTGCTGTGGGCGCGGCCGCACTGCTTTCCGGCAGGCTGGGCAGGCACCCCGGCCCCACGGCCACGCTCATAACCGGGCGCAATGTCGACATGCAGGTTTTCACCGACATCGTGTCTGGCCGGGCGGTGCAGCTCGGCGACACAACGCTCAAGGGACACATCCATGCCGCATGACATTCTCGTTCTGACCGAAGCCGATCTGCGCAAGGCCGTCCGGCTCGACCTCGAAGCGATCGACGTGGTGGAAAACGCCTTCCGCGCGCTCGCCTCGGGCGCGGTCATCATGCCGCCCATCCTGTCCATGGACATTCCGCAGGTTCATGGCGAGGTGGATGTGAAGACCGCCTATATTCCCGGCTTCGACGGGTTCGCCATCAAGGTCAGCCCCGGCTTCTTCGACAATCCGAAGATCGGCCTGCCGAGCCTCAATGGCCTGATGATCCTGTTTTCGGCAAAAACCGGGCTGGTGGAAGCGCTTCTGCTCGACAATGGCTTTCTCACCGATGTGCGCACCGCTGCCGCCGGCGCGGTCGCCGCCCGCCATCTGGCCCCGTCGAGTGTCGAGACCGCCGGCGTCATGGGAACCGGTGTGCAGGCCCGCCTGCAAATGATCGCCGCCCATCAGGTAAGCCCCTTCTCCCGTCTTCTCGTCTGGGGGCGCGATGCAGAAAAGGCAGAAGCCTGCGCAGCCGATCTGGCCAAAACCCTCGGCATCGACGTGAAAGCTGAAGCAGACCCGGCCCGTCTCGTTGCCGAAAGCCAGCTTGTCGTCACCACCACGCCCGCGCGCGCCCCGGTTCTGATGGCCGACTGGCTTCATCCGGGCCTTCACGTCACGGCCATGGGGTCCGATCAGGAAGGCAAGAACGAGTTGCAGCCGGCAGCGCTTTCCCGCGCCGATCTCTATGTCGCCGACCGTGTGAGCCAGTGCGAAAAACTGGGCGAACTGGCGGCAGCGATCCGTGCCGGCGACTGGAATGGCGGCACGCCCGCAGAGCTCGGCGAGATCGTGACCGGAGCCAGAACCGGTCGCACCGGAGACGACCAGATCACCATTTGCGACCTCACCGGAACCGGCGCGCAGGACACGGCCATCGCCACCCTGGCGCGTGAACGGGCCTTGACAGCGGGAGCCGGTACGACGATCCAGAGCTGACCATGCTCAAGCTCGACGACCGCGATCTCAAAATCCTCGGTATCCTTCAAAGGGAAGGCCGCATCTCCAAGGCGGCGCTGGCCGAACGGGTGAACCTGACGCCCGCCCCCTGCTGGGAGCGGCTGAAACGCCTTGAAAAGGCGGGGATCATCACCGGTTACCGCGCCGAAGTGGCGCTGGCGAAGCTCGCCCCGCACATCGCCGTCTTCATGGCGGCGGAGCTTGCCGGCCACCGCGCCGAAGACTTCCAGCGATTCGAGCGCAGCGTTCAGGAGATCGATGAAATCACCGGTTGCTGGGCTGTCGGCGGCGGTTTCGACTATATTTTGCAGATCATCGCCCGCGATATCGATACCTATCAGCGTCTGGTCGACCGGCTTCTGGACATGAATGTCGGTCTGGCGCGCTATTTCACCTACATCGTCACCAAGCCGGTGAAGCAGCCGGGCGCGTTCCCGCTTGGCGTTCTGGTGAACACCGACGATACGACACAGAAGGAATAATGGGCGAGCGGCGCGAAGTTCAGAAGAAACGTTGGCGCGCCATGGCAAGTTCATCAGAAAATTTGGCGGCCCGAACGGCATAATTCCAGTCAATCCAAACACTGGAAATCCGCTTGGGAGTGAGCCGATGTCCGCTATTGCAGCCCTTCAGAAAACCGCCCTTTCCGATCTCGCCGATCCGCGCCTTTTCCGTGAATACGCCTATGCGAACGGTCACTGGATCGCCGCCCCCGGTGACCCGGTCGTGGACGTCTTCAACCCGGCCGATGGTGCGCGGCTCGGCTGCGTCCCGGCACTCACCGCCGAGCAGGTCGATGAAACCATTGAAGCGGCTCACGCGGCGTTTCCCGGCTGGGCGGCCCTCCTTCCGCAGGAGCGCGCGCAGATCCTGATGCGCTGGTACGATTTGATCGTCGCCGCCAAGGAGGACCTCGCTCATCTGATGGTTCTGGAGCAGGGCAAACCCCTTTCTGAAGCGCGTGGCGAGATCGATTACGCCGCCTCCTTCGTCTCCTTCTACGCCGAGGAAGCAAAGCGCGTTTCGGTCGAAAGCGTTGCCTCACACCTGCCGGGCGCCGACATGCAGGTTTCGCGCGAGCCATTGGGCGTTGCAGCCCTCGTCACGCCGTGGAACTTCCCCTCCGCCATGCTCACCCGCAAGGCGGCGGCAGCGCTTGCCGCCGGCTGCACCGTGGTCGCGCATCCCTCTTCCGAGACGCCGTTCTCCGCACTCGCCCTTGCCGAGCTGGCCGAGCGCGCTGGCGTGCCGGCAGGCGTCTTCAACGTGCTCACCGGCAAGGCCGCCGAAGTGGTCGGCGCGATGACCGCCTCAACCCGTGTGCGCGCCGTTTCCTTTACCGGCTCCACCGAGATCGGCCGCCTGCTCTACGCGCAGTCCGCGCCGACCGTGAAGCGTCTGGTCATGGAGCTTGGCGGCCATGCGCCCTTCATCGCCTTTGCCGATTGCGACCTCGATCACGCGGTCGAGAGCGCCATTTCGGCCAAGTTCGCCACCTCCGGGCAGGACTGCCTTGCCGCCAACCGCTTCTATATCGAGCGCTCCATCTATGACGCCTTCGTCGCCGCATTCGCCCGCAAGGTCGAGGAACTGACCGTCGGTAATGGCCTCAGCGATCCCGATATCGGCCCGCTCATCCATGAACGCGCCGTTGCCAAGCAGACCGAACAGGTTGCCGATGCGCTCGCAAAAGGCGCACGTCTGGTAACGGGCGGAAACGTGTCGCGGCACGGCCCAACCTTCTTCGAGCCCACGGTTCTGGCCGATGTGCCCGAAACCGCGCTCATCTTCCGCGAGGAAACGTTTGGGCCGATTGCCGCCTTCACCCCCTTCGATGACGAAGCGGACGTGCTGGAGAAGGCGAACGACACCGAAACCGGCCTTGCCGCCTATCTGCACACGCAGGACCCGAGCCGCATCGCCCGCCTTTCGCGCGGCCTGGAATTCGGCATGGTCGCGGTCAACCGCACCAAGATCACCGGGGCGCCCATCCCCTTCGGCGGGGTCAAGCAGGCCGGCCTCGAGCGCGAGGGCTCCCGCCACGGGCTGGAAGCCTTCACCAACATCAAATACGTCTGCCGCAACATCGGTTGAGCAGCGCTGACTGACACAGTTTGAGAATAACAGGAGAGTGACATGCTGTTGAAGAACGACCAACTCGACCAGTGGGACCGCGAGGCCTTCTTCCATCCCTCGACCCATCTGGCCCAGCATGCGCGCGGCGAAAGCCCCAACCGCATCGTGACCGGCGGCAACGGCGTCTATATCGAGGACCGTGACGGCAACAGGCTGCTCGACGCCTTTGCCGGCCTCTATTGCGTCAATGTCGGCTATGGCCGCACCGAGATCGCCGACGCCATTGCCGAGCAGGCCAGGGAGCTTGCCTATTACCACGCCTATGTGGGCCACGGCACGGAAGCCTCGATCACGCTTGCCAAGATGATTGTCGACCGCGCGCCGGAGAACATGTCCAAGGTCTATTTCGGCCTCGGCGGCTCCGACGCCAACGAAACCAACGTCAAGCTGATCTGGTACTACAACAACATTCTCGGCCGCCCCGAGAAGAAGAAGATCATCTCGCGCTGGCGCGGCTATCACGGCTCCGGCCTGATGACCGGCTCGCTGACCGGCCTTGAGCTGTTCCACAAGAAGTTCGACCTGCCGCTGGCCCAGGTGGTTCACACCGAAGCGCCCTATTACTACCGCCGCCCGGACCTCGCCATGAGCGAGGAGCAGTTCACCGCCCATTGCGTGGCCGAGCTTGAAGCGCTGATCGAGCGCGAGGGCGCGGACACCATCGCCGCCTTCATCGGCGAGCCCATGCTCGGCACGGGCGGCATCGTGCCGCCACCGGCCGGATACTGGGCCGCGATCCAGAAAGTGCTGCGCAAGCACGACATCCTGCTCGTCGCCGACGAGGTGGTGACCGGCTTTGGACGCCTCGGCTCCATGTTCGGCTCCATCCATTACGACATGGAACCCGACCTCATCACCATCGCCAAGGGCCTCACCTCGGCCTATGCGCCGCTTTCCGGCTCCATCGTCGGCAAGAAGATGTGGGAAGTGCTTGAGCGCGGCACGGACGAATACGGCCCCATCGGCCATGGCTGGACCTATTCGGCCCACCCCATCGGCGCGGCAGCCGGCATCGCCAATCTCGAACTGGTCGACAAGCTCGGCCTCGTCAAGAATGCCGGCGAGACGGGCGCTTACTTCGTCAACGCCATGCGTGACGCCATCGGCGCACATGCCCATGTGGGCGAAGTGCGCGGCGAAGGCATGCTGTGTGCAGTCGAGTTCGTGAAAGAGCGTGAGAGCCGCCAGTTCTTCGACGCTTCCGAGAAGATCGGCCCGCAGATGGCCGCAGCCCTTCTCGAACAGGGCGTCATTGGCCGCGCCATGCCGCAGGGCGACATTCTGGGCTTTGCGCCCCCGCTCTGCCTGACGCGCGAAGAAGCAGACCGCATCGTCGATGCGACCGCGAAGGCCGTGAAGACCGTCTTCAAGCACTGACCCCGAACTTTCGGCGCTTCGGATCCCTGCCCCGGAGCGCCGGTTCGCGCTCTTGCCGGGCTTGCCCCGGAGCGCCAATTAAGCCATCTCTTTCTCCGCAGTCATCTGGGAGAATTTCATGGCCGATTTCGTTTTTCCGCCCGCCAGCCAGCCCTCCGTCGCCGTAGCCGGCGAAGAAGCGCGCTTTCCCGTGCGGCGCATCTTCTGCGTGGGGCGCAACTATGCCGCCCACGCCCGCGAAATGGGCCATGAGCCAGAGCGCGAGCCGCCATTCTTCTTCACCAAACCCGCTGACGCCGTGGTCGATGCCGACACGGTGATTCCCTATCCCGCACTCACGCAGGATCTGCATCACGAAATCGAGATGGTCGTCGCCATCGGCAAGGGCGGCAGCAACATCGATCCGGCCCATGCGCTCGACCATGTCTACGGCTATGCGGTGGGGCTCGACCTCACCCGCCGCGACCTGCAGGCAGAAGCCAAGAAGAAGGGCCGCCCGTGGGACTGGGCCAAGGCGTTCGACCGCTCGTCGCCCTGCGGCCCCATCGTGCCCGTTGCAAAAACCGGCCACCCGTCGCAGGGCCGTGTCTGGCTCGCCGTCAATGGCGAAATCCGCCAGGAAGGCGATCTCGACGAGCTGATCTGGCCGGTGGCCGACGTGATCGCACTGTGCAGCCAGGCCATGGAGCTGAAGGCCGGCGATCTGATCTACACCGGAACACCTGCCGGCGTCGGCGCGCTTCAGCCGGGCGACCACGTGGAAGGCGGCGTTGACGGCGTCGGCGAGATCGCCGTCACCATCGGCGAGGCCTGATATGGGCGAAGTCGTTCTGCACAACTACTTCCGCTCCTCGACCTCCTACCGCGTGCGCATCGCGCTCGCCATGAAGGGCATCGACTATCGCTACGCCGCGCATCATCTGCGGCATGGCGAGCATCGCGGCGAGGCCTATCTGTCGGTCAATCCGCAGGGCCTCGTGCCGGCGCTGGTGTGGAGCGACGGCACGATGATCGCACAGTCCATGGCGATCATGGAGTTTCTGGACGAGACGGTGCCCGAGCCCCCGCTCCTGCCTGCGGATGCGCATGGGCGCGCGCGGGTTCGCATGCTCTCCCAGATGATCGCCTGTGAAATCCATCCGGTGAACAATCTGCGCATTCTGAACGCGCTCAAAGAGCGTTACGGCGCAGACGACGCCGAAGTCGGCGCATGGTTCCGCCACTGGGTGAACGCCACGTTCGAACCGCTTGAAAAGATGCTCGCCGAGAGCCCGCAGACCGGCGTCTTCTGCCATGGCGACACGCCCGGCATGGCCGATATCTGCCTCGTTGCGCAGGTGGCGAACAACAAGCGCTTCGACGTCGACATGACGCCCTATTCCGTCATCCAGCGCATCAACGAGGCCTGCATGGAACTGGAAGCGTTCCGCAAGGCCGCGCCGATGAACCAGCCCGACGCCGAATAATTCAACCGGAAGGCCGGCTCAGCCGGCCTTTTCGTCCAGAATAAGCATGATAATGGTTTCGGCCGCGAGCGCGGGCGTGTCCTCGCCCTCGATCTCCACCTCGCCGTGATGACGCACGAGAAGCCGGCCCGGAGCCTTTTCCTCGACACCTTTCAGCGTGCTGCGCAGGCGCACGCGGCTGCCAGCCTTCACCGGCGCCAGAAAGCGCAGCTTGTCGAGGCCGTAATTGATGATCGTGCCCAGATGCACCGGCCACGCGCCACAGTCATAAGACAGGCTTGATAAGAGCGACAGCGTGAGGAAACCGTGCGCCACAGGCCTGCCGAACGGGCTTTCGCGCTCCGTGCGCTCGCGATCCACATGGATCCACTGATGGTCATTGGTGCAATCGGCGAAACGGTCGATCATCGACTGATCGACAACCACCCAATCGGAAACGGTCGTGCCGCCGCCGATCTGCGCTTCAAGAACATGTGCGTTCATGAGCTGAGCCTTCCCTGTCAAATTCTGCAGCAGCGCGGGCGCATCCGACCGGACACAAGAACGCGGCAGAGTAGTCCTTCATTCAGCGGATCGGCTCGCCGCCAGCCCGTGGGCTGCATGCGGCCGAAACGCCCCTGCGCCCGGCCACACAAAGCAGCCGGGACTGATTGCTTTCACCATTTCAGGCTGGGCACCCATTCCCCTAGCGCCTCGATATTGTGCAACGCAACATAATTCGCACAAACGCACGTTCAGCGCCCTTGCGCGGACACCCGTTCGCAAGGCACATAAAGTTGATTTGTTTTGTCAGATTTTACCAGACTCACTCTGGAATTATTCTAAACAATAAGCCATATTACGGGAACGTTATCTGAAAGGATTGTTATGCGCTTAACGCGACAAACCAACTACGCCATTCGCATCCTCATGTACTGCGCGGCCAATGAAGGTCGTCTGAGCCGCATCTCGGAGATCGCGAAGGCGTATTCGCTCTCCGACCTGTTCCTGTTCAAGATCCTTCAGCCCCTCGTGGAGAACGGTTTCGTGGAAACCGTGCGCGGCCGCAATGGCGGCGTGCGCCTTGCAAAGCCGGCAGAAGACATCACCCTGTTCGAAGTGGTGCGCGTGACCGAAGACAATTTCGCCATGGCGGAGTGCTTTGAGAACGACGATGCGGAATGCCCGCTGGTCGATAGCTGCGGCCTGAACGAGGCTCTGCGCAAGGCGCTCAATGCCTTCTTCGAGGTTCTGGGCAGCTATACGATTCGCGATCTGGCCGATTCCAAGCCCGATATGCGCTTCCGGCTTGGTCTGGACGAGTTACCCGAGCGCGCAGCGGCGCGCTAGAAAAGCGAAATTTGAGAAAAAGGACCGCCAGTTTGACGGTCCTTTTCTTTATTTCGGTCCTGCTTTTCCGGCATTTCTCTCAAAGCTGCGCGGACTGCGGCAGGATATAGGGCAATGCCCCCACGGGCGGCACGCCCACCTGTATCCGGCATTCGAACACGTCAGAAATCAGCGTGTCGTTGAAAACCTCCGCCGGCGTTCCCGTCGCCACCAGTTTTCCGCGATGCATCATGGCCACCCGGTCGGCAAAACGCGCCGTCAGGTTCAGATCATGCAGCACGGCCAGCACCCCGCCACCGGCCGCTGCAAACTGCGCGGCAATGTCCATGATGATGAGCTGATGCTTGATGTCGAGGCTCGACACCGGTTCATCGAGCAGCAGGTAGCGCGGCTGTCCGTCCAGCACCGGACGCCAGACCTGACAGAGCACACGGGCGAGCTGCACACGCTGCTGCTCGCCGCCTGAAAGCTCCTGATAGAACCGCCCTGAAAAGCCGCAGAGATCGACACGCTCAAGCGCGATTTCGGGCAAACGCTCCTGTTCGGCGCGGGTTGTGCCCGAGCGGCCGCTCAACAGGCCCAGCTTCACGACTTCGCGGACCTTGTAGGGAAAGGACAGCGCGCTCGCCTGCGGCAGCACGGCCCTGTGTCCCGCCGCCTCCCATGGCTTCATGCCGTGAAGCGGTGCGCCATTGATCCGCACCATTCCCGTGAACGGCAGATCGCCCGAGATCGCTTTGAGGAAGGTCGTCTTGCCAGAGCCGTTGGGGCCGACAATGGCCGTCACCTCACCGGGTTTTGCACAAAGCGCCACATCCGAGAGGATCTGCTTGCGCCCCACCCGCACACCAAGATTGCTGACTTCAATCGACATCACAGATCCAACAATCCTCTCTGCCGCAGCAGGATCCAAAGGAAGAACGGCGCGCCGATGGCGGCGGTCACGATGCCGATCGGCAGTTCCGCCGGCGCGACGACCACCCGGCTGATCGCGTCTGCCACGAGCAGAAGGCTTGCCCCCAGAAGCGCCGAAGCCGGCAGCAGGTAGCGGTGTTCCGGGCCGATGGTGAGCCGCAGGAGATGCGGCACAACGATGCCGACAAAGCCGATGCCGCCCGAAACGGCCACCGATGCGCCCGTGGCGGCTGCCACGGTGACGATGGCGGTGTTCTTCACCCGCTGCACGCGCACGCCCAGATGATTGGCTGTCGCCTCGCCCAGCACCATTGCGTCAAGACCCCGCGCCAGAAACGGCGTGACCAGAAGCCCCGCCAGAATGAACGGGCCGGCAGCCCAGATTTTCGCCCATGTCGCACCGGCCAGCGAGCCAAGCCCCCAGAAGGTCAGGTCCCGCAATTCCTGATCGTCGGCGATGAAGACGAGTATGCCCGACAGCGCCCCCGCCAGTGCGCCAAGCGCAATGCCGGCCAGAAGCATGGTGGCAACCGAGGTCTGCCCGCGCCGCGTCGCCACGCGGTAAAGAAGCAGCGTCGAGGCAAGGCCGCCGAAGAATGCCGCCAGCGGCAGCGCGTAGATGCCAAGCACCCCGATCACCGGAGCAAGCACGGTGCCGCCCAGAACGATGATCGTGATCGCGCCCAGCCCCGCGCCGGACGAAACGCCGACAATGCCGGGATCGGCAAGCGGGTTGCGGAACAGCCCCTGCATGACCGCGCCCGAAACCGCCAGCGACGCGCCCACCAGCGTGCCAAGCACGATGCGCGGCAGGCGAATGTCGTTGATCACCACGCGGTCGCGCAGCGACAGTGCTTCGCTGCCGCCGCCAAGCCAGGCAACCGCCGCATCCCGGAACGAGGTGTCAGACGCCCCGGAACCAAGGCTGAACAGGAACAGGAGGACATAGAGAACGACGAGAGCGAGGATAACCGCTTTCGCCCGCATGGAGCGATCACCCTCCACCGCATCGCGCCAGCGCCATGAGGAAGCTGGCGCCATTTCTTCACGCACAGCCATGTCAGTCGACCACCGGGCCCGCGCCATGCAGCTTCTTGGAAAGTTCGCGGATCGCATCCGCCGTGCGCGGACCGAAGCCAAGCAGATAAGAGCCATCCATGCGGATCAGCGCCCGGTTTTCTCCGGCCGGCGTTGAGGCGATTGCCGGATTGTCCATGATGTCATCCGGCGCATGTTCGCTGCTGTCGCCGCGTGACATCATCAGAACCACATCCGGTTTGGCGGCGATCACGGCTTCTTCGGAGACCAGCTTGTAGCCAATAAAACCGTCCATGGCGTTCGCGCCCCCGGCCATGCGGATGATGCCATCGGCGGCATTGTCCCGGCCTGCAGCCATGATCCGTCCCGCCTGAACGCTCAGAATGAAGAGAACACGCTTCTCTTCACCGCTCTGCTGCGCCAGCGACTCGGCTTCTTCGAGATCCGCCTCCAGTTCACGCGCCAGCGCCTCGGCCTTGTCGTTCACGCCCAGCGCTGCACCGGTCACCCGCACCTTGCGCAGGATCGCCTCACGGTCGAAACCCTCCGGCACGGTAACCAGTGGGATGCCCGCCTTTTCAAGAACCCCCATGGTCTCCGCCGGTCCGCTGCCTTCGGATGCCAGAATGGCGCTCGGACCCACGGAAAGAACGCCCTCGGGAGACAGGGCGCGCATATAGCCGACATCCGGCAGTTCCTTGACTTCAGCCGGATAGATGCTCGTCTGGTCGCGGGCGACGAGCCTGTCTTCTTCCCCGAGACGGTAGACGATCTCGGTGACCGCGCCACCAATGCTTACAACCTTCGAAGTGTCGGCAAAAGGCTTCGGCAGCGCTTCATCAGCCATGGCCACGGGGGCCACGCCACCCATAAGGCCAGCGATCAGGACCGCGCCGCCCAAAAGGACGCGGCCGCTCATTAATTCGGTGATAGGCATGGGTCAGTTGATCTCCCTAGGCCACCTGCCGGCATTCAAGCCGTGGCAGGCCTTCGACCATGGCGCGCCAGTCATCGCGCTCCGCGCGCCCTTCCAGCCGCTCGCCGAAGAACTGCGCAATCAGCTGGCCATCGGCGCCATAGGCTTCCATGGAGGTCACATGCCCGTCCCTGGTCGGCTTTCGCACGGCCCAGAGTTCTTTCACATGGTCGGTGCGCAGATGAAGGTTGAAGCCGGGATCGAGAATGTTGATCCACGGTCCCATCGGCTTCACGGTCTGGATCGGGCCGGTGTGGATCTGGATACAGCCGCTGCTGCCCACAAAGCACATGATCGGCACTTCGCCGCTCACCGCCTCGTGGAGCATCGTCGTCAGCGCGTCCTCTTCCAGCCGCCAGGCGTAATCCTCACCGATCAGGTGAACGGCCTGATGCCGCGTCAGTTTCAGCTTGCGCAGGATGTTGAAGAGCTGATGAACATCCGTCATCGCGCTCCAGCGCTCGCGCAGCAGATCGGCAGCCGGAAGCTCCTCGCTGACCACGTCATCGACGATTTTCTCGGCCTGCACCTCGATCTGCGGATCCTGCTCGGGATGAAGCAGCTCCTCGACGAGGTTCTGATAGGCATAGAGGTTGGATTTCGGCCGCAGATGAACCTTGTGGACGGCGTCGCCCGCCGCGTCAAAGAATTGCAGGCTGCGCCGAACCGTGTCGCCGTCGCGTTTTTCCACCGCAAATCCGAATGCCCAGCGCCCCGGGAAAATGCGCAGATCGATGTCGCGGCCCAGCACAATCGCATGCTGCGCGCCGCTTGAGCATTTCTCATAAACGCCGACCTTTTCATGCACCGCGCTTTCATTGCGGGTGAGAACCATCACCTCGCCCAGCGCTTCGAGCAAGGGGAGAAGAGCAGCAACATTCGGTTCGATGCGCGTTGCACCCTCACCGATGTGAGCCGCAACCAGTTCCGCTTCGGAGACACCGAGTTTGAGCGCCAGGTCGCGCTCACGCATTTTCGGGTTTTCGTTGCGGGCGCGCCTGATCACCTCAGGCGCGCGAACAGCCTGAACAGTCATTCTGTAAACCTACTTGTTGAGAATTAGCTTTCCCTGACGGGTGATCTTCAGCCGGTAATACGCACCATGGTGCTCGATGCCGATTTCACGGCGACCGCCGAACAGATCGACGCTCGAGATCGTACGGTCAGGTGTAACGGTTCCATGTCTGGCGGCCAGATGCTGCATATCCGCCTGCCCCTGCGGGTCGATCGACAAATAGGTCTTCATTGGAAAAAACCTCCTTTTTGAATGTGCTTGCGACGGCTCGCATCACGGTGAAAAATTCGCCCCTCCGCTTTCTTGACTTTTATTATCATATTTTATAGCCACCGCAATACCGGAGTGAAATTATCAAGATAAATTTCCTAGCCGGTTAACCGTCGACAAGCCAGTGCCAGTCGGCCCGTTGAGTTTGTTTTCTGGAGAAGGCGGGAATGCAGGATAATAGTTTAAACGGACGGCTCGGCCTGTTGTGCGGAACCTCCATCGTGACGCTGGCGCTGAGCATGGGCGCCATGGCGCAGGAAGCCCCTTCCATGATGATGGCGGACGCTGCAGGCAGCGTCACGCTTCTCGACCGCATCACCGTGGTCAGCCGCACCGGCGACAGCGCGCTCGACACGCTCGCCTCGGTCAGCCAGATCAGCGGTGAAGAGCTTGAGCGCCGCATGGCCAGCAATGCCAACGACATCTTCTTCGGCGTTCCGGGCATCAAGGTCTATTCGAACGGCCGCCCCGCCGTCAGCAACATCAACATTCGCGGCCTGCAGGATGCCGGCCGTGTCGCGGTCATCGTCGATGGCGCGCGCCAGAACTTCCACAAGGCCGGCCACGAGGTCGCCCGCATGTTCTGGCTGGACCCGGAACTGGTGCAGCAGGTCGATGTGATCCGCGGCCCCAGCGCCAACACATTCGGCTCCGGCGCCATTGGTGGCGTGGTCTATTTCGAGACGAAGAAGGCCGAAGACTTCCTGCGCGACGACGAGAATTACGCCCTGTCGCTGACCGGCCGCTACGAATCAAACGGCTCCGGCTGGACGACCAGCGCCGTTGGCGCATACCGCTTCAATGACGCCGCCTCCATTCTCGGCAACATCGTCTGGCGCGACTATGGCGACTACAAGGATGGCGGCGGCGTGCGTGTCGGCCATTCCGGTTTCGACGTGCTGTCCGGCCACCTCAAGGGCACCATCAAGCCAACGGAAAACAGCGAGCTGACGCTCGGCTGGACCGGTTCGCGCGACGAGTGGTCCTCCAAGGCAACCCGCGACTACCGCCTCGACAGCGACATGTTCACCGGAGAGTTCAAGATCTCCGACGCCGAGGAAAAGTGGGTGAACCTCAACATCAAGGGCGCGATCAACAATCTCGACCTGCGCCAGACCGATACCGGTTCACGCCCCGGCACAACCGGTTATGACCTGCGCACGAGCAGCCTCGACATCTGGAACACCTCCTATTTCGAGACCGGTCTGTTCGCCCACGAACTGACGGTCGGCGGCGACTGGGTTTATGACGACTTCACCTCCAAGACCGGCAGCGGGGCCGCAGACAGCTTCAACCCCACGGGCACACGCTCTGTCTGGGGCGCCTATGTTCAGGACAAGATCACCTATGACTGGCTCGAGATCGTTGCCGGGCTGCGCTACGATTCCTACGAACTGGAAGGCTCCGGAAAAAGTTCTGGCGACCGTTTCTCGCCGCGCCTCAGCGTCGGCGTCTCACCCTTCAGCGAAGGCGCACTCTCCGGCCTTCAGGTCTACGGCTCCTATGCCGAGGGCTACCGCGCACCCAACACATCCGAAGCCTACATCACCGGCACCCATTCCATGGGACCTGGCCGCTCCTTCGCCTTCCTGCCCAATCCGGACCTGAAGCCGGAAACCGGCAAAACCTGGGAAGCGGGCGTCAACTACAAGGCTGACGGGCTCATTCAGGCCGACGACACGCTGCGTCTCAAGGCGGCCTATTTCCACAACGACATCAAGGATTACATCACCATCCCCACCTTCCCGGCCATGCCGGGCAGCGAATGCACCAGCCTCGGCCACACCATGTGCGCCCAGTACCAGAACATGTATTCGGCCAGGATTCAGGGCTTCGAGCTTGAGAGCCGCTATGATGCAGGGCGTTATTTCGCGGGCCTCAGCGCCTCCATCATCCATGGCCACCAGACCGACCGCAGCGGCGTGCGCAAGGATCTCACCACCATTCCGTCAGCCAGCGTCACGGTGGATGGCGGCATGCGCTTTCTTGAACGTCGCCTGACGCTCGGCGGTGAAGTCCAGTTCAACAAGGCGCCCAGCGGCTCCTCCTTTGCCAAGGACTACACGCTGGTCAATCTCTACGCGAACTATCAGCCCACCGAGAATCTTCGGTTTGATTTCCGCGTCGATAATCTTTTCGATAAGAGATACGTGCTGCCCATCGTCGACACGTCCGATGGCGTCTTCGCGCAGCCCGGCCTGACCGTAAAGCTCGGCGCGACCGTGCGTTTTGGAGGATAGAATGCCATCACGATTATCCGTCTCCGCCCGTTTCCTCGCCGCCAGCCTCGTGCTGGCGGCGGCAGGCGGCAGTCCGGTCCTGGCCGAAAACGATCCTCAAGGCATGATCGACCTCGAACTCAATGCGCTTGAGAAGAGCGACAAAGGGTGCCGGATAACCTTCGTGGTGAAGAACAGCCTTGGCGGCGACGTCACAAGGACCGTCTACGAGATTGCGCTTTTCAACAGGCAGGGCCTTGTCGAACGGCTTATGAAGCTCGAATTCAAGGACCTTCCGGACGAGAAGACGAAAGTCAGCCGCTTCGATCTGGCCGAGACCGATTGCGACGCCATCGGGCGCGTCCTGATCAACGATGCCGACGCCTGTGAGGGTGACGGCGTTCAGGCGGGCGACTGCATCGCCAGACTGAACGCGACGAGCCGCAGCTCCGTCACCTTCGGCAAATAACCAGAAACTGCGACACCATGGGAATGCCAAACATGTTCGACGGCGTCATCAACTCCATCGGCTCCTTTCTCAAGCTCGGCGGCCCTGTCGTTGCCATCCTGCTCGTGCTCTCGGTCTTCGCCCTGGCGATGATCCTTCTGAAATTCCTTCAGTTCCAGCGCGAGCGCGTGGGGCGGCATGGACGGTCCAACCGGGCGCTTCACGCCTGGTTCCACCACAATCAGGGCGAGGCGCGGGCCATGCTCGCCAATGCCCGTTCGCCGCTGGAGGAAACGCTCTCCACCACCATGCGGCTCGCAGCGGCCAAAGCCGACAAGAGCGCCATTGAGGATGAGGTGAGCCGTCTGGCGCTTGGCCGCCTGCATGATCTGCAACGCGGCTTCCGCGCGCTGGACGCCATTGCCCAGGTTGCCCCGCTGCTTGGCCTGTTCGGCACCGTTCTCGGCATGATCGAGGCGTTCCAGAAGCTTCAGGAAGCGGGCAATTCGGTCGATCCGTCCCTGCTTGCAGGCGGCATCTGGGTGGCCCTTCTGACAACGGCCTGCGGCCTTGCCGTCGCCATGCCGGTCTCGCTGGTGCTCACCTGGTTTGAAACCCGCATCGAAAACGAGCGCGTCGCCATCGAAACCATGACCGCCACCGTGCTTTCGCACGCTTCAATCGAGGCAGCGGAAGCCGGAGCCACGCCGGTCAGTGCCAGCACGCCGAGGCTCGTGACGGGTGAAGGCCATGCGCATTGACGCAATCAGGGTCAGGAAGCGAAAGCCGCTTTCGCTCACATCGCTGATCGATGTGATCTTCCTGCTCCTTCTGTTCTTCATGCTGACCTCCACCTTCACGCGCTTCGCCAAGGTCGAGATTTCAGGCGGACCGGCTTCGGCCTCCGCCGGCGGCAAGCCGCCGGACGTGCTGATCCGCGTGGACGATCCGGCCGGCTGGCGCATCAATGGCCAGACACTGGCCGAGGATGCCGCCATCCTCGAGCTTGCGCGCCTGCAGGTAGCCGGCGCAGAGACCGCCGTGCTGCTCGTTCGGGGCGAATTAACGTCACAGGACCTCGTCAGCGCCGTCGAGCGCATCCGCCGCAACACGCAACTTAATCTTTCCGTCGCGAGGTAATCCCCATGCTGCGCCTTGCCCGTCCCACACAGACACGTCAGCGGGAAAGCACGATTGCCCTGATCAACATCGTCTTCCTGATGCTGATCTTCTTTCTTGTCGCCGGCACCCTCACCCCGCCGCTCGACAATGATGTCAGCCTGATTTCCACCATCGAAGCGGATCGGTCTCAGCCACCGGACGCCCTTTTCGTCACCAGTGAGGGCGAAATGCGCCTGCGTGGAACCGCCACGGATGCGCCGAGCTTCATGCTGGAGCGTGTCGACACGCTCGGCGAAACAGCCGCCCGCGAGCTTGAAATCAAGGTCGCCGCCGATCGCGAACTGCCGGCTGCGAAGCTGGTCGACATTGTCGGCGCGCTGAAAGCCGCCGGCGCAAGCCGGATCAGCATCATCACCGAACGTGTGCCGCAATGAAGATGCGGGCGAAGATGCGGGCATGGAAATGGGCTGCAGCACTCGCGGTCTCGTTGGCAGTGCATGCCGGCGCCGCCGTCTATGTGATGGAGCGTACCCCCGATATCGAGATTGCCGGTGGCGGCGTGACAGAGATCGCCCTAGCCGGCAATGCCTTTGCCGACATGGTGTCCGCGGGCGACGCCGTTGACGAGGCCGAACCCTTAACGGAAACGGCAACCGAAACGGTTCCGCCGGAAACCGTGGCTGAAATCGTGACCGAGACCCCCGTTAAGGCGGCAAGCGCCGCCACTGTGGAAAGCGTCAGCGAAGAATCTCCGGTGCAGCCGGTGGAGGCAGAGGAGCCCGTCGAGCAGGCCCCAGAGGCCGAGACCGCTGAAGAAATTGTCGAACCGGTCGAAAACGCGCAGGTGGTGGCAGCCCTCGCCGAGGTGCCGGTTCCCACACCCCGCCCCGCCTATACACCGCCTCCCAAACCCAAGGTCGAACGCAGGCAGAAGGTGGCGAAAGCCGCACCGCCGAAGAAGCGTCAGGCCGGCTCAAGAGGAAAAGACCAGCAGGATGCACGCCGCGGCACCGCATCCGGCCGCGAGAACGCCCGGAAGGCGACCGTGGGCCGCAAGACCGCCCGCGCCACCCAAAGCGGCAATGCGCAGGTTTCCAACTATCCCGGAAAGGTGAGGACCAAGCTTCGTAGAGCGCAGCGCTATCCCAGCGCAGCCAAGCGCCAGCGCCTGAAGGGCGAAGCTCATGTCCGCTTCACCATTGCGCGCAATGGATCGGTCAGCGCCATACGCATCGTTCGCAGCTCCGGCTCGGATATACTTGATCAGGCGGCTGTCGACACCGTGCGCCGCGCCGCCCCCTTCCCCAGAATTCCGGATGGCGCAGGCCGTTCAAGCTGGGGCTTCACGGTGCCTCTCGCCTTCCGGCGCTAACAGAACGAAAAACGGGCGGAGATTTCTCTCCGCCCGTTTTTCATTCTGCATCAGGCACAATCGCCTGAACTGTGTTCCCGCTAGACCGAAGCCAGAAGGCTCGCATTGCCGCCCGCCGCCGTCGTATCGACGCAGATGGCGCGTTCATGGGCATAGGCTGCCGGATAGATCGGCTCGATCACCAGCGGCACGATGGCCCCGTCCCGGCCAGCAAGCGCGCCGCGCAGGCTCTTCAGCCATGCGGCATCACCGCTGGCCGCCACCAGATCGAGCCTCAGCGCGCCCAGCGCCTCGGGCGCTGCCACACCGTCTGCAGCTTCAACCGGAAGCCCCTGACCAAGCAGCGGCTTCAGGATGCGCCGCGCCTCGGGATGAACGGCCAGAACCGCATTGCCCATGGCCAGCGCCTGCACGACCTGCGCCATCAGCGTGTCTTCATCCGCGCCGAGGCAGAGCGCGCGTCCGCGCGGCGTCAGCATCAGCGAGTTGGCCTCACCGGTCGGTCCGGGCAGATCCACCGGGCCCTGATCGAGCGCGGCGGCAGCCGCCATGGCCGCCTGCGCCTGCCCGCGCAGGATCTTGCGCAGCGCCGGCAGACGGTCCGCACGCGCAGCCCACTTGCCGTCCACTGCCGGCATCAGCCTGTCCAGCGCGTCGGAAGAGAGAACGGCACCCTGAGGCGCAGCACCCGCGCCTTCCGAACCACGGCGGAAACGGCGCAGATAGTGAGGACCGCCAGCCTTGGGACCGGTGCCCGAAAGCCCTTCACCACCGAATGGCTGGGAGCCAACGACCGCACCGATCTGGTTGCGGTTCACATAGATATTGCCCGCATGAACCCGGTCCACCACATGCTGCGCACGCGCATCGATGCGTGTGTGAAGCCCGAAGGTCAGGCCATAACCCTTTGCGTTGACGTCGGAAATCACCTTGTCGATGTCTTCTGCGTCGAAGGTTGCCACATGCAGGATCGGCCCGAAGATCTCGCGCTCCATTTCGCCGATGCCCGACACCTTGAATGCCGCCGGCGCCACGTAACGCCCGCCAGCCGGCACATCCAGCGCCGCGATCAGCCGGCCCTTGCTCGTCATCTGCTGCGCATAGCCGCCAATGGTCTGAAGCGCTTCGTCATCGATCACCGGCCCCACATCCGTCGACACGTCCCACGGATCGCCAATGCTGAGCGCCTGCATCGCGCCCTTGAGCATTTCCAGAACCCGGTCCTCCACATCCTTCTGGACATAGAGCATGCGCAGCGCCGAGCAGCGCTGACCCGCACTCTGGAACGCGGAGGCCACGATGTCGCGCACCGCCTGCTCCGGCAGCGCGGTGGAATCGACGATCATGGCGTTGAGACCGCCGGTTTCGGCGATCAGCATCGCCTCCGGTCCGGCATTGGCAGAAAGCTGGCGCTCGATCAGACGCGCCACTTCCGTCGAGCCGGTGAAGCACACACCTGCAATGCGTGGATCAGCCGTCAGCGGCCCGCCCACGGTCGGGCCATCGCCGATCAGAAGCTGAAGCGCATCCGCCGGCACACCGGCTTCGTGCATCATCGCCACGGCGCGCGCCGCAATCAGCGATGTCTGCTCTGCGGGTTTGGCCACAACGGCATTGCCTGTCACCAGCGCGGCTGCGACCTGGCCCGTGAAAATGGCAAGCGGGAAGTTCCAGGGCGAAATACACACGATGACGCCGCGCGCATCCGTGTCCTTCTCCACATGTGCCGCTTCGCGCGCATAATAGCGCAGGAAGTCGACCGCTTCGCGCACCTCGGCAACGCCATCGGAAAGCGATTTTCCGGCCTCCCGGTTGGCAAGCGCGAAGAACTCGGCGGCATGCTCTTCATAGAGGTCGGCAACCCGGCGCAGGATCACGCCGCGCTCGGCCACCGGCGTACCTGCCCATGCCGGCTGCGCCTTCAGGCCGATTTCCACCGCCGCCGCAGCCTGTTCGCTGGTCGCATCCTGCACCGAGCCCACGATCTCGCCGAGCTTCGCCGGATTGATGACATCGCGCGTTTCGCCCTTGCCCCTGGCTCGGGTAATGGCGCGGGTGATGGACGCGGCGTCCCACCGGTGCGGCGCGGCAAAGGGCGCACGGCCCGCATCAAGTTCGGCCATGGTGACCGGATCGGTCACGTCCCAGCCCTTCGCATTCCGGCGTCCTGCGCCAAAGATCTCCGAAGGACGGCGAATTGCCGTATTCGTCGCCTCGGCTTCCGCCTCGACTGCGGCAAACGGATCGGCTGCAATCTCTTCCGCGCTCACATCGGTATCGACGATCTGATGAACGAAGGAGGAGTTCGCACCATTTTCCAGAAGGCGGCGGACCAGATAGGCCAGCAGATCCTGATGCGCGCCGACCGGCGCATAGATGCGGCACCGCGTGCCCTCGCTCTTGCGCACGGCCTCGTGCAGCGCTTCGCCCATGCCGTGCAGGCGCTGAAACTCGAACGCGCTCTTGTCCGTGGCCATGGCGAGGATCGCCGCCGCCGTGTGCGCATTGTGGGTGGCGAACTGCGGATAGATGCGGTCCGTCATGCCCAGCAGCTTGCGCGCACAGGCGATGTAGCTCACATCCGTGTTCGACTTGCGGGTGAAAACCGGGAACCCGTCAAGCCCGAGCACCTGCGCGCGCTTGATTTCCGTGTCCCAGTAAGCGCCCTTCACCAGCCGCACCATGATGCGGCGGTCAAGCCGTGTTGCAAGGTCGTTCAGCCAGTCGATGACAAAGGGCGCGCGCTGCCCGAATGCCTGGACAACCACGCCGAACCCGTCCCAGCCGGCCAGATCCGGATCGGACAGAACGGCTTCGATCACGTCCAGCGAGAGGTCGAGACGGTCTGCCTCTTCGGCATCGATGTTCAGCCCCATGCGGGCGTCACGGGCGGCGAGTGCAAGGCTCTTCAGCCGCTCCACCATGACCGGCAGCATATGTTCCTTCTGCGTCGCCTCATAGCGCGGGTGCAGCGCGGAAAGCTTGACCGAAATGCCCGGATTGGCGCGAATGTCGTCACGGTTGGAAAAACGCTTCAGCGATGCGATGGCGTCGCCATAGGCCTTGAGGTAGCGCAGTGCGTCGGCCTCGGTGCGGGCCGCTTCGCCGAGCATGTCGAACGAGTAGGTGTAGCCCTTCTCTTCCATCGACTTGCCGCGCTTCAGCGCCTCGTCGATGGTGCGGCCCAGAACGAACTGCTCGCCCATCTCACGCATGGCGCGCGACACGGCGCGGCGGATCACCGGTTCGCCCATGCGGCGCACCAGCCCGCGCAGCGTGGCTTCCACGCCCTGCCCTTCATCGTCCAGCACCCGGCCGGTCAGCATCAGCGCCCAGGTGGACGCGTTCACGAAGATCGAGGCGGATTCGCCCGAATGCGCCGACCAGTCATGCGGCGCGATCTTGTCGCGGATCAGATCGTCCATCGTCTCCGCATCCGGCACGCGCAACAGCGCCTCGGCCAGACACATCAGCGCAACGCCTTCCTCGGTGGAAAGACCGTATTCGGAGAGGAAAGCCTCCATCAGGTCCATGTCGCTCGATGCGCGGACATTGCGCACGAGATCGGCCGCACGCTTCGAAATCTGCTGGCGGTCCTCCCGCGACAGTCCGGAAAGCTCGATCAGCCTGCGCAGAGCCTCGGCCTCATCGGCCAGATAATGGGCTCTGATGTCCTCTCGCAAGTTTGCGGGCGCTTTGTTCTGCATAACATCCTCAGATGGCTGGAAAGGTCTTCGCGGCGCTCCCATCGCCGCCATTCGGGCGATCATAGCATAACAAAAACAGCCAATCGGGCTGATTAGTTGCCGTCGACAGCTCAAATGGACTATGTTGATCGCAGCAAGAACACTCATAGGGACGGAATTCCCATGTCAACAGAACGTGTGGACCGCATCGACCGCAACATACTGGACGCGCTGACCAAGGATGGCCGCCTGTCCATCGCGGAACTGGCCCGCCGGGTCGGGCTCTCCAAGACCCCGGTTCAGGCGCGCTTACGCCGGCTTGAGAAGGATGGTTACATCCGTGGCTACTCGGCCATCATCGACCGGGCGCGCATCGGCGAGGGTCACATCGCCTTCGTTCAGGTGGAGCTGGAAGACACCCGCTCATCGGCGCTTGCCGCCTTCAACAAGGCCGTTCTCGCGGTTCCCGAGATCGAGCAGTGCCACATGACGGCAGCCGGTTTCGACTATCTGCTCAAGGTGCGCACGCGCGACATTTCCAGCTATCGCAAGATTTTGGGCGAGCGCATTTCCGCCCTGCCCCATGTGGCGCGCACATCCACCTTCGTGACGATGGAGACGGTCAAGGATCGCTAGGGGGACCGCTGATCGGCTCGCTGCCGGGTTCAACGTCGAGCGTCTTCAGAAAGGCGATCAGCGCCCGCCGTCCACGGTCGGTGAACACCACGCCGCGAATCTCGCTTTCCCCGGAAACTGCCTCCGGCGCAGTGCTGTAATGATCGATCACCCCGTCGAGCGTGTCGATCTGGCCCGCATGCATATAGGGCGGTCTGCTGGCCGCCCCGCGCAGCGACGGCGTCTTGTAGGCCCGTTCCATCACCGCCGCATCGCGCTGCATAAAGCGCAGCGCCTCGCAGGCCTCGGGGGCGGCGTCGCTGTAGGGTCCAAGACAATTGAACGGATCGGCCAGAACATCCGCCATGCCTTTGGCGCGGCCCAGATCGTCCGGCAGCCCTGCGACGGGCGGAACGCCGGTATTGTGGAAATGATCGTCGGTGAAACGCGGGCCGTTGTGGCATTCGAGGCAGTTCGCCTTGCCGATGAACAGCCTCAGCCCCTCCTGCTCCAGATCGCTGAAGGCGGCGTCGCCCTTTGCCACTTCGCCCGCCGCCACGGCGCGCGCAAACCGGTCAAAGCGGGTTTCAGGCGGGTGCAGCGTGCGTTCGAACGCACCGATTGCCTTGCCCAGATTGGCGAACACCCGGTTCACCGCATCACGCTCGTCCTCGCCCATCGCGGCCCAGGCCGCGCGCTCGGCCTCATTGCCAAGCGGGCTGGCATTGGCCGGCAGCCCGTCGAGTTCCGGCAGCACGCCAAAAACCTCTGCATAGCCGTCCGGATATGTCGCCGCGATGTAGTGTGCGAAGGCGGTCCGGTTGCCGGCATGCTCGCGCCGGTCTTCCAGCGGCGTCAGCGCCTGTGACCAGAGGCTGTCGCGCCGCCCGTCCCAGAACTGCCAGACATTCCACCCCGTGCCCGCCAGCGGCATGGTGCGCCGGTCGCTTTCGCCCACCGCGACACCGCGCGGCAGACCATCCTGAAACTGCAGATCGGGCATGTGGCAGGTGGCGCAGGAGACATTCCCCTCGCCGCTCAGGCCCTCCTCGAAGAACAGAAGCTGCCCGAAAGCCGCTGCACGCGGATGATCGGCAAACCGGTTGCCGGGTGACGGCGGCAACGGCCCCAGCGCGTCAATGGAAAGCGACGCGATCTTTGCCTTCTCGTCCTCGCTCAATTCGGAAGAATCGCAACCGGCGAGCGCGACAAGCCCGCCAAGGACAAACGACACGAAAAGGCGTCGCGCCATCCCCATCGTCAGAGATCCAGATTGAACACCGCCTCGTCGAGGCCGGGTTCGGCGTCTATCCCGATGCGGATTTCCCAATGCCCGCCCATGTTGAAGCGCATGCCCTCCACGCGGTAGCGCCCCTCGCCCGGATTCTCGCTGGCCTCGGGTTCGGTCGGCAGGCCATGACCGTGATCCGGCATGCCGCCATCGATGGAAATCTGCGCATCCTCGACCGCAGCCCCCTCCGGCGTGGTGATCACCACCACCCAGTCATGGGTCTCATTGAGCGGAACCGGCTGCGTCTCCGGCTCGAACATCACCTGATAGAGACCATCACGGCTCACGGTGTTGTAGGCAGTATCCATTTCGGGCGGCGGCGGGGCAAACAGCTGGAATGCCGCATAGATGGCGACAGAAGCCACCAGCAGTCCAACACCTGCAAGAATGAGGCGCTGTTTTCCGTTCGCGCGTTGCGCCGCCATGTCGTCCCTCCGATTCACCAGCATTGCCAGGCCACTACATAACCCGCGCCCTGACCGCAGTTCCACCACCGGGTTGTCGCATCCATGCGCCCACACGAAAAACGGGCGCGAAAAACGGGCAAAGAAAAACCGGCGTCGATGACGCCGGTTTTCAATTTCAGCCGATTGTGGCTCAGAGGCCGAGGCCGCCGATGCACACATATTTGGTGTCGAGATAGTCCTCGATGCCCTGATGGCCGCCTTCCTTGCCCATGCCGGACTCTTTCAGGCCGCCAAACGGCGCTTCCACCGTGGTGATGATGCCTTCATTGACGCCCACCAGACCGTATTTCAGCCCTTCCATCACACGGAAGGCGCGGCCCAGATCGCCCGTATAGAAGTAGCAGGCCAGACCGAACACCGTGTCATTGGCAAGCTTGATCGCCTCTTCCTCCGTCTCGAAACGGAAGACCGGGGCCACCGGGCCAAAAATCTCTTCCTGCATGAAACGCATGTCGGAGCTGGCGTTGGAAATGACGGTCGGCTGGAAGAACGAGCCGCCCAGCGCGTGGCGCGCGCCACCGGCCGTCACCTTGCCGCCCTTGCCGGTGGCGTCGGCGATCAGTTCCTCGACCTTCTCGACAGCCTTCTCGTCGATCAGCGGTCCCTGCTGCGTGCCTTCCTCAAGGCCCGAGCCGACCTTCAGCCTGTCGGCAGCCGCCGAAAGCTTCTCGACGAATTTGTCGTAGATGCCGGCCTGTACGAAGAAGCGGTTGGTGCACACGCAGGTCTGGCCCGAATTGCGATATTTGGCGGCAATCGCCCCCTCGACCGCGCGGTCCAGATCCGCATCGTCGAACACGATGAACGGCGCATTGCCGCCGAGTTCCATCGAAACCTTCTTCACCGTGCCGGCCGTCTTCTGGATCAGAAGCTTGCCGATCTCGGTGGAGCCGGTGAAGGTGATCTTGCGCACCAGCGGGTTTTCGCACAGCTCGTCGCCAATCTCGGAAGCCGAACCGGTGACGATGTTCACCACGCCCTTCGGGAAACCGGCTTCTTCACACAGAACGCCCCAGGCAAGGCCCGAATAAGGGGTCTGCGAAGCAGGCTTCGCCACGGCGGTGCAGCCCGTCGCCAGCGCCGGACCGAGCTTGCGCGCCAGCATGGAGGACGGGAAATTCCACGGCGTGATCGCGCCAATGACGCCCACCGGCTCCTTGGTCACGAGAATGCGGCGGTCTGCCCAGGGCGACGGCACCACATCGCCGTAAACCCGGCGGCCCTCTTCCGCATACCAGAGGATATAGGCCGCCGAGCTGCCGACCTCGCCCTTTGCCTCGGCAAACGATTTGCCCTGCTCCATGGTCAGCAGTTCGGCCAGCGCGTCCTGATTGTCCATGATCGCGTCATGCAGCCTGCGCAGCAGCGTTGCGCGGTGCGCCGCCGAGGTCTTCTTCCACGAATGGAAGGCCGTTTCGGCAGCCTCGATGGCGCGGCGCGTTTCTGCACCGCCCGAACGCGGCACGGTGCCGATCTTTTCGCCATTGGCCGGATTGAAGACATCGACGGCCTGCCCCGAATCCGCGTTGACCCAGGCTCCGTCGATGAAGTTCGCCTGACGCAGGAAATGATTTGTTTTCTGAAGCATTTGCTTCTCCTTTTGTTTCGCGCGGCAACCTAATGGTCCAGACGTCAGCGACTAGGGGCTGTCTGGCCCTATTGATAGGTCCAGTGGACCACTGACAGCCAGAATGCCGTCGTAAATACGGCAAAGAGCGTGCCGATGGTCATCGCGTTCGACGCCAGAGCCTGTCCGGTGCCGAACCGCGAGGCGATCAGATAAGGGTTCACCCCGGAGGGAAGCGCTGCCGCCACCACCGCAACCTGCGCGCTGAAGGCCGGCAGTCCGACCGCCAGCGCCACACCGAGGGCAACGGCGGGCATGAGGAAAAGTTTCAGCGCCGCGATCACGATGGCCGGACGCACATCGCCCGTAATGCCAAACCGGTTCAGGCCAAGCCCCATGGCAAACAGCGCCACCGGCCCCGCCACATTGGCCAGCGCATCCACGAAACGCGTGCCAAGGGCGGGCATTTCAAGCCCCGAGAAGCGCCACAGAAGCCCCGCGACGATGCCCAGGATCAGCGGGCTTGAGAAAAGCTTCGTCAGGAACTCGCGGGCAATACCGGTTGCACCCGTTCCCTTGCGCCCGACCAGAGAGAACAGAAGGATCGATGCCCCCAGCATCACCGGCAGGTGGATCGACACGATCAGCGACAGCACCTCGAACCCCTCTTGCCCGTAAACACCGAGCATGAAGGGAATGCCGAGCAGAACAAGGTTGGAGAAACTGGTGGACAGGCCCGCCACCACGCCGACACGCGCATCGCGGCCGAAAAACCGCATGATGGTGAAGTGCCCTGCGACCCAGGCAACGCCGACGGCGCTGAAATAGGTGAACCAGAGCGCCCAGGGGATGCTGGAGCCAAACTCCGCCCCCGCCATGGTGCGAAACAACAAAAGCGGAACCGCAATGGTGACGGCAAACTCACTCAACGCTTCGCCGGTCTCCGTCTTCAGCAAACCGGTCCACCCGGAGATATAGCCGAAAGCGACGAGACCGAAGACGAAGGCAACAGTTTCGACAAGTGGCGACATGCAGCCTCTTTAGACGCAAACCCAGGTGGAAGGAAAGCCACTGGACAAGCAGCGCGCGAAACTGGCCCAGCAGGCGCGCCTCCCCGTTTCCGTGCCGCCCGGCCGCCCAGCCGCCCAGCCGCCATGCGCCGGGGCTCATGGCGGGGCAGCGACGGCAAGGCACCTTTCAAGCTGCCCCCACATGCCTATATGCTTCAGAAGAAGTATATTTTGAGGATTGCCACATGTTTCGATTGCTCGCCGTCATCGCCCTTCTTCTCGGCGTATTGCCAGCACAGGCGACGGAAGCCGGCTGGGCGCTGTTGCGCAATGGCGGTCAGGTGGTGTTGATGCGGCATGCCATCGCACCGGGCAATGGCGATCCGGCCAATTTCGACATCGAGAACTGTGGCACGCAGCGCAACCTCTCGGAGCGCGGTCGCCTGCAGGCACGCCGTATCGGCGCACTGATCGAGGCACGCGCCGCGCCGGTCGAAAAGGTGCTGACCAGCCGCTACTGCCGCGCCCGCGACACCGCCACGCAGGCCTTCGGCGCAGGCCCGGTCGAAATCTTCGAGGCTCTGGACCTGCCGGCCGACGATGCCGCGCTCGAACAGCAGAAAGCTGAAATTCTGAAGCGAATCAACGAATACACCGGATCCGGAAACCTGATCATGATCACCCATCTTGAGATCATACAGGCGCTGATCGGTGGTCAGGCGCGTGAGGGCGAGGCCATTATTTTGTCACGCGGAGGCGACAATCTGCACGCTTCGGCAAGGATCAAATTCAACTGATACCGGCATCGCCCGGAGCCTTAGCCCTTTTCCTGCCGCGAAAAACCGATTAGAGACCCCCGATCATCCAATTGTAAAAGAATCTCCCCAGACCTGAGGGCCCCAAGTGACGACATTCGACAAGGTTGCTGACATCATCGCTGAGACCAGCGAGATCGACCGCGAGAAAATCACCCCCGAGAGCCACACGATCGACGACCTTGGCATCGACAGCCTGGACTTCCTCGACATCGTGTTCGCAATCGACAAGGAATTCGGCATCAAGGTTCCGCTCGAGAAGTGGACCCAGGAAGTCAATGACGGCAAGGTTTCGACGGAAGAGTATTTCGTCATGAAGAACCTGTGCGCCAAGATCGACGACCTCGTGGCCGCCAAGGCCGGCTGATCGCATTTCCGACACCGCATCGTTGAAGAGGCAGGCATGAGCCCGCGCGACGTAGTTATCACCGGTATGGGCATCGTTTCCTCGCTTGGCGAGGGCGCGGACGCCCACTGGCAGGCACTGACAGCCGGCACGCCGGCTCCCGTGCTCGATAAGGAGCGCTTCGCGCCCTACACCATCCACCCCCTTCCCGAGATCGACTGGGGTCAGCAGATCCCGCGCCGCGGCGATCAGCGGCAGATGGAGACCTGGCAGCGCCTGGGCACCTATGCAGCCGGTCTGGCGCTCGATGACGCCGACATGAAGGGAGACGAGGCGCTCTGCGCCTCCATGGATATGGTTGTGGCCGCCGGTGGCGGCGAGCGCGACGAGACCGTGGATGAGGGCATTCTCGCCGCATCGCTCGAGCGCAGCGATCATGATCTGCTTCTCAACGAAAAGCTCACGACCGAGCTGCGCCCGACCCTGTTCCTGGCGCAGCTTTCCAATCTGGCCGCCGGCAATATTTCCATCGTCCACAAGGTGACCGGCTCGTCCCGCACCTTCATGGGCGAGGAAGGCGCTGGCGTTTCGGCCATCGAGACGGCTGCGGCCCGCATCCGCTCCGGCCAGTCCTCGCACGTTCTGGTGGGCGCGTCCTTCCAGACCGAGCATTCCGACATGCTGCTCGCCTACGAGCTCGGCGGCTTTCTGCACCGTGGTGACTGGGCGCCGGTCTGGCAGCGCGCCAATGGCGAAGGCGGCGGCGTGGTCACCGGCTCCGGCGCGGCCTTCCTGGTTCTGGAATCGCGCGAGCATGCCGAAAAGCGCGGCCGCAAGGCCTATGCCGCCATCGGCCCCGTCGTTTCCCGGCGCAGCCGCCGCAAGGCGGAGCCGCTTGCCGCAGGCGTTTCCGAAATGATCGACCGGCTCGAGCTGCCCGACGCACCGCTCATGGCGCTCTCGGGCGCATCGGGCGCGCATGAGGCAACCGCTGCCGAGCTGGAAGCCTTTGGCAGCCGCGAGAACATGGCGCTGCGTGGTTTCTCCTCGCTCACCGGCCACATGAAGGAGGCGCAGTTCCCCTTCGCCGTGGCGCTTGCAGCGCTCGCCGTTCACCATGGACAGGCCTACCCTGCATTTGACGATCAGCGCGAAGCCGCATTCGATGGCAGCCTCGACGCCGTTCTGGCAACGGCCGTCGGCTATCACTGCTATGAGGGCATGGGGCTCATCACCAAAGCCTGACCCGACAGTCGGGAAGGCCCGGGCCCGTAAGTTTATGAGCCGGAAGATTTAGAGAAAGCGATCACGTGAAAACGACCGACAGCTTTGGAAGACCCGTTATCGCCGTCACCGGCATGGGCGTTGTCACCTCTCTCGGCCAGGGACGTGCGGAAAACTGGGATGCGCTGATCAGTGGCCGTTCCGGCATCCATCCCATCACGCGCTTTCCCATCGACCATCTCGCCACCACCATTTCCGGCATGGTCGACTTCCTGTCGTCCAGCACCCGTGGCGCAAGCGTTCACACCCATGAGCTTGCCGATCTGGTTGCGGCGGAAGCCATCGAACAGTCGGGCCTTCCCGCGTCCGATTTCGGCGGCCCCCTGTTCCTTGCAGCGCCCCCGGTGGAGCTTGACTGGCATCACCGCCTGGCGCTCTACGCCAAGGCCCGCGAGCACAATGGCAACACCTCGCTGATCGAAGCCGCCCGCGAGGCGCACGCCACTGAACTCTTCGAGGAAAGCCAGTTCGGCACCATCGCCGACCGCCTTGCAGAACGTTACGGCACGCGCGGCCTGCCCATCACCCTGTCGACGGCCTGCGCATCGGGCGCGACCGCCATTCAGCTCGGCACGGAAGCGATCCGCCGCGGCGAATGCGACCGCGCGCTCGCCATTGGCGCAGACGGTTCGGCGACAGCCGAAGCGCTTATCCGCTTCTCGCTCCTTTCCGCGCTCACCACCCAGAACGACGATCCCGAAAAGGCATCGCGCCCCTTCTCCAAGGACCGCAGCGGCTTTGTTCTGGCCGAGGGCGCAGGCGCACTGGTTCTGGAATCGCTCGAAAGCGCCCTTGCCCGTGGCGCCGAGATCCTCGGCATCATGAGCGGCTGCGGCGAAAAGGCCGACGATTTCCACCGCACCCGGTCCAAGCCGGACGGTTCTCCGGCCATCGGCGCCGTCCGCGCCGCGCTCGCTGACGCCGGCATGTCGACCGAAGACATCGAATACATCAATGCGCACGGCACCTCGACGCAGGAAAACGACAAGATGGAGCACATGTCACTGTCGACCGTTTTCGGCGAGCGCATGAAGACGCTGCCCATCTCGTCCAACAAGTCGATGATCGGCCACACCCTCTCGGCCGCCGGCGCCGTGGAAGCCGTCTTTTCGCTCATGACCATGCGCGAAGGCGTCATTCCGCCGACCATCAATTACGACACGCCCGACCCGGCCATCGAGCTCGACGTCGTGCCGAACGTGAAGCGCGAGGCGCAGGTTTCGACCGTGCTTTCCAACTCGTTCGGCTTCGGCGGACAGAACACCTGCCTTGTCATGGCCAGGGAACCGGTCTAATCGACCGGTTCAGACCGGTGGAATGCGTTTGGCGTTCGGTGCCTGCGCGGTGTGTCGCGCTCCACGAACGCCGAATTTGATCGTTCCGCCGGAAACGCAAACTTGCCGGTGGCCTTCCTTTTTCCAGCCTTGGCGCTCATCCCCGAAATGGATCGAACGCAAATGCCGGAAACAGACCACCAGCCAGAACATCGGAAGACATGATGCGCGCACTTCAACTCGTCGCCGACCGCAAGCTTGAAACCGTCGATCTTGCGCCGCCCCCCGCTCCCGGACAGGGAGAAGTGACGCTGAAGATCCGCGCCGTCGCGCTCAACCACATCGATGTCTGGGGCTGGCGCGGCATGGCGTTCGCCAAGCGCAAGATGCCGCTCGTGGTCGGTGCGGAAGCCTCCGGCGTGGTCGAGACGGTCGGCCCCGGCGTGAGCAACCTGCTCCCCGGCCAGCTCGTCTCCATCTACGGCGCGCGCACCTGCGGCCTCTGCCGCCCCTGCCGCGAAGGCCGTGACAATCTGTGTGAGCACGTCTCCGGCGTTCATGGCTTCCATCTCGATGGTTTTGCGCAGGAAAAGATCAACTTGCCGGCCCGCCTCCTCGTCCCCGCGCCGCCCGGCGTCGACGAGATCGGCGCAGCCGTCGCACCCGTCACCTTCGGCACGGTCGAGCACATGCTGTTCGACAATGCGAAGCTTGAGCCCGGCGAGACGATCCTCGTCCAGGCCGGCGGCTCCGGCATCGGCACCGCCGCCATCCAGCTTGCCAAAAGCATGGGCTGCACCGTCATCACCACGGTCGGCTCCGACGACAAGATGGAGAAAGCCCGCGCACTCGGCGCGGATCACGTCATCAACTACCGCGAAGACCGTTTCGAGGGCGTGGTGCGCAAGATCACGAAGAAGCGCGGCGTCGATGTGGTGTTCGAGCATGTGGGCGCAGACACCTGGGCAGGCTCGCTTCTGTGCATGAAGCGCGGCGGCCGTCTCGTCACCTGTGGCTCCACCTCCGGCGTCTCCACCAACATGAACCTGATGCAGCTCTTCCAGCAGCAGCTCAAGATCTTCGGTTCCTTCGGCTGCCGCATGGAAAACATGGCCGACGCCATGCAGAAGATGGCGCGCGGGCTGGCTTCGCCGGTCATCGACACCGAGGTGAGCTTCGACGACATCGACAAGGCGCTCGCCCGCATGGAAGGCCGCGACGTGTTCGGCAAGATCATCCTGCGCGTCGACTGATCCATCCAGCATGAAGCGCTTTCTTTTCCTTCTCGGCAGGCGTCTGAAGACGCTGGAATACTGGCTGACCGCCAAACTGGTGATCGGCGTTCTGGCGCTGCTGCGCCGCCTGCCGCCTGAAAAGGCGCTCAATCTGGCAGACCGGGTCGCGCGCACATTCGGCCCCAAGGTCGGACGGCATCGCCTTGCCGTCGACAATCTGCGTCAGGCCTATCCCGAAAAGAGCGACGCCGAGATCGAGACCATTGCCCGCGACATGTGGGGCAACATGGCGCGTCTCGCCGTCGAATACGTGTTTCTCGACAAGCTGTTCGATTTCGACCCGGAAGCCGAGACGCCCGGCCGCGTCGAAGTGGAAGGCGTGGAGATCTTCAAGCGGCTGCGCGAGGAAAAGGGTGTCCCGCACATCTTCTTCACCGGCCATATGGGCAATTTCGAGTTCCTGCCCATTGCCGCAGCCCGCTTCGATCTGACCACCACCTCGCTCTTTCGTCCGCCAAACAACCCGTTTGTCGCCGACTACATTCTCGAGACCCGGCGCAGCGCCATGGGCGGGCTCGTGCCCTCTCAGGCCGGTGCAGCCCTCCAGCTTGCCCGCGTTCTCGACGATGGCGGCAATATCGGCGTTCTGGTCGATCAGAAATTCCGCAAGGGGGTGAAGACCCGCTTCTTCGGCCGTGAATGCCGCACCAATCCGCTGCTCGCAAAGCTTGCGCGGCAGTATGAGTGCGATGTCTACCCGGCGCGCTGCAAGCGTCTGCCCGGCGGCCGCTACCGCCTGATCGTGGAAGACAAGGTCGCCCTGCCCCGCAACGCCGACGGCGTCATCGACATCGAGGCCAGCGCCCAGATGCTCAACGACGTGGTCGAACGCTGGGTGCGCGAAGACCCCGGCCAGTGGATGTGGTTCCACAAACGCTGGCAGATGTAGCGGAAGCGCGCCTGCGCTTCCCCGTCATCCCCGTCAGCCCCGTAATCCCCGTCAGTCCGTCACGACGATTCGCGTGTTGCCCGGACCGATCTTCTTCACCAGCGCGTAGAGCCGCTTCGCATTTGTTGTGTGCAACCGCACACAGCCATGCGAGGCCGGACTTCCCAGCCTGGAGACGGCATTCGTGCCGTGGATGGCATAACCGCCATAATAGAAGATCGAATAGGGCATGGGCGACATGTTGTATTTGCGCGAATGCCACATCTTGTGCATGCGCTTTGGTCTCCACTGCCCGCGCGGGGTCACATAACCGCGCCGCGCCGTGGAAACACGCCAGCGATGCAGGACACGTCCGCGATGCATCACCGTCATGGTCTGCTTGGATACACTGACCTTAGCCACCAGGCTTGCAGCGAAGCTTTGGTCCACGCCGCCAGAAAGAATCATGCCTGCAATGGCTACAGCAAAGAAAAATCGTTTCATGAGCGCCCCCCGCTGCATGTGTGAAGTTTCTACCCGTAGTCTTGAGAAGCTTAGCTTCAAAACATAACGAAACCCCAAACTTCCCGATTAAAATTGAACTACACGCCCGCGTAACGTGCAAGTTCCGGGGCTTCACAATCGCGTGCGAAGCATCTTGCCAAGCCGCTTTCGTATCGCTCTATTGCTCGCATGAATGAACAGCTTGCCTTAGCCGTACGACGCAGGACGGAAGAACTCGTCGCCCTCACCATCGATCTGATCCGCTTCCCGACGGTCAACCCGCCGGGAGACGCCTACACGCCCTGCTGCGAGTACATCGCACGCCGTCTCAAGGCGAAGGGATTTGCCACACAGTTCATCCGGGGCGTCGGCGCGCCGGGTGATTCCGACCGTTATCCGCGCACCAATGTGGTCGCCCGCCGCGAGGGCCGCAGCCCCGGTGCGACCGTGCATTTCAATTCCCATATCGACGTGGTGGAAGCCGGCGAAGGCTGGACGCTTGATCCCTATGCGGGCGTGGTTCGCGACGGCAAGGTGTTCGGTCGCGGCGCATGCGACATGAAGGGCGGCCTTGCCGCTTCCATCATCGCCGCAGAAGCCTTTCTGGAAATCTATCCGGATTTCCCCGGCGCCATCGAGATTTCCGGCACGGCTGACGAGGAGTCCGGCGGTTTTGGCGGCGTCGCCTATCTGGCCCGCGAAGGCTTCTTCTCCAAGCCCCGCGTCGATCACGTGATCATTCCCGAGCCGCTCAACAAGGACCGCATCTGCCTCGGCCATCGCGGCGTCTGGTGGGCGGAGATCGAAACCCACGGCGCAATCGCCCATGGGGCAATGCCGTTCCTCGGCGATTCGGCCATCCGCCACATGGGCGCCCTGCTTCACGCCTTCGAGGAGGAGCTTTTCCCCGCCCTCGACGCCAAGCAGACCCGCATGCCCGTCGTGCCGGAGGGCGCGCGCCGTTCGACCCTCAACATCAATTCGGTCCATGGCGGCCAGACGGAGGATTTCTTCCCCGGCCTGCCCTCACCCAATGTCGCCGATTCGTGCCGCATGGTGCTCGACCGCCGCTTCCTCATCGAGGAGGACATTTCCGAGGTGAAGGGCGAAGTCGTCTCGATCCTCGAACGCCTGAAGCAGGAACGGCCGAAATTCGACTATTCCATGCGCGACCTGATGGAAGTGCTGCCGCTGATGACCGAGGAAGACGCGCCCGTACCCAGCGCCATCGCCGCCGGCATTCGCGAAGTGTTCGGCAAGGAGCCGGAATATGTCATTTCGCCCGGCACCTATGACCAGAAGCACATTTCGCGCATCGGCCATCTGCATGACTGCGTTGCCTATGGCCCCGGCATTCTCGACCTGGCGCACCAGCCGGACGAGTGGGTCGGCATCGAGGACATGGTGCAGTCGGCCACCGTCATGGCCATGAGCCTTGATGTGCTTTTGCGCGGTGTCACACCGCCGAAATAACCCCTTCCAAAACACGCGATTTACACGTGCCCTGAATCGCGCTTCAATCCATAAAAATGACACGGCCCTGCGGGAGAGACACATGAAAACCATCAAGTCCATCATTGGCGGAGCCGCGCTGTTATTGGCAGCGGGCACCGCTGCATTTGCAGCACGCACCGACCTCGTCATCGGCGTGGTTCTTGAACCGCCGCATCTCGACCCGACCACCAGCGCTGCTGCCGCCATTGACGAAATCCTCTACGCCAATCTCTTTCAGGGTCTGACCCGTATCGGCCGCAATGGCGAAGTGCTTCCCGCACTGGCCGAAAGCTGGACCGTTTCCGACGACGGCAAGGGCTACACGTTCAACCTGCGCTCGGGCGTCACCTTCCATGACGGCACCGCATTCGACGCCGAGGACGTGAAGTTCACGCTCGACCGCGCCCGCGCCGACGATTCGACCAATGCGCAGAAGCAGCTTTTCGCCGCCATTGACACGGTCGAGGTGGTGGACCCGGCCACCGTCAAGGTCACGCTGAAATCCCCGCAGGGCTCCTTCCTCTACAATCTGGGCTGGGGCGACGCCGTCATGGTCGCGCCCGAAACGGCTGAAGGGAACAAGGAGAAGCCGGTCGGCACCGGCCCGTTCAAGTTCGGCAACTGGGCCAAGGGCTCTTCCATCACCCTCGTCAAAAACCCGGATTACTGGGGCGAGCCCGTCGCGCTGGAGAAAGCCGAGTTCCGCGTCGTTCCGGATGCCGCAGCAGCCATTCCCGCCCTCTTATCGGGCGATGTGCAGGCATTCCCGCAGATGCCCGCCGGCGATGCGCTCATCCAGATCGAGAGCGATCCGCGTTTCGTCGTCGCCATCGGCGCCACCGAGGGCGAGACCATCCTGTCGACCAACAACGGCAAAGAGCCCTTCAACGACATTCGCGTGCGTCAGGCCATCGCCCACGCCCTCAACCGCGAAGACATCATCGCCGGCAATGGCTCCGGCTATGGCACGCCCATCGGCTCGCATTTCTCGCCGGCCAACGAGGCCTATGTCGATCTGACCGAAACCTACGCCTACGATCCGGCAAAGGCGAAGGAACTGCTTGCCGAAGCGGGCTACCCGGATGGCTTCAAGGCAACGCTGAAACTGCCGCCGCCGGCCTATGCGCGCGATGGCGGCCAGATCGTCGCATCGCAGCTTCGCCAGGTCGGCATTGACCTGGAAATCATCCCCGTCGAGTGGGCCCAGTGGCTGGAACAGGTCTTCAAGAACAAGGACTACGACCTGACCATCATCTCCCACACGGAGCCGAACGACATCAACATTTACGCCCGTGACGACTACTACTTCGATTACAGCAATCCGGCCTTCAAGGAGGTCATGAACACGCTCGAAGCCACCGCCGATCCGGCACGGCGTGTCGAGCTGTACAAGACCGCGCAGAAGATCATCGCCGAAGATGCGGTGAACGGCTTCCTGTTCCAGCTTCCCAAGATCGGTGTCTGGGACGCCAAGCTCGAAGGCATGTGGGAGAACTCTCCCATTCAGGCAAACGACCTGACCGACGTGAAGTGGGCTGACTGAACCTTCATGAACCGCCCTGCCGTCCGCGTGAGCGGGCGGCGGGCGGGCTGCGATCATATGGATAGGTTCTGACCCCGGACTCATGCTCGTCTATCTTCTCAAGCGCATTGCCATTGGCCTCGCCACGCTGCTCGTGGCGTCCGCCGTGGTGTTCTCCGTCCTGGAAATCATTCCCGGCGACCCGGCCCTCTTGATGCTCGGCATGAACGCCGAGCCCGACACGCTCGCCGCCCTGCGCGAGCAGATGGGCCTCAACCAGCCGGTTTTCCTGCGCTATCTCGACTGGGTGTCGGGTCTCGCCGTCGGTGATTTCGGCACGTCCTACACCTATTCCTCGCCGGTTCTGGAGCTCATCGGCGAGCGCGTCATGGTCTCCCTGCCGCTCGCTCTCATCTCGTTATTCCTGTCCACCGTCATCGCGCTGCCCGTCGGCATTTTCGCCGCTGCGCGCCGCGGCAAGCCCGCCGACACCATCACCATGGGGGCGGCGCAGGTGGGTGTCGCCATCCCCAATTTCTGGTTCGCGCTGCTCCTGATATACCTGTTCGCCGTCTGGCTCCGCCTTGTGCCCGCCGGCGGCTTTCCCGGCTGGGATGCGGGCATCTGGGCCGGTCTCAAGGCGCTCATCCTGCCGGCCATCGCGCTGGCGCTGCCGCAGGCGGCCATCCTTGCCCGCGTCACCCGTTCGGCCATGCTCGAAGTGCTGGGCGAGGATTACATCCGCACCGCCCGCGCCAAGGGCATGCCGCGCCGCATCGTTCTGTGGCACCACGCGCTGCGCAATGCGCTGATCCCGGTGCTCACCATTCTCGGCCTGCAATTCGCCTTCCTGCTCGCCGGCACCATCATCATCGAGAACGTGTTCTACCTGCCGGGTCTTGGCCGTCTCGTTTTTCAGGCCATCACCCAACGCGATCTCATCGTCGTTGAAGGCGTGGTGATGCTGCTCGTCGCCACGGTGATCATCGTCAACATTCTCGTCGATATCGGCTACGCCATCGTCGATCCGCGCCTGAGGACACGCCGATGAGCCAGGACGCAAGCATGCCCCCCGCACCGCCGCAGAACCATTTCCTGCAAATGGCGCTCGCCAACCGTTCCTTCATGATCGGCCTTTTCATAACGCTGATCATCACCGGCATGGCGCTCCTGTCCTTTGTCTGGACGCCTTACGACATTACCCATCTGGTGGTCTCCGACCGCATGCAGGGCCTGTCATGGGCGCATCCGCTGGGCACCGACCACCTTGGCCGCGACATCCTTTCCATGATCATGATCGGCGCGCGCAACTCCATCGCCGTGGCCATTGTCGCCGTTGGCATCGGCATGGGCGTCGGCGTGCCGCTCGGCTGCTGGGCAGCGGCGCGTGGCGGCGTGGTCGATGAAGTCCTGATGCGCTTCAACGATCTGGTCTTCGCCTTCCCGGCCCTTCTCTCGGCCATTATGATCACAGCCATTTTCGGCCCCGGCGCGATCAACGCCATCATCGCCATCGGCATTTTCAACGTTCCGGTCTTTGCCCGCGTGGCGCGCGCCGGCGCGCTCTCCATCTGGCCGCGCGAGTTCATTCTGGCAGCCCGCGCCGCCGGCAAGAACAGGGTGCTCATCACCATCGAGCACATCCTGCCCAACATCGTCGCGCTGCTCCTCGTGCAGGGCACCATCCAGTTTGCGCTCGGCATTCTGGCCGAGGCGGGCCTGTCCTATCTGGGGCTTGGCACGCAGCCGCCCATGCCCTCCTGGGGGCGCATGCTGTTCGAGGCGCAGACCCGCATGATGATCGCCCCCCATCTGGCCATCTTCCCCGGCCTCGCCATCGTCATCACCGTGCTCGGTCTCAACCTGCTCGGCGACGGCCTGCGCGACCTTCTCGACCCAAGGCTGAGGCGCGAGCGATGAGCCTGCTTGAAATAGAAAACCTGTCCCTTTCCATCGCCGGCCACCCGGTTCTTAAGGATGTCGACCTTCAGATCGCTCCCGGCGAAGTGCTCGGCGTCGTCGGCGAATCCGGTTCCGGCAAATCCATGAGCGCCCTCACCGTGATGCAGCTCCTGCCGGAGCTCACCCGCGCTCAAGGCCGCGTCACCTTTGACGGTATCGACATTCTCGCCGCCCCCGAGGAGGCCATGTGCCGCCTTCGCGGCGATGATCTCGGCATGGTCTTTCAGGAGCCCATGACCGCGCTCAACCCGGTCAAGACCATCGGCGAACAGGTGGCCGAGGGCATTCGCTGGCACACCGGCGCCAACCGTCCGGACGCCGAAGCGCGCGCCCGCGCCATTCTCGACCGTGTCGGTCTGCCCGAGAGCAAGTTTCCGCTCTCGCGCTTTCCTCACGAGCTTTCCGGCGGCCAGCGCCAGCGCGTCGTCATCGCCATCGCCTGCGCGCTCAAGCCCAAGCTCCTGATCGCCGACGAACCCACCACCGCGCTCGATGTCGTGCTTCAGGCGCAGATCCTCGATCTGCTGCGCGATCTGGTGGAAGAAAACCGCATGGGCCTCATGCTCATCTCGCACGATCTGGCCGTCGTCGCCGACATGGCCGACCGCGTGACCGTCATGCGCCATGGCGTGGTGATGGAAAGCGGCCCCACGGCCACCGTTCTGCGCGAGCAGAAACACCCCTACACCCGCCAGCTCGCCGAGGCCTCCACCCATGTGCCGGCCCGCGCCCGCCCGCAGGAAGAGGCCGGGAAGGAGGAGCAGACGCCCCTCCTCAGCGTCTCCAGCGTCACGCGCGACTATCCCGGTCGCCGCAAGGGGCTTTTCTCCAAGCCGGAACCCTTCCGCGCCGTCGACAATGTCAGTTTTTCGCTGGTTCCCGGCCATGCGGTTGCGCTGGTGGGACGTTCAGGCTGCGGAAAGTCGACGCTTGCCCGCATGATCCTTGCGCTCGATCGTCCCACATCCGGCGAAATCCGCCTCGACGGCGAAGCGCTTGGCGGCAAGAGCGAACATGAACTGCGCCACGCCCGGCGCAACATGCAGGTGGTCTTTCAGGACCCCTATGGCTCGTTCAATCCGCGCCATCAGGTGGAGCGGCTGGTGGCCGAGCCCCTGCATCTGCTCGACACGAAACCGTCCGTCACCGAACGCCGCGACCGTGTTGCCGAAGCGCTCGAATCCGTCGGCCTCAAGGCCAGCGACATGCAGAAATACCCGCATGAGTTTTCCGGTGGCCAGCGCCAGCGCGTATCCATCGCCCGCGCCATCATCACCCGTCCGAAGCTGATCGTGGCCGACGAGCCTGTCTCCGCTCTTGACGTGTCGATCCGCGCGCAGATCCTCGACCTGTTCGCCGATCTGAACCAGCGGCTCGATCTCACCTATCTTTTCATCACCCATGATCTGACGGTGGCGCGCGCCATCACCGACGAAGTCATGGTCATGCATGACGGGCGCATCGTGGAAAGCGGCCCCACCGCCGCCGTTCTGGAAAACCCGGAATCGGAAGCGGCAAAGGCGCTCGTCGCCGCCGCGCCCGATCTGGAACGCGCCATCGCGGCGCGGCTCGCCCGGGAGAAGGCCTGATCCCGATCTTCCCGCCAGACCGACGGCATTGCGCAAGCACCCCGCCCCGGTCTGGCGTCACATCATCAAACATCAGAGGATTCTCTCTGCCGGCCACATTTTGACCGATCCGAAACCGCATCCGGTTTGAATGAAGAAGATTCTGAAAACTGCCTCTACCCTCATCCTTGCCATTTTCGCCGCCGCGCTCGCCTATGGGGGATGGGGCTATCTCGATGCAATCAAGGATGCCGATGCCCTGAAACTGCGGGCAGATGCGCTCATCGCCGAGAACCGCGGCGGGCAGTCGTTTGGAGACGCCCGGTTGCAGCAGTTGCTGCAGGTGCAGGATCCAAACTTCCAAGGCCATTCCGGTGTCGACATGATCACCCCCGGCGCAGGCGTCACGACCATCACCCAGTCAGCCGCCAAACGCCTGGCTTTTGAAGCGTTCAAACCCGGCATCGGAAAAATCCGCCAGACCGGCTATGCCCTTGGGCTGGAAAGCGAACTCACCAAAGAGCAGATCCTCGCGCTCTGGCTCGACACGCTGGAGATGGGCAAGGGTCCCGATGGCTGGGTCACCGGCTTTCACCGTGCAAGCGAAAAAAATTTCGGCAAAGCGCCCTCAGACCTTCAGGAAACCGAGTTCCTGAGCCTCGTGGCCGTTCTGATTGCGCCTGGAAAATACCGGCTTGGCACGGACGATCCGGCCCTTGCCGAACGCGTAGAGCGCATCGCACGTCTTGTTTCAGGATCGTGCAGCCCGCTGGACAATGGGGACGTCTGGCTGGAGGGATGCCGTTGAGCCTCAGAGCCGCGCTCTAGCCCGACAGATGCGCCACTTCATCTGCGCCGAGCCCCAGTACATCGCACACCCGCGCCGTCAGCCGGTCAGCGCGGGGACCAAGCTCCGCGTCGCGCGCGGCCAGATCAAACAGTGTCTCGGCAAGGATCAGCCGCCGCTCGTGGCTGGTCTGGCGCAGGTTCACGCGCGCCTGCATCACTTCGGCCTCCGTCGCCAGCGCCGAAAGCGCGGCGACAAGCTCTGCAATCTCGTCTTCGGATAAAGCAAGCGCGCCAGCGGCGACGCGGCCAAGGACCGTCTTCTCACGCTCCCCCAGCGGCTCGTCGGTCAGTGCCAGCCGTAAGAGCAGCAGCACGTCGCCGGCCATGGCGTTCAAAGCGGCTGACATCTCGTGGCCCTCCGCCCCTGAGCCGAAATCTGGCCCGGCATCTGGCCCGGAATCTGGCGAAGTAAACATGGCTTGCTCCCGGTCTCTCCGTTCCTGACCACAATACGGTGCCACTGCCCAACTGGATCACCGGGCCGGGCATCGCGCCATAACGCAACCGCCACGAAAGTGCTCAAACACAACACTTCCGGTGAGGGTCGACACGCATCGTCGTCAAGGCCGTTCCTTCATTGATTGCGCCACAGCGCAAAGCTTCCTGTACAACTGCCGAAACCGCCTTGCGGAGCGCATCCGGTTGTGATGCAAGAAGCCATCCTTATCGCTGGCTACTCCGTGAATATGTTTGAAGCAAGTCTCGAGATTCTCCTCCTTCTGACCCTGGCAGCCTTTTTTGCCGGCTTTATGGATGCAATCGCCGGTGGCGGCGGTCTCGTCACCATACCCACCCTGCTTCTGGCCGGCTTTCCACCCGTGCTTGCACTCGGCACCAACAAGCTGCAGGGCATGTTCGGCAGCGGAGCCGCGGCATACGCCTATGCCAAGGCGGGGCATGTGCGCATTTCCGACCAGATATGGCCCGCGATCTTCTCGTTTCTGGCCTCGATAGCCGGCGCGCTGGTGGCAACGATCCTGCCGGCCGATCTCCTGCGCGGCATGCTTCCCGTGCTCCTGATCGCGGTCGCGCTTTATTTCGCGTTTAAACCCAATTTGAACGACATCGACCGCGCGCAGCGCATCACGCCCTTCGTTTTCGGCTTAACCGTCGCGCCTTTTCTCGGCTTCTATGACGGTGCGTTCGGTCCCGGCACGGGCTCGTTCTTCATGCTCGCCTTTGTCGGCCTCGCCGGTCAGGGCCTGCTCAAGGCCACCGCGCACACCAAGTTTCTGAACTTCGCGTCCAATGTCGGTGGCTTCGCAGCCTTCGCCATGGTCGGCGCCATCGCGTGGAAGGTCGGGCTGATGATGGGACTGGCGCAGATCGCCGGCGCGCGCATCGGTGCAGCCTTCGCCATGAAGAAGGGTTCGCGCGTCATCAAGCCGCTTCTGGTGATCACCTGTCTGGCGCTTGCGGTTCGTCTCCTGATGGATCCCGAGAACCCGCTGCTGCGGTCTATTGGCCTATAAGCCCGATCCGGCCCTAACCTGATCCCCGCTATCATCACCATCGGGGATTCCCATGACACTCAACGCACCCACAAAAGTCGTCTTTCTGCTCAGCCTGGTCATCGCGATCATAGGGGTCGTCGCAGCGTTCAATCTCCTGACCTTCGTGCCGATCCCCGCCTTCTGGATCATGACGCTGGCCTATCTTCTGATGGTCGGCGGCTCGCTTTTGAAAGGCGTATAGGGAAAGACATCAGGACCCACCGGCCTGAAGAGCATTGTATGATAGCGTAATCGGGGTGCGTTCAGGGTCAGGGCCCTAGCGGGCGGCAGCAAGCAGCGCGTCGCAGTCCAGATGCTCTTCAAGTTGCATGGCGATGTTATCCAGCGCCTGCTCGACCTGCGCGCGATAATTCGTTCCCCCCGTCTCGATGCCAAATTCCCTGAGGAATCGCGCCCGAAATGCGTCGGAGCCGAACAGACCGTGCAGATAGGTGCCCGTGACAAGGCCATCGCTGGATGTCGCACCGTCCGGGCGGTCGCCGATCATGGCCACCGGGCGGGCGCAATCCGCCCCTTCGGTCCGGCCGATATGTATCTCATAGCCGGACAGGGCAACGCCGTGGCGCGGTGAGAGCGCCTCCACCTCGCGCAGCGCCTTTTGCGGCTGCATCACCGTCTCCACATCGAGCAGCCCCAGCCCCTCGAAGCGCCCGGCCTCGCCCTCAAACCCTTCCGGATCATCGACGCTGCGGCCAAGCATCTGATAGCCCCCGCACAGGCCGACAATGTGCCCGCCGCGCGCGTGATGCGCCTTCAGATCCTCATCCCAGCCCTGCCGGCGCAGAAACGCCAGATCGCCGATGGTCGATTTCGACCCCGGCAGAACGATCAACCCCGCATCGCGCGGCAGACGCTCCCCCGGCGGCACGAACACCACCTCCACCTCCGGCTCCGCCGACAGCGGATCGAGATCGTCGAAATTGGCGATGCGTGAGAGCATCGGCACGGCAACCTTGAGCTTCGCCGGCAGATGGCTCGTCCGCCGCGCCAGCGTGACGGAATCCTCCGGCGGCAGGCGGCTTGCGTCGGCCAGCCACGGCACCACCCCGAAGGAGGGCCAGCCCGTGAACCGGCCAATCGCGGCAATGCCGTCATCGAACAGCGAGAGGTCACCGCGAAACTTGTTCACGATGTAGCCGACGATCATGCGCCGGTCTTCATCGCTCAGGATCAGATGCGTGCCCGCGAGTGCGGCGATCACCCCGCCCCGGTCGATATCGCCGACCAGCACCACTGGCACGTCCGCCTGCGTGGCAAACCCCATATTGGCGATGTCACGGGCGCGCAGATTGATCTCGGCGGGCGAGCCTGCGCCTTCGACGATCACCAGATCGGCTTCTTTGCGCAGCCGCTCGAACGATTCGAGCACCGGCCCGATCAGCGCGCCCTTGCTGCGCTGATAGTCGCGCGCCCGCGCCGAGCCGCGCGAGCGGCCCTGCACCACGAGCTGCGCGCCCATGTCGCTCTCCGGCTTGATCAGAACGGGGTTCATGTCCACGCTCGGCGCGACCCCGCAGGCCAGCGCCTGCAGCCATTGCGCCCGGCCGATCTCGCCCATCTCGTCGCCACCGCCCGGCATCGCGGCAATCGCTGCATTGTTCGACATGTTCTGCGGCTTGAACGGGCGCACATCGAAACCCCGCCGCTTCGCCATCCGGCAGAGCCCGGCCACCAGCACCGACTTGCCCACATCCGAACCCGTGCCCTGCAGCATGATGGCGCGCGCCATGGTCATCCCCGTCTTCATCCTGTCAGCGCGCCCATACTGCCCGTGCCCCCATCCTGTCCGTGTTTGATGCACAGCGCCTGTGCCGCACCTCGCATTGCGCGGCCCACTCAATGCACTAAACTGATCCGACTGGGAAGATTTTCCATTTCGGGAGGACGTCATGGACGCCAATGCTTCGTCTGGCGCAGAGCAGTTCGAGCTCAACGCCGATCAGCGCGCCATTCAGGAAATGACGGAGAGCTTCGCCGCCGACCGTGTTGCCCCCAACGCGCTCGACTGGGACCGTGACAGGCATTTCCCTGCCGATGTGGTGCGCGAGACCGGGCCGCTTGGCTTCGGCGGCATCTATGTGCGCGACGATGTGGGCGGCTCAGCGCTCGGTCGGCTCGACGCCGTGCTCATCTTCGAGGCTCTGGCCGCCGCCTGCCCCGGCTTTTCCTCCTTCATTTCCATTCACAACATGGCCGGCTGGATGATCGACACGTTCGGCAGCGAGGAGCAGCGCCAGCGCTTCCTGCCGAAACTCACCTCCATGGAGTGGCTGGCAAGCTACTGTCTCACCGAGCCCGGCTCCGGCTCCGATGCCGCGGCGCTCAAGACCAAGGCCGTCAAATCCGGCGACCACTATGTGCTGAACGGCACCAAGCAGTTCATTTCGGGTGCCGGTGAAAACGACATCTATGTCGTCATGGCCCGCACCGGCGAGGACGGCCCCAAGGGCGTTTCAACGCTGATCGTGCCCAGGGATGCGCCCGGTCTCTCCTTCGGCCCGGCCGAGTTCAAGATGGGCTGGCACATGCAGCCGACCCGTCAGGTCATCTTCGAGGATTGCAAAGTGCCCGCCGAAAACCTTCTCTCCAATGAGGGAGCAGGCTTCAGCATCGCCATGGCCGGGCTTGATGGCGGTCGCCTCAACATCGCCGCCTGCTCGCTGGGTGGCGCGCAATCGGCCCTCGACAAGGCGCTCGCCTACACGGCAGAGCGCGAGGCGTTCGGACAGGCCATCAACCGCTTTCAGGCGCTCCAGTTCAAACTCGCCGACATGGAGACCAGTCTCCAGGCCTCGCGCATGATGCTCTACACCGCCGCCGCCCGGCTGGACGCCAGGACACCGGACGCCTCCAAATGGTCGGCCATGGCCAAGCGTTTCGTCACCGATACCTGTTTCGATGTGGCCAATGACGCGCTGCAACTTCATGGCGGCTATGGCTATCTGCACGAGTATGGCGTCGAAAAACTGGTGCGCGATCTGCGCGTCCACCAGATCCTCGAAGGCACCAACGAGATCATGCGCCTGATCATCGCAAGACAGTTGGTCGGTCGCTCCTGACCCCAAACGAGAACACGACGCCCAGCCCGCATTTCCGGAGGAACCCCAATATGGCAACCATCGCATTCATCGGTCTCGGCAATATGGGCAATCCCATGGCCGCCAATCTGGTCAAGGCCGGGCACAGCGTTCAGGGCTTCGACCTGATCACGGAGAACCTCGAAACCGCCGCCAGCAATGGCGTCACCGTCATGGCCAGCGCCGAAGCGGCGGTGAAGGATGCTGCCGTGATCATCACCATGCTGCCGGCGGGAAAGCATGTGCTCTCCGTCTATGCCGACATCGCCCCGAAAGCCGCCCGGGGCGCGCTCTTCATCGATTCCTCCACCATCGACGTGGAGTCGGCCAGAAAGGCCCACGCCATTGCCGCCGAGAACAATCTTCTCTCCATCGACGCGCCGGTCTCCGGCGGTGTGGGCGGCGCGGAAGCGGGCACCCTCACCTTCATGGCCGGCGGCTCTGCCGACGCCTTCGCCAAGGCCAGCCCCATTCTGGAGCCGATGGCCGGTCGCGTCGTGCACTGCGGCGAAGGTGGTGCGGGCCAGGCCGCCAAGATCTGCAACAACATGATCCTCGGCATTTCCATGATCGGCGTCAGCGAGGCCTTCGTGCTGGCCGAAAAGCTCGGGCTCTCCCATCAGGCGCTGTTCGACGTGGCGTCCACCTCGTCCGGCCAGTGCTGGTCGCTGACGAGCTATTGCCCGGTGCCCGGCCCCGTACCCGCCTCACCCGCAAACCGCGACTACAAGCCCGGTTTCGCCGCCGGCCTCATGCTCAAGGATCTGCGCCTTGCACAGGAAGCGGCACAGGGCGCCGGCGCAGTTACGCCGCTCGGTGCGGAAGCCACCCAGCTCTACGCACTTTTCAACGCCATGGGCCACGAAGGCACGGATTTTTCAGGCATCGTGAATTTCCTGCGCGGCAAGGAAAGCTGAAAAAAAATAGTCTGCCGGCAAAAAAGATGCGTTTTTATACTTCCCGCTAACCTCCCGGTAACCATGAGGGGCTAGAAATGACGTCGAGGCGGATTTGAAGCCTCCCCGACGCCGGAACAGGTCTCGCGTACCGGTACGGGAAGTTTTCGCAGCGTAGCGTATTTGCGAAGACAGCGTATTCGAGTAGCAAAAAACCGCGTCTCTTCCCGCCCGAAGAAACGCGGTTTTTTTTGTGCTTGTGAGAACGCCGGGTGCACACACCCGGCTGCAAACCTCTCTACCCCTTCCGCAGATCCGCTTCCGCGCGATCAAGCGCTGCGCCGATCCGCTCGCAGGCCATATCGATGGTCTCCCGCGTCCAGATCAGCGGCGGCGACAGGATCATCGTGTCGCCCACGGCCCGCATCATCAGCCCGCCGGAAATCGCATGATCGCGCACGCAGGAAGCCGCCGCGCCATCACCCGGAAAACGCGCCCGCGTTTCCCGGTCCGCCACGATCTCGATGGCCGCCATCAGACCAAAGGCCCGCACCTCGCCGACAATGCCGTGATCGCCCAGCCGCGCCTGAAGTGCTTTGGCAAAATAAGGCCCGGTGTCCGTTCGCACCCGCTCGACAAGCCCTTCGCGCTCGATGATCTCCAGGTTCTTCAGCGCCACCGCACACGCCACCGGATGCCCCGAATAGGTGTAGCCGTGATAGAACTCGCCGCCCTTCTTCACCAGCGTCTCGGCAATCCGGTCACCAACCAAAAGGGCCGAAAGCGGCTGGTAACCCGATGTCAGCGCCTTGGCTGTCGTGATCGTGTCGGGCTCAAGCCCAAGCCGCTCGGCCGCAAACCATTCGCCCGTGCGGCCATAGCCCGTGATCACCTCATCCAGCATCAACAGCACATCATATTTCTTGCAGATGCGGTCGATCTCCGGCCAATAGCTTTCCGGCGGGATTTTCACGCCGCCGGCCCCCATCACCGGCTCACCGATGAAGGCGGCGACATTGTCCGGCCCGGCTTCCAGAATGGCGTCCTCCACGGCCTTCGCAGCGCGCAGGCCGAAATCATGATCGCTCTCGCCCTCCTCCCGCAGCTCAAACGCGTAGGGCGGCATCACATGGGCGATGTTCGGCACTTCGCCATAAAGCTGGCCATGCATCGCCGACATGCCACCCAGCGACGTCGTCGCCACGGTTGAGCCGTGATAGGCCCAGTTGCGCGAGATGATGCGGTTCTTTTCCGGCCTGCCTTCCAGCGCCCAGTAATGACGCACCAGCCGCAGCGCCGTGTCATTGGCCTCCGAGCCCGACGATCCGTAGAACACCTGATTGATGTTGGCGGGCGCGATTTCCGCCAGTTTCTGCGACAGAAGCACCGGCGTCGGCGTCGTGCAGCGGAAGAAGGAATTGTAGTAGGGCAACTCCTTCATCTGTTCACAAGCGGCCTCGGCCAGTTCGTCCCTCCCGTAGCCCACATTCACGCACCACAGCCCCGCCATGCCGTCGAGGATTTCATTGCCCTCCGTGTCATAGACGAAAGGCCCGTCCGCGCGCGTCACGATGCGCGAGCCCGCAGCCCGCAGATCCGCGTGGTCGGTGAACGGATGCAGATGGTGCGCAGCATCCATCGCCTGAAGCTGATCCAGGGAAAAATTCTTGTATGTCATAGACTTGCTCTCTTCGCTTGAATTTATTCGGCAAGGCCGAAAACCGGTTCAGGCGAAGAGCGGCGGTGAGTACCCTATGCGCGCGCAAAGCCGCAGAAGCTCCGTGTGCCGTGTGCGCGGCGACGGTCTGGCGGTCGGCAGTTTGGCGCTTGTCAGTGTTTGACGACGGCTCATGGCGCAAGTCTATCCCCGCCATCATTCACCTTGCAAGATGCCTCCGCCAGCACGGCGCGCAGCGCAGCCCGTGTCTGCGCATCCGTCGCAAGGCTCGTGATATAGGGCAGCCCCGGCCGCCGCGCCGTCCACCCCGCCACAAGCAGGAGATCCATGCCCGGCTCGAAGCGCTGCGCCAGCGCCCAGCTTCGACAGTCTACGGCACACAGATCCGCACGCCCGTCGCGCACGGCCCGAAGCGACTGGCGATGCCCGCCTGTTTCAAGACATTGTGAAAACAAATCAATGCCTTCCCCGGACTCTCTCAGATCCTGAATCAAGCCGAGATAGCCTGATCGGGAGACCGGATCGTTGAACGCAAACCGCATCCCGCGCATGCGATCAAGCGGCAGGCGCGCCATGCCGTCCTCGGGCGCGGGGACGCTCACGGCTCCACCCGCCGCGTCACGGCGCATCACGATGGCGCTCGAATAGAGCGGCCCCGCACCGCCCTCAAAGGCGGAATAATCCGGCTGCGCCAGCACCTGCACGTCATTCGCCAGCCCCGCCTCCAAAGGCCCCCAGCAGGTCTGCGCCAGAAGCAGGTCCGGGTCCCGCCAGATCGCCTGCACATCGCCGCCGCGCGTCAAAGCATCCGGCGCGGCCACGCCACGGGCGCGCAGCCCGTCACGAATGACCCGCCACAGCGCATCGGTTTCGTCCCGGCACTCCGGCCAGTCATACATGGGAAGGGCTGCCAAAGGTTCGCTCATAGAACCTTATCCGATGGCTGGAAGGATGATGGCAAGCGCCCTACTCCTTCACGGGCCTTGCCGGAACTGGCACACTGCCCGTCCCGCTCATCGAGCGGCCATGGGCGCGCGGACGAAACGCGCTGGCGGCTTCCCGTGCCCGTCGAAGTGCGGGATGCGGCACCGGCTCCTTCGTGCGAAAGGCAAAGTCCTTCGCCAGCGCAAAATAGCCCGGATAGCTGTACCCGTCATTCATGGCGAGCCACTCCGCCCGCCGCGCGCGATAAAGCGCCGGCAGTCGATACCACGGCGCGCCCGGCATCTTGTGATGGACCAGATGCAGATTGTTATTCAGAAACAGGAGCGCCAGCGGTGAGCGCTCCACGATGATCGTGCGTCCGTCCGGCCGCTCGGACCATTGATGCTCTGCAAAGGTGCGAACCGAGATCAGCGATTGCCCAAGCCAGGCCGGCCCCAGCACGTAAAGCCACAGCGGCATCCCGAACCCGAAAGCGACCACCGGCAGCAAAACCGCCAGCCCGGCTGCATGCAGAAGCCACGCCCTGCGCACACCGGGTGCATTTTCCCGGATCAGCTTCATCTCCGCAGCGAGAAAGCCTGCCGTCATGATCGCCGGTCCCAGCACGAACCGACCGGCCATCGTGTTGTTGATCCCAAGAAGACGCCGCGCCCAGCCCGGCATTTCCTCATAGCGCCACCGCGCCCGGTAATAGCTCTCCGGGTCCTCGAACGGATCGGTCAGGCGCTCGTCTGCGTGATGGCGCAGATGCAGCGCCCTGAAACGGCGATAGGGATAGACAAGCCCCAGCGGCAAGAACACCAGCGCCTCGTTCACCAGCGCCCGCCGCGTCGGGTGGCCGTGGAGGCATTCGTGCATCAGCGAGCTCTGCAGCGCGACCGTCAACGCCAGAAGCGCCAGTGCCGTCAAAGGCCAATCCGGCCACAGAAAAAGCCCCGCCGCAGCCCAGGCTCCGTAGCATAAGAAAATCAGCGCAAGCGTCGGCCATTCCACCGCCGCACGGCCTGCGCCCCGGCGTCTGGTTGTCATATTCATCTCTATCCCGGTTCTGCGCCGCACGGCACCAATCGCTCCCCGCTCTCGGCCCGGAAACGCGGCGCGCCGTGCATCCTGACATGAAACTGTCAGGAGGGCCCCGGCACACGCAATGCGAGAATACGCACAATGCGTTGACTTTGCGCACCAAGAGCATCAATTGTTTACAAAACTCATCAGTCGACGATTGAGCGCATCATGGACAGGATTGTCATCGACAAACGCGATCTCTCCGGCACGTTCCGCGAGCGCCTGAAAACCCTGCTCAAGCGCTCGGGCCTCAACCAGTCGGCCTTCGCCAGCGCCGTCGGCATAGACCGCTCGGCCCTCTCCCAGCTTCTCTCCGGCGCGTCCACACGCCTGCCGCGTGCCGAAACGCTCATCAACATCGCTGCCGAACACAAGGTCTCGCTCGACTGGCTCCTTGGCCTCAGTCAGGATGAAGGCATCACCGGCGACCTGCGCGAAAGCCTGGAGATCGCCGAGGCGCAGGGCGGTTTCAACGACACGCTGCTCGCCAAATGGCACGCCGAGGCCGTCGGCACCAAGATCCGCTACGTGCCATCGGGCATTCCGGATCTGCTGCGCACCGAAGCCGTCATCCTCTACGAAGCCGAAGCCATGCCGCAGCGCCGCGCCACCCAGATCAGCGAAGCGCAGTACCGGGTCGATTACAACCGCAGGCCGGAAACGGACATGGAAGTCTGCATGCCGCGCCAGACACTCGAGCTCTTCGCCAAGGGAGAAGGCGTCTGGCGCACCCTGCCCGAAAAGGTGCGCGCCGAGCAGGTTGTGCACATGGCCCGCCTGCTGGACGATCTCTACCCGACCTTCCGCCTCTTCCTGTTCGACGGGCGCAAACGCTTCTCCGCGCCCTACACGATCTTCGGCCCCTACCGCGCCGCGCTCTATATGGGCGGCGTCTATCTGGTCCTCAGCGCCACCAGCTCCGTGCAGCGCCTGACGCGCCATTTCGACGGTCTCATTCGCGATGCCGAGATCAACGCCCATGAGGCCGCCGGTTTTGTAAAGAGCCTGCGGCTCGGCTGATCGCCTTCCCGCGTCCCGTCCGGGCCTTCCGGGAGGATTGACGGGCATAAACGCCTCTCTATACCCTCAACGCCTGAAACAGCGCCGCCCGAATGGAGGGCACCCGATGCAAGCTTCTTCGATCCCCAATCCCATCGATGCCCTCATTGCCGAAAAAGGCGTTCTCCTCGCCGATGGCGCGACCGGAACCAACCTCTTCGCCATGGGGCTTGAGTCCGGCGATGCGCCGGAACTGTGGAATGAGGATGCGCCGGAAAAGATCGAGGCGCTGCATCAGGGCTTCATCGATGCAGGCGCCGACATCATCCTCACCAATTCCTTCGGCGGCACCCGCCACCGGCTGAAACTGCACAATGCGCAGGACCGCGTCTTCGAGCTGAACAGGAAAGCCGCCGAAATCGCCTGCCGCGTCGTCGAAAAAGCTGGCCGCCGTGTCATCGTCGCCGGTTCCGTCGGCCCCACGGGCGAGCTTCTCGAACCGCTCGGCGCGCTCACCTATGATGGAGCGGTTGAAGCCTTTGCCGAGCAGATGGAAGGCCTCAAGGCGGGCGGCGCGGAAGTCGCCTGGATCGAGACCATGTCTGCACCTGAAGAGATCCATGCGGCTGCCGAAGCCGCGATCCGCATTGGCCTGCCCTACACCTATACAGGCTCCTTCGACACTGCCGGCCACACCATGATGGGCCTTGCGCCGAAGGACATTCACGGCGTTGTCGACGATCTCGGCCAGCCGCCTGTCGCCGTCGGGGCCAATTGCGGCGTCGGTGCACCCGACATCCTCGCCACCCTTCTCGACATGACCGAAGCCCGGCCAGACGCCACAATCGTGGTGAAGGGCAATTGCGGCATTCCCGAATTTCGCGGCACGGAAGTCCATTATTCCGGCACGCCTGAATTGATGAGCGAGTATGTGCGGCTTGCCGTCGATGGCGGTGCAAAGATCATCGGCGGCTGCTGCGGCACATCCTTCGAGCATCTGGCGGCCATGCGCACGGCGCTCGACGGCCACAAACATCCCGAACAACGCCCGACCATCGAAGATGTCGTCGCCCGCGTCGGCCCGCTGCGCAACAAGTCCGCCTCCGAAAGCGGTTCCGCCACAGGCACGCGCCGCTCCCGCCGCGCACGCTCCGGCGAGAGCTGAGCGCCGCCAGACCCTACGCCTTTTGGACGATATGTCCGCCGCCATCAGCGGGCATTGATTGGTGTATACTGATCGGCTCAAACCACATCGCACCTCTCAGACAAGATCCGGAGGGCGCCATGAGCAAACCCATTGGCCTCTATTGGTGGCAGGCTCCAAAAGGCAATTTCGGCGATGATCTGTCGCCGCTCATCGTTGAACACTACGCACAGCGCCCCGTTCGGCACGCAAGCATCAAGTCCTGCGACATGATCGCAATCGGCAGTCTTCTGGGGCAGGCAACCAAGCGGCGCTGGCAACGCGCACTCCGCAAGCCACTGCGCAGAACACACATCTGGGGCACCGGCTGCTTCGGCGACATTTCCGGTCGCTACCATCATGCAAGCGTCAGCGGCGTGCGCGGCCCGCTCACCCGCAGGATGATGAACCTCCCCGCAGAAACGCCTTTGGGCGACCCGGCCCTTTTGTTACCCAGAATTCTTGACCGACCCGCCAGAAGACACCGCTGGGGCCTCATCCCCCACATTCACCATCAGGAAAGCCCGCTCATTCGGGAACTGGCCAGGGCTCCCGGCGTCCACCTGATCGACCTCACCAGCAAAGACACACTCGAAATCGCCCGTGACATCGCCCGCTGCGACTTCGTGCTCTCCTCCAGTCTTCACGGCCTCATCGCCGCCGATTCCTTCGGCGTGCCCAATGTCTGGCTCCAGGTCGGCGCGTCGATGGGAAACTGGAAGTTCGAAGATTACTTCCAGAGCGTGAACCGCACGGCCTCTCCCATCACGCAACCCGTGGACCTCGTTTCCCTTGAACAAACCGCAACCGCAGCCGATCCGGGAATCGTCTCACGACTGGCAGACGGTCTGGAGCGATCCTTCCCCTATTGAGAGCGTCCGCTGCCGCCTCCGTCGTCTCCCCGTCACACGCCCCCGTTACACGCCCCCGTTACACGCAAAGCTTGCTGGACCAAACGAAACCGCCTTGCCTGTCAGGCTGGGCGCGTTAAAAGCGATGCTTCGCCGAAGGCATCCTCCTTCCGCGATTGATTCCGGCAGGCGTTGAACATTCCGCCCGCCGCAAGGGGTAGACGACATGACGGTTTTTGCTTCCGGCGCACGCGCGCCGGTCAATCCGTGGATCGCGGAAGCGCGGGCGACACTCTCGCTCGCCTGGCCGATGGTGCTCACCAATCTGGCGCAGAACGCCATGACCACCACCGACGTCATGATGATGGGCCGTCTGGGACCGGATGCGCTGGCTGCCGGCACGCTCGGCTACAACCTCTATTTCGCACCGCTCATCTTCGGCCTTGGCCTGCTTCTTGCCACCTCACCCATGATGGCGACCGCGCTTGGCCGCAAGCTGCATGCGGTGCGCGATGTGCGCCGCACCGTGCGTCAGGGCCTGTGGCTCGCCATTGCCGTGTCCCTTCCCATCTGGCTGCTTCTCTGGCAGTCCGAGAGCATCCTTTTATGGATGGGACAGGACCCGGAACTCGCCCGCATCGCCGGCAGCTATGTGCGCACGCTGCAATGGGCGGCCCTGCCCTTCTTCGGCTACATCATCCTGCGTTCCTTCATCTCGGCGCTGGAGCGCCCCGGCTGGGCGCTTGGCATCATGTTCGTCATGGTGGCTTTCAACGTGCTGGCCAACTGGGCGCTGATGTTCGGCAATCTCGGCTTTCCGGCCCTTGGCGTTCCAGGCTCCGGCATCGCCACCACGATTTCGAGCACGCTCATGTTCCTCGGCCTTGCCCTCGTCGTTTCGGTCGAGCGCAATTTTCGCCGCTATCAGCTTTTCGGCCGTTTCTGGCGCGCCGACTGGCCGCGCTTCTTCGAGCTGATCCGGCTTGGCCTGCCGATTGCCGGCTCCATGACCTTCGAAGTCACGATCTTCAACGCCGCAGCCCTTCTGATGGGCCTCATCAGCGCGCCCGCACTTGCCGCGCACGCCATCGCCATCCAGATCGCGTCGATCAGCTTCATGGTGCCGCTTGGCCTCAGTCAGACCGCGACGGTCCGCGTCGGTCGCGCCTTTGGCGCACAGAACCTTGATGGCATCACCCGCGCCGGCTGGACCGCCTTTGTCATGTGCATCGCTTTCATGGCGCTGATGGCGCTTTTGATGGTCACCATACCCGAACTGCTCATCGGCGCGTTCCTCGATCTCGACCTGCCTGAAAACGCAGAGGTGATCGGTCTGGCCATCACCTTCCTGGCCTTTGCCGGCCTGTTCCAGATCTTTGACGGCGCACAGGCAGTTGCGGCGGGCATGCTGCGCGGCCTGCACGACACCAAGGTGCCGATGGTTTACTCGCTTCTGGGCTATTGGGGGCTCGGCATGACGTCGAGTGTCGTCCTCGCCTTCACGCTCGGCATGGGCGGACCCGGCATCTGGATCGGCCTCGTCAGCGGCCTCGCCATCGTCTCGGTCCTGCTCTACGTGCGCTGGCTCCGGCGTGACCGGCTCATCCCCTGGCTTCGACCGAACGCGGCAACCTGAATTTGCCGCGTTTGGCCTCATCGATCAGCATGTTCGCCACCTGCATGCGCTCCATTGCATTGGCGCGCAGATGGGACGGCACACGGTCGGGGTGATTGTTGAAGGCGAAGTCGCGGCGGATCCGGCCAAGCAGGCCCGCATCAATGTCCGCATACAAGCCGAGCTCCCGGGCAATCTCGTCGGGATCGGTGGAAAGCGGCAGCGCTGCCGGTGGCTCGTCTTCCGCGGCGGCCTTGACCTCATCAACCGCGTCGGGCGTCTCGTCCGACGCAAATGCTTCCTCTGCGTCATAGGCGTCCTGCGCCCGCTTGTCGGTGAAGTTGATCCGGCCCGAATGCAGCTCTTCGGCGACCGACAGATAATCGAGCGAGTTGAGGCTCGTGGCCGCACCGCCGGTGCGCTCTGCCTCCTCGCTGATCAGTTCGTCCAGTAAGGCCGCAAAATTGCGGTTTCCTCCGATCGCCATGTCTCTCTTTCCGGCCCCCTTCAGGCCCGAAGCGCACAAACGCCTCCCGTTTGCGCAAAGCCTGCCAGCTTCAGCCTTAGCCGGCTGCGGTTAAGAAATCCCCCAGCGAAAACACACTATTTGAACGAGCAGCGCAACGCACCCTGCGCGAGAGCTGCGCGACGCAGCTGCCTCCCCATCGCCCCGGACACAATCCGGGCAATCTTGGAACAGTAACATCTGTCCGAATCGACGCACGCCGCGTTACTCTCCCGCCAGTTTCAAAGCCGAGGAGGCCATGATGAGACCCGTTCTAACGACCGCCGCAATCCTTGCCGCGCTTCAGGCTCCGGCCTTTGCCCAGCAGCAGGACGCCTATCTGGACGACCGTTCGAGCCCCGAAACGCTGCTGCGCTCGCTCTACAACGCGGTCAACCGCAAGGAATATGCGCGCGCCTACGACTATTTCTCAACGCCCCCGGCAAAGAGCCTCGATGCCTATCAGGAAGGCTACGCCAACACCGCCAATGTCGAGCTCGCCACCGGTGCGGTCAGCTCCGAAGGCGCAGCCGGCAGCATCATCTATTCGCTTCCCGTCGCCATCCGCGCCACCGACAATGACGGCAAGGAGCAGGTTTTCGCCGGTTGCTACACGCTGCGCCTGTCCAACCCGACAATCCAGGGCACGCCCTATAACCCGCTCCACATCGAGAAGGCATCGCTCAAGCCCGCAAGCGGCGAGTTGACGGATGTTCTGCCGGCAAGCTGCGGCGATGGTCCCCCCGACGAAACCGACAGGGTTCTGGCCGAGGCCAAGGCGATGTTTGCTGCGGTCTACGCCGAAACCTGCCCGCCACCGCCGGAAAATTTCGATCTGGTGGACAGCTACACCATCCCCTTCAACTATTCCTACGAGACCCTGGACACGCCGAAGCATGAAGCCCGGCTCTTCCGCTTCTATTGCGGCACCGGCGCCTATAACGAGATCCACGCCTATATTCTGGCCAGCCCGCAGGGCGGCGTGTCGCCGGTCCAGTTCGCCATGCCGGAAACCAGCGTTCAGTACGAGAATGGCGACAGCGACGGCAAGGTCGAAGACATCCGCATCGTCGGCTACACCGCCGAGAGCACGCTGGTGAACTCGGACTATGATCCGGGAACGCAGACACTTACCAGCTACAACAAGTGGCGCGGCGTCGGAGACGCCTTCTCTGCCGGTACATGGATCTTCCGCGAGGGCGCGTTCACTCTGGTGCGCTACGATGTGGATGCGTCCTATGACGGCGAGCAGAACCCGGTAACGATCCTCGACTATCACACCGGCCCGTAGGCCAGGGCCTCACGCATCACGGCTGCGCGAGCATCCAGTTCAGGGTCTCGCGCCAGTCGCTCATACGGATCGGCGTGCCGTGCGTCCCGCTCTCAAAACGCACGAAGCGCGCCGGATAACCCTTTGCCGACGAACGGATTTTCGTGAAAAACGCTTCCTGATTTCCAACCGGGAAAACCCGGTCTTCGCTGCCATGCCCGAAGAACACCGGCACCCGTTCAGCAAAGGCCGGGCTTTGCAGGAACGCATCGTTCCACATCGAACCGAGCAGCAAAAGCCCGCCCAGCCGGTCGGCTGTTACCCGGTCCTGCGCCAGCCGCCAGCACAGCGCGCCGCCCATCGAACCACAGGCCACGAACACCCGCGCGCCGGGTGAACGTTCCGCATAATACGCGATCAGCGCCGCGATTTCCTGTGCGCCCCGCGCCTCGAAATCCGAGAAATCGGGCGACAGGTAGAGCCCGCCGCTCTTTGCCATAAGGTTCTTGATGCGGTTGAAATTGCCCCCGAAGGTGAAGTCGTCCACCCCCTGCCGACGGTTGCCGCCCTGACCATGCAGATAAAGCACGATGGCGCTCGCACCCTCGGTCTTGCCGACCGCGACATGGCGCACCGTGCCCGCATTGGTCTGCAGCGCCAGATCCTGCTGCGCCCGCCGTACACCGGTGGAGATGTAGCGCCCGTCCACGCGGCGCTCCGGCACCGCGTCGCGCCCGTTGATGTCCCGCATCTCCCGATAGTCGACCACCCGGTAAGCGCCGCCATCGCTCGATGAAAGAACCGCCGGATAAGCAAACAGCCGGTCCTTTTGCGAGGCAAGCTCCAGCGCCTGTGCGCTCATACCGGAGAAAGCCACCATAAATCCGGCAAAACCCAAGCGAATACAGCTTCTTGCAAGAGACATCGCACTCATCGATTCAACACGCCGCCGGCCTTTTCCAGCGCCTCCGGCGTGTCCACATCCAGATGCGCGGCAGCGCCCGTCTCCACATCGACAATGCCGACCAGCTCCTGCTCCACCACATGCCGCGCGCCGGTGTCGCCCTCAAGCCGCGCCACTTCGGCAAACAGCGCGCGCGGCAGGATCACCGGATTGCCCCGCTTGCCGTTATGCGTCGCCCTGACCACCGCATTGCCGCCTGCCTTCACAAAGGCCTCCACCAGACGGTCGAGATCCACAGTGCTGATTTCCGGCATGTCGGCCAGCATCACCAGCGCGCCCGCCGCCTCCTCCGGCAGCGCCGCAATGCCGGCTTTCAGCGAGGTGGACAGTCCTTCCGCATAAGCATCATTGACCGCCACCGCCATGCCAAGCCCGTCCAGCGCGCCCTGCACGCGCGCTGCCTCATGCCCGAGCACGGCGACAGCCCCGTCGACACGGCTTTGCGCCAGCGCCGCTCCCGTGCGCCGCACCAGCGGCACGCCGTCGAATGACGCCATAAGCTTGTTGTGTTCACCCATGCGCCGCGACTGTCCCGCCGCAAGAAGCACGCCCCAGACGGAGGGCGCACGCTCCGCAATCCTGCCTTCACGCGGCTGCGGCCGGGTCGGAATTTCGGCCAATAGCCCGCCAACGCCCATCCCGGCAATGTCCGCCGAGGAAAGCTCGAGCCCCGCCATCAACCGGTCGAGCACCCAGTCGAAACCATTCGTCTTGGGGCTGCGCGCGCATCCCGGCGCGCCGATCACCGGACGCCCCTCGATGGCCCCCAGCACCAGCAGATTGCCCGGATCGACCGGCATGCCGACCCGCTCCACCGTTCCACCCGCCTTGCGGATGGCGGCAGGGATCACGTCGTCGGCGTCGCACACGGCCGAAGCGCCGAAGACGAGCAGCATGTCACTCTCATCCTTGAGCGCCGTAATGGCGCGCGCCACCGCATCCGGCTCATGGGCAGGCCGCAGTTCGCGCGTCACATGACTGCCGGAGCGCTGCAACCGCTCCACCGTGATGCGCGCCGTCTTGTCGAGCACGCTGTCCTTCAGGCTCGGCAGCGCCGTCTGCACCACGCCGACGCGCATGGCCCTGAAGGGCCGCAACGAAAACACCGGCCCGTGCGCGGCAGAAGCCGCCCTGTCCAACTGCGCGGCGGAAACGGCAAACGGGATGATCTTCACCGTCGCCACCATCTGCCCTTCGCTCACCGCGCTGTAATCGGGCAGCGTGGCCATGGTGATCGCGGGATCGACGGCGTTCACCGCATCGACCGCCTGCCGGTCCACAATAAAGAGCCCCGCCTTCTGCGCATGCAGATTGACCCGCCCGGTCGTGGGCGCGCGCGCAGAAATTCCCTCCACCGCAAGCGTTGCCGCAAGGCGCTCTGCCGCCTGATCCTCGTCCAGATCGCCAGGCTCCAGCCGCGCCGCGATCACCGTCCTGACGCCTTCCGCCCTCAAAAGCGCGATGTCGGCAGCGCCAAGCCGGTGCGCCTTGCGCAGCCGCGTCTTGCCGGCCATCGTGGCATGCGCCAGCACCGCCCCTTCGGCCTCGTCAATGGATAGCGGTCCGAACTTCACGCCGATACGCTCCTGTCCCCCGGCCCGCGCGAGCGCAACGCCGCAATCACCGCGCCCAGCACGGCAACCGCGATCTCCGCCGGCGTTGCCGCCCCAATGTCGAGCCCGATGGGCGCATCGATCCGCTCAAGCGCCGCCGGCGAAACGCCAGCCTCCGTCAGCCGGTCGATGCGCTTTGCGTGGGTCTTCCGGCTGCCCAGCGCGCCGATATAGAAGCAATCCGCTTCAAACGCCGCCCGCAGCGCGGGATCATCGATCTTCGGATCATGCGTCAGCGCGGCAAGCGCCGTGTAGGCGTCGAGCGGCTGACGCGCCAGCGCCTCGTCAGGCCATTCGGCATGAAGCGCGACACCCGGAAAGCGCTCCGGCGTGGCAAACGCCGTGCGCGGATCGATGATCGTCAGATCGAAACCCGCAATCTTGGCCATCGGCGCCAGCGCCTGGCTGATATGCACCGCCCCGATCACCACGAGGCGCGGTTCGGGCAGGTGCACGTTCAAAAAGAAAGTGCGCCCGTCGATCTCCACCACACCGGACTTGCCTGAGCGAAAGGCGCGCGCCACCGCCTCGCCAAGCGCACCGGCCACCGTGTCACCCTCGCGGATCACCCGGTCGCGCCCGTCTTCCAGATCGGTGAGCAGGATCGCGGCCCTGCGTTCGCGCCGCAGCGCGTTCAGTTTCTTCAGCGACAGCGGATCCACTAGCCGAGCCTCTCCACATAAACCCTGATGCGCCCGCCGCATGACAGGCCCACTTCCCAGGCCGTCTCGTCGGCGACGCCGAATTCCAGCATGCGCGGCCTGCCCTCGGTCAGCACATCGGCGGCCTCCGCCACCACCGCGCCCTCTACGCAGCCGCCCGACACCGAGCCCTCGAAATTGCCATCCGCATCGATCACCAGATGGCTTCCCACCGGGCGCGGTGCAGACCCCCAGGTCTCCACCACCGTGGCAATCGCCACATCGCGGCCAGCCTGCATCCAGTCCTCGGCGATCATCAGCGGATCGCGTGTCTCATCGGATTGTTTCAGCTCAGACATTGGCGTTTCTCCCGCCCTTCATATGGGCACGCTGAAAGTGCCGTGCCAAGTCCCCGCCCTGTGCGGGCGCATCCGTCAGCGCGGCGCACAGATCGCCAAGCGCATCGAGATTGTGCACCGGCCGCAGCTCGTCCACATGCGGCAGCATCGCCCGCATGCCGCGTGCGCGCGGCTCGAACCCGTCAAAGCCAAGCAATGGGTTGAGCCAGATCAGCCGGCGGCATGATTTCGAAAGCCGCTCCATCTCCCGCGACAGAACCTCGATATGATCGCGCTCCAGCCCGTCGGTGATCAGGAGCACGATTGCGCCCTGTCCCAGAACCCGGCGCGACCACAGCCGGTTGAAATCGCCAAGCGCCGTGCCGATACGCGTGCCGCCGGACCAGTCGCGCACCGCTTCAGACGCTTCTTCCAGCGCCTCGTCGGGGTCACGCCGGCTGAGCGGGCGCGTGATGTTGGTCAGCCGTGTGCCGAAGGTGAAGCTGAAGACCCGCCGCCGCTTTTCCGTCAGTGCATGCAGAAAATGCAGGAAAACCCGCGAATACTGGCTCATCGAACCGGAGATATCGACCAGCGCCACCAGCGGCGGCGCGATCTGGCGCGGCGAGCGGAATTTCGGCAGGATCAGGTCACCGCCGGTGCGCAGGCTCGCCCGCAGCATCGCATGCGGATCGATCCGCGCCCCATGCGGGTCCGGCCTGAACCGGCGCGTCGCCACCCGGTCGAACGGCAGAACGAGATCGCGCATGGCGCGGCGGGCCTCGGCCACTTCCTCAGCCGACATCTGCGCGAAATCCTTCTGGCGCAGAACCTCCATCGCCGTGAAGGAAAGCCGTGCGTCCAGTTCAAACTCCGGCCGCTTCTTGATGATCGCCCGGCGCTCCTCGTCCAGCGCATCCTCGGCGCGGCGGTCGCCGGCGCGTTTCTTCTCGCGCAGCACTTCCGCCTCGTCGCCCTCGTCTTCGGTCCGCCCTTCATCGCGCTCGTCGCGCCGCGCCCAGTAGAGCCGGAACGCCGCATCGAACAGCGCATGATCCTCATGTCTGGAAATCAGGGTGGCGTGCAGCGTCCAGTAAAAGTCGTCGCGCCGCTCGACGCCGACCGTCACCACCGCCTGAATGGCGTCCATAACGGCGGCCGGTCCCACGCGCAGCCCCGCGCGCCGGAGCATGCGGGCAAAGCCGACGATCCTGTCGGCCAGCCGCGCGCCCTCTTCGCGTTCCGGTGCTCGTTTGTCCGCGTCTGGAGCAGCCGGCATGTCAGCTGGCCTTGACCTCTTCGAGAACGCGCGCGCCCTCGCCGTCTTCCAGCCGCGCAATGTCGTCCTGGTATTTCAGCAACACGCCCATCGTGTCCGACACCGCATCCGCATCGAGGCTGTCCTTGCCCAGCGCCGTCAGCGCCGTTGCCCAGTCGATGGTTTCGGCCACGCCCGGCGCTTTGAAGAGATCGAGCTCGCGCAGTTTCTGCACGAATGTCACCACCTGTTTCGCCAGCGTGGCGTTGGCGTTCGGCACCTTGCGGGCGAGAATTTCCAGCTCGCGCTGCGCATCCGGGTAATCGACCCAGTGATAAAGGCAGCGCCGCTTCAGCGCATCGTGGATTTCGCGGGTCCGGTTGGTGGTGATCACGACGATGGGCGGTTCATCCGCCTTGATCGTTCCCAGCTCCGGCACGCTCACCTGATAGTCGGAGAGCACTTCCAGAAGATAGGCTTCGAACGCCTCATCCGCCCGGTCGAGTTCATCGATCAGGAAGATCGGCGGCCCGTCAATGCCGCTTTCCAGCGCTTCCAGCACCGGGCGGCGGATCAGGTATTTTTCGGAGAAGACGCCGCTCTCCATCTCGGAGCGGTCGTGAATGCCCGCAGCCTCGGCCATGCGGATCTCGATCATCTGCGCGGCATAGTTCCACTCATAGACGGCAGACGAAACATCAAGCCCTTCATAGCACTGCAGCCGGATCAGCCTGCGCCCGAGCCCCGCCGCCAGAACCTTGGCGATCTCCGTCTTGCCGACACCTGCCTCGCCTTCCAGAAACAGCGGGCGCTGCATGGTCAGGCTCAGAAACAGCACGGTCGCAAGCGCCCGGTCGGCCACATAGCCGCCTTCCGTCAGAAGCGTAAGCGTCTCGTCGATAGATTGCGGCAGGCCGCGGGCTGTCGTTTCGGACATCATTCCCCCATTGCTTCCCAAAGGGCTCCCCGGGTTTCCCGAAATACTCCCGGGTCGAGAGGCTACAATACCCGGTAGCCCCGCTCATGGTAGAGGAGCGGATTGCTTTTGTCGCCGATGCTCAGGCCGGCCACGCGGCCGAAATAGACCCGGTGCGTGCCGATTTCCACGGTCTGAACCACATGGCAGTCAAACACCGCCAGCGCATCCGGCAGCGTCGGCGCGCCCGTGGCGATGGTCTCCCACTCGGTCAGCGCAAAACGCTCTTCGGGCGAAAGCCCCGTCAGGCCGGAAAAGGCGTTGGAAAGCGCCTGATGGTCTGCCGTCAGCGTGTTGAGCGCGAAGATGCCATTCTTCACGAAGGCCTCATTGTGCGGGTTTTCGCGGTTGAGGCACACCAACACCGTCGGCGGATCGTCCGAGACGGAACACGCCGCAATCGCCGTCACGCCGCGCAGGCCAGCCGGCCCGTCGGTCGTGACCACATGAACGGCCCCTGCAAAGCGGGCCATGGCATCGCGATAATGACGCGGTTCGATCTCGTTGGTCTTCAGCACAGTCAACTCTTTTCAACTCACATGTGCGATATAGGATTGCTGCAGAGCCTTACCAAGGCGCACCATCGCCCGACAGTCCAAAAAAGGAAAAAGGACTGCGCCAGAAAGTCTCCATCGACGGAAGCACTTTATGGCACAGTTATTTACCAGTTCCGCAGCTTTGCGGTTAACTTCGGATGCGGGCGGCCTGATTCTCATGCTAGTGCGTGACCGTGAAATGGGTGATTGATCTCCAGATATGCGTTGCCTCGCTTGCCTTCTCGTCTCCAGTTTTGCCGCGTTGACCGCGCCTTCCGCGCATGCGCAGGAAACCTCCATCGGCATCGCCGCGCCACTCAGCGGCAATTTCTCCATTCTTGGCAATCAGTTGCGCGACGGTGCCCGCCTTGCCGCTGAAGCCGGCGGCGCCACCGCCATCGAGGCTGACACACGCTGCACCACCGAAGGTGGCGAGGCGGCAGCCCGCGCGCTGATCGCGCAGAATGTCGCCATCGTGGTCGGCTTCCTGTGCACCGACGCCATCGAGGCCGCGCTGCCGCTCTTTGCCGAGGCCGGCATTCCCGTCGTAACGCCCGGCGTGCGCACCGCCACGCTCACCGACCAGCGCGAGCGCACCGGCTGGCCTGTTTTCCGCACCGCGCCCCGCGCCGACGCAGAACGCGACGCCGTAGCCGACATTCTCGTTCCGCGCTGGCGCGAGAATTTCTTCGCCATCGTCGATGACGGCACGATCTACGGGCGTGAACTGGCCGAAAACATGCGCGCCGCCGCCGAGCTTCAGGAACTGAACCCCGTCTTCATCGACACGTTCCGCCCCCAGCTCGACAACCAGATCGGCCTCGCCGGGCGCTTGCGCCGCGCCGGAGCCACCCATGTCTTCGTCGGCGGCGACCGCAGCGACATCGCCATTCTGGCGCGCGATGCGCGCGGCATGGATTACGAACTCACCATTGCCGGTGGCGAGGCGCTGCGCGCGGAAAACAGCAGCGTCCCCCTTGCCACAGGCACGCTCATGGTCGGCCTGCCGCACTGGGCGGACATCGTCTCGGATGACGTCAGGCAGACGCTTGAAGTCGCCGGCATCGTGCCGGACGGCTATGTCATTCCGGGCTATGCCGCAACGGAACTTGCCATTGCCGCCGCCCGTCAGGCGGACGCGGAAGCAGGATCGGTCTTCGACGCCCTTTCTTCCGGCACGTTCGGCACCGCGCTCGGCTCTCTTTCCTTCGACGCCAAAGGCGATCTGAACCAGGGTTTCTATCGCCTCTTCCGCTTCGAGGACCAGACATTCCAGGAGGTTGAATGATGTGGCGCACCGGCCCGCGTAATCTGCTCACCGATGTGGCGGGCATCACTGTGGGAAACCACACGGACGAGACCGTCAAATCCGGCGTTACCGCCATTCTGTGCGATGAGCCTGCCGCCGCCGGCGTTCAGGTGCTGGGCGGCGCGCCGGGCACCTGCGAAACGGACGCTCTGGAGCCGCACAATCTGGTCGATGGCGTCGACGCCATCTCGCTGTCGGGCGGCTCGGCCTTCGGCATCGACGCAGCAGCAGGCGTACAGGCGGCTTTGCGCGAGATGGATCGCGGGTTCGAGATCCTCGGTTTTCGCGTGCCGATTGTGCCGGGGGCGATCCTGTTCGATCTGCCCAATGGCGGCGACAAGAACTGGGGCCGCTTCTCCCCCTATCGCGATTTCGGCTTCGAGGCCGCCATGGCCGCCGCGCAGGAGTTCGAGATCGGCAGCGTCGGCGCAGGCGCAGGCGCAACCACCGCCGCGCTCAAGGGCGGGCTCGGTTCGGCCTCGACCGTGCTTGAAAACGGCATCACCGTCGGCGCGCTCGTCGCCGTCAATGCCGTGGGCTCCGTCACCGTCGGCGGCACGCCGCATTTCTGGGCAGCGCCCTTCGAGATCGGTGACGAGTTCGGCGGTCTCGGCCTGCCTCACCCGATGCCCGACGATGCATCCAGAGTGTTGACCAAGCTGCGCGCCACCGCGCGCGGCAACACCACCATCGCCGTCATCGCCACCGACGCAAAGCTCGACAAGGCAGCTGCCAAGCGCCTCGCCATCGCCGCCCATGACGGTTTTGCCCGCGCCATCTGGCCGACCCACACGCCGGTCGACGGCGATCTCGTGTTCGGTCTTGCCACTGGCCGCAACGACACGGTCCTCGACATGGAAGGCGTGATCGACCTGAACGCCGCAGCCACCGCAACCATGGCCCGCGCCATCGCACGCGGCGTCTTTGCCGCAAAAAAGACCAATCGTGATATATTCCCGGTTTGGGAAGAGCTCAAAGCCACCAGCAAGCGTGACTAGTTTCAGTTTAAAAGGATTTTCAGCATGAAATCTCTTCATTCAGGGTTTTGCGCCATCGCCCTCGCCGCCACCTGCACCATGGCGCAGGCGGGCGACACCGCCTCCGTCAACATTCTCGGCTTTTCCGCCGATGGCTCCACCTTCGCCTTTGAGGAGTATGGCATTCAGGACGGTTCCGGCTTTCCCTACGCAAACCGCTATTACATCAACACCGCCAATGACAGTTTCCTGCCCGGCACACCGGTCCGTGTGCGCATCGATCAGGATGGCGCAAGCCTCGCCGACGCCCGCGCACAGGCCAAAAGCCAGTCCCAGTCCGTCATCAGCGACGCAGTGCTCGCCGAAAATCCCGGTTTCACCGCCGGCTGGAACGCGGTCACGGAAATTTCGGCCGATCCCTATCGCATCGAGGTCAATCCGCGCCCGGTCTTCCCGTCGATCGACGGCACCCTTGATTTCCGCCTCGCCGAATTGCCCATGCCCGATGGCGCGGAATGCTACGGCTTCGGTGAAGCGGCAGGCTTCCGCCTCACCCGCATCGCCACCGAACCGGGTGCGGAAACCACGCTCGTGCATGAGGACAATTCCATTCCGAAAAGCCGCGGCTGCCCGCTCGGCTACCGCATCGCCGGCGTCCAGACTTTCTACCCTCAGGGCGGTTCGCCGGTCTTCGCCGTCATGATCGCCGTGCGCGGTATCGGCTTTGAAGGGCCGGACCACCGTTTCATCGCCGTCACCGGCCAGCACTGACCTGTCATGTCCGGGGGCGGTGATAGCATCGGGATCTCATGAGACCGGCTCTCGCCGCCATCAGGCGCGCACTGCCCGCCCCCGCCACGGCTCTTCTGGGCGCGCTCCTCTGGGGCGCGCTGATGGGGCTCAACGCCTTCGCCTTCTTCTGGCAAAGCGAATGGCAGACCGCGCCGCGCGTCACCGCCCTCACCGTGATCTTTGCGCTGGGCGGCGTGCTTGCCTTTCCGCTCGGCCACACGCTTCAGGCGCTTATCGCGCGCCATGGCCGGCCTGAACAGCGCTTTGCCGCAGCCTTCCTCGCCTTCGCGCTGTGCACCCTGTGCATCACCGCCGCCCTCTACGCGCTCGAATACCGCGCCTATTACGCCCAGTGGCACGGCCCGATCCTGTCGATCCGATGGGCGTTTGAGTTCGTCTTCACAATAGCCGGCGCACTATACCAGTTCGCCGTTCTCGGCCTGCGCGTCTATTTTCCCTGGGGATTGGCCGCACTTTTCGCGCTCTCGCTCGCCTATGCCATCAAGCCGCGTTGAGCAAAACGCGCACCTCTGCTAGTGAAGCGCCAACCCCACACCTATGGAAGGCAAGGCACGCATGATCCCGCGCTATTCGCGGCCTGAAATGGCCGCAATCTGGTCGCCTGAGACCAAGTTCCGCATCTGGTTCGAAATCGAGGCGCATGCCGCAGACGCGATGGCCGAGCTCGGCATCGTGCCGAAGGACGCCGCGAAGACCATCTGGGACAAGGCCGGCGAAGCCACGTTCGACATCGACCGCATCGACGAGATCGAGCGCGAAACGAAGCACGACGTCATCGCCTTCCTGACGCATCTGGCAGAGATTGTCGGCCCCGAAGCCCGCTTCGTGCATCAGGGCATGACCTCTTCCGACGTGCTCGACACCTGCCTCAGCGTCCAGCTCGTGCGCGCCACCGACATCCTGCTTGACGATCTCGACAAGCTGCTCGCCGCTCTCAAGAAGCGCGCCTTCGAGCACAAGGACACCGTCACCATCGGCCGCAGCCATGGCATCCATGCCGAGCCGACCACGTTCGGCGTCAAGCTCGCCCAGGCCTATGCCGAGTTCGAGCGCTGCCGCCAGCGCCTCGTCAATGCGCGCGAAGAAATCGCCACCTGCGCCATTTCCGGCGCTGTCGGCACCTTCGCCAACATCGACCCGAGCGTCGAGGAGCATGTGGCCGAGAAGATGGGCCTGAAGCCGGAGCCCGTCTCCACGCAGGTCATCCCGCGCGACCGCCACGCCATGTATTTCGCCACGCTCGCCGTGATCGCCTCCTCCATCGAGCGGCTCTCGGTCGAGGTGCGTCACCTGCAGCGCACCGAGGTTCTGGAAGCCGAAGAGTATTTCTCGCCGGGCCAGAAGGGCTCGTCGGCCATGCCGCACAAGCGCAACCCGGTCCTGTCGGAAAACCTGACCGGTCTTGCCCGCATGGTCCGCGCCTATGCGACGCCGGCCATGGAAAACGTGGCGCTCTGGCACGAGCGCGACATCTCGCACTCCTCCGTCGAGCGCATGATCGGCCCCGACGCGACCGTCACGCTCGACTTCGCGCTCGCCCGCCTCACCGGCATGATGGAAAAGCTGGTCGTCTACCCCGACGCCATGCAGAAGAACATGGACCGCTTCCGCGGCCTCGTTCACTCGCAGCGCGTTCTGCTTGCCCTCACCCAGGCTGGCGTGTCCCGTGAGGACGCCTACCGCCTCGTGCAGCGCAACGCCATGAAGGTGTGGGAACAGGGCGCCGACTTCCTCACCGAACTGCTCGGTGACGACGAGGTGCGCGCCGCCCTCTCCGAAGAGGTCATCCGCGACAAGTTCGACCTCGGCTACCACACCAAGCATGTGGACACGATCTTCGAGCGCGTTTTCGGCGAAAGCTGATCTTGACGCCCTGAAACGTGAAAACGCCGGCGCATCACCCGATGCGCCGGCGTTTTTATTTGTTGGCTGGAGCAATTCCACAAGAAGCGGAAACGCTCTGGCTGAATGACGGCTTCCTTCTCCCCGCCAGCGAGGAGAAGGTCCCGGCAGGGGGATGAGGGGCTGACGCCGCGCATGAAAATCCCGCCGCATTGTGGGTTCGCGGAACCTGACGCGTCAGTTCGACGGTGCGACCCGCACGACCGTGCCCCACGGATCGACGAACTCGGTCTCCGCCGTCGCATTCCTGCTCTTCAGTTCAAGCCAGGAGAGCCCCGTGCGGTTCGGGTTGCGTTTGCCCGCCCCGGCGCTGCGCCAGCTGTTTGCGCCGATATGGTGGTGGTAACCGCCCGTCGCCAGAAACACCGCCTGCGATCCATAGCGCGTCATCGTGTCGAAGCCCTGCGCCTCATGCCACCAGGCTTCCGCCGTCACCGGGTCGCCGACGCGCAGATGCACATGGCCGATCACCGTGTTCTCCGGCGCGCCCTGCCAGCCCGCATCGCCATCGGGAACCGTGGAAAGCAGGCTGCCGAAATCGAGACGCTCGGTCGCCATGGCGATCCCGTCCGCGGTTTTGGTCCAGCATTCGGGCGCGCGGTCCGCATAGATCTCGATGCCGTTCCCTTCCGGATCGGACAGATAGACCGCCTCACTGACCAGATGGTCGGACGCGCCCTCAAGCCGCATATTGCGGTCGCGGGCAAAGAGCGACCAGCGCGCCAGATCGGCCCGCTCCGGCAACAGGAACGCCGTGTGAAAGAGACCGGCCTCGCGCGGATCGTCCGGCTCGGCAGACCGGTCCTCGGCAATCTCCAGAAGCGTGCGACCACCGACACCCAGCGCAATCGCGCCATTGTCGCCGTCCATCTCCTGAAGGCCCAGAATATCTGAATAGAACGCCGCCAGCTTCTGCGCGTCGCGCGCTTTCAGGCCGACACGGCCAATGCTGACCGGCGTGGTTGCGGCAAAGGGAAACCCACTCATCGCTTTATCTCCTGCGAAGCGGCAGCCAGCCCCTTTGGCGGGCCGCCTCATGTCCCCCTGAAACTGGCGCGCCATCCCCCTCCGCACAAGCACCTGCCCGGCGAACACGCTGTTCACCAAATAAAATACAATCTTCAAAAATCGTTCGAAAACACGCGCAATTCGCGCCGCAGATCATCCCAGCGCTTGCATGCCTCCGACACGATGGCTACATGCCCGGCCATGAAAGCTTCAGACGCCGATATTCTCATCATTCCCGGTTACACCAATTCCGGGCCCGATCACTGGCAGACGCGCTGGCAGTCGCGGCTGTCGACGGCGCGTCGCGTCGAACAGGAAGCCTGGTCGAAGCCGGTTCGCGAGGACTGGATCGCCAATGTGGTGACGGCCGTCAACGAAGCGGAAAAGCCCGTTGTGCTGGTCGCCCATTCGCTGGGCGTCGCCACCGCCGTTCAGGCCATTCCCGAGTTCAGGAAGCCGGTTGCGGGCGCATTCTTCGTCGCCCCGCCCGATGTCGCAAACAGCAAGATCAGGCCCAAACACCTGATGACCTTCGGGCCGTACCCGCGCGATCCGCTGCCCTTTCCGTCGATCACCATCGCCAGCCGCAACGATCACTTCTGCTCCTACGAAGTGGCTGAAGACATCGCCGCCGCGTGGGGTTCGCTGTTTATGGATGCGGGTGACGCCGGGCACATCAATGCCGAATCGGGCTTCGGCCCCTGGCCGGAAGGCTCCATGACCTTCGCCAAATTCCTGCAGCAGCTCTGAACAGCCTCTCCGCAGACCGCGTCTTCTGCCGGTGCGCCTGAAAAGCAAAGGGCGGCTCATCGTTCCTGAAAAACGAAGAACCGCCCTCAATCATTTGCCAGACCGGCTGTGGCCGGATCAGCCCTTGATCGAACCGCGCGCAGCCGCAAGCATGGCCGGTGCACCGTCGGTCATGTAAGCGCCCTCGGACCCGAGCGCGAAGAACCGGTATCCCATTGCATGGAAACGGCCGACAAGCAGCGGATCGACCACATAGATGGCCGCATGCTTGCCCGCTGCGCGCGCTTTTTCCGCGATGGAGGCAATCGCCGGCATCATGTCTTCAAGCGCCGGGTCCATTGTCGCGCCATTCGACCACGCAATGGAGAAGTCCGAAGGACCGACCAGAACACCGTCGATCCCGTCCACGGCGAGAATGTCATCAAGTGCCGCCAGCGCCTGCCGCGTTTCGATCATCGCGAAGGCGACCGTGTTGGCGTTCTCGTTCGCCAGCCAGGTCTGCGCATCGGAGGCCCCGGCGCGCGGCATGGCGAAGCTTGGTCCCCATGAACGCAGCCCGACGGGCGGATATTTCATGGCGGCGGCAAAGGCGCGCGCATCCTCTACCGAGTTGACCATGGGCGCGATCACGGTTTCCGCTCCCATGTCCAGCGCGCGGCTCGCCATGTCGAAACGGCCGACGGGAATGCGCACCACCGGGTGCTTTCCCTTCAGCCGAACGGCGCCCACGCCGCGCAGCACGCTGTCCTCGTGATGACCGCCATGCTGCATGTCGAGCGTGACGGCGCCGAAATCCAGTCCGGCAACCAGTTCGACGGTCTGCGAATCGGGAATCAGCGACCAGGCGGAGAAAACGCTCTCCCCCGCCCTGAGGCGTGCTGCCAGCGACAAGGACGCCAAGACGCTTACTCGCCGTTCTTGATCTGCTCGAGCGCCGTGGAGAGCAGCTCTTCCATGGTGCGGCGAATCTGGTGATCGGACTGCTCGACATTGGCGGCGTCGAAGTCCTTGCGCACCTTGCGGAACACGTCCTCGTCACCGGCTTCCTCGAAGTCCGAGTTCATCACTTCGCGCGCATAGGCCTCGGCCTCGTCGCCGCTTTTGCCAAGCTTTTCTGCGGCCCACAGGCCCAGGAGCTTGTTGCGACGCGCCATCGCCTTGAACTTCTGGGTTTCGTCGTGGACGAACTTGTTCTCAAAAGCGTCTTCGCGGTCTTTCATGCTGGCCATACTGAATGTCCTCCGGCTCGGGCATCGCAAACGATGCGGATACAACTGGGTTGGCAAGCAAAAACCAGAACCCCCGCTCCGGGTCAATACGCTCTATGGGCGCATTTGCCCTTTGGCTGCGGCCATAAACCGGTTGGCTTTGAGAAATGGCAATTGTGGTATGGACGGGTTTGCGCTAGAGACCCCGTGAAACGATGCATCTTTGAAACTGCCGCGTTGCGGAACTTCCGCGCGAAGTTTCCCTGTCAAGGCAACGGACCAGGAAAAGCCATGAACCGTCGTCGCCGCATTTATGAGGGCAAGGCCAAAATTCTTTATGAAGGCCCGGAGCCCGGCACCTTGATTCAGTTCTTCAAGGACGACGCCACCGCCTTCAACAAGAAGAAGCATGAGATTGTCGATGGCAAGGGCGTGCTCAACAACCGGATCTCGGAATACATTTTCGAGCATCTGAACCGGATCGGCATCCCGACCCACTTCATTCGCCGCCTCAACATGCGCGAGCAGCTGATCAAGGAAGTGGAGATCATTCCGCTCGAGATCGTGGTGCGCAATGTTGCCGCCGGCTCGCTCGCCAAGCGTCTGGGCATCGAGGAAGGCACCGTGCTGCCCCGCTCGATCATCGAATTCTACTACAAGGCGGATGCGCTGGACGACCCGATGGTCTCCGAAGAGCACATCACCGCGTTCGGCTGGGCAAGCCCGCAGGAGATCGACGACATGATGGCGCTCGCCATCCGCGTCAACGACTTCCTGACCGGCCTCTTCCTTGGCGTCGGCATCCAGCTCGTCGACTTCAAGATGGAGTGCGGCCGCCTTTGGGAAAACGACATGATGCGCGTCATCGTGGCGGATGAGATTTCGCCTGATTCCTGCCGCCTGTGGGACACCACCACGCAGGACAAGATGGACAAGGACCGTTTCCGCCGCGACATGGGCGGGCTGGTCGAGGCCTATCAGGAAGTCGCACGCCGTCTCGGCATCATGAACGAGAACGAACCGCCGCGCGGTGGCGGTCCCGTCCTCGTATCCTCCAAAGACAACAAGACGCGCCACTAGGGCGCGTCGGGAAATCAGGGAGCACTACCGTGATCAAGGCGCGCGTCACCGTGACGTTGAAGAACGGCGTTCTGGACCCGCAGGGAAAAGCCATTGAAGGCGCGCTCGGCGCGCTCGGTTTCTCCGGCGTCGGTTCGGTGCGTCAGGGCAAGGTCTTCGACCTGGAGCTCGAGGGCTCCGACAGGGCCAGGGCCGAGAGCGACCTCAACGCCATGTGCGAAAAGCTTCTGGCGAATACCGTGATTGAGGACTACACTGTCTCCGTTACCTGAGGTTGTAGAGAAAGACTGTCATGGGCGACGTCACCAATGAGCTGCTTTATGAGGTTCTCAAAAGCATGCAGGGTCGCCTGGACAAACTTGAAGCCGGACAATCGGAGATCCGTCAGGAGCTGATCTCCATCCGGGGGCATATGATTGCGATCCAGCAGGACACCCACAATATCTACGGTATGCTCGGACGCCATGACGACCGCCTTGAACGCATAGAACCCCGCCTCGAGCTCCGCGAATTGGCCGAAGGCCCTCAGAAACCGTACGATCCCAGCCCGAACGATCAGAACCCATGAAATCAGCCATCATCCAGCTTCCCGGCCTCAATCGCGACCGCGACATGATCGCCGCGCTTACCAAGATTTCCGGAAAAGCGCCGATCACTGTCTGGCAGACGGAGACCGAGCTTCCCGATGTCGACCTGGTGGTCATTCCCGGCGGCTTCTCCTATGGCGACTATCTGCGCTGTGGCGCAATCGCCGCCCGCATGCCGGTGATGCAGGCCGTGGCCGAAAAGGCCCGCAAGGGCGTTCTCGTCATGGGCGTCTGCAACGGTTTCCAGGTTCTGCTCGAAATGGGCCTCCTGCCCGGCGCGCTGATGCGCAACGCCTCGCTGAAATTCGTGTGCCGCGAGGTGAAGCTTGAAGTCACCAACGCCAACACGCCCTTCACGCGTGGTTATCAGCAGGGCCAGATCATCCGCTGCCCGGTTGCCCACCACGACGGAAACTATTTCGCGGACGCCGAGACGCTGAAGCGGATCGAGGGCGAAGGCCAGGTTGCTTTCCGTTACGCCGAGGGCACCAATCCCAACGGCTCGGTGAATGACATTGCCGGCATTGTCAGCGACAGCGGCAATGTGCTTGGCATGATGCCTCACCCCGAAAACCTGATCGAAGCCGCCCATGGCGGCGATGACGGTCGCGCGCTCTTCGCCGGCGTGCTTGGAAAGGCCGCCTGATGGGCCGCGCCGGTCACGCCGGTTCGCATTTTCAATTACGCTCCCGGCTTGCCGCCGGCGCAGCCCTTGCAGCGCTGACATTTTCCCTCGCCGCCTGCCAGACAGAGCCGGCGGGCGGGCCGCTCACCCTCGAAGTCGAGGAATCGAGCGCGGTAAAGGCGCTTCAGACCATCAACAGCGCAGGCCTCAAATGCTGGATACGCTCCGGTGACCGTCGCTTCCGCGATCTGCGCATGGTTCCCGAACTCGACACGCGCGTCGGGCGGCCACGCCTTCTGATCGTGCGCAGCAACAAGCAGCAGGGTCTCCCGCTGCTTGTCATCGAAGCGTCAGGGTCGCCAGCGACGATCAGCACCTATGGCCCTCTGGCCTCCACACGCACCGGCGCACGCATAAACACCGACATCATGCGCTGGTCCAGCGGCGGCTCTTCGTGCTGATTTTGCGGTTTCAATCGCTTTAAATTTAAACCTGGAATTTAGATTCCGGGCTTTATTGCATCTCCCTGGGAACTCAAGAGCATCGGGCCGAAATGTGAATTCCGGCTATTCCGATGCTCCATCACTGGTTTAGATCGTCCTTTGTGCATCCAGACGGACGCACGGCGATCTTGGGGGGATTGCATGGCCAGATTATTGAACGTCGCAGGCCTGACCATAGGTCTGTTCGCGCTCATTCTTCAGTTCGGTCTGACCATCCCCGACGCCATTTAAGCCGGGCGCAGCCTTGCAGGCTCGATTGTCTTCTATTTTTCCTTCTTCACCATTCTGACCAACATACTGGCCGTGCTGGTTCATGGGGCAGCCCTGTTTGGTCGACAGGGCTTTTTCACGCAGGCATGGGTGCGCGCCGGCATCGCCATTGCGATCACCGTGGTCGGCACTATCTACTGGCTACTGCTTTCAGCGCTCTGGGAGCCGGAAGGCCTGTTCCTCGTCTGTTACATCGTGCTCCACTACGTCGCGCCCGCGATCTACCTCGCCTGGTGGCTTTCGGCCGGTACGGATGGAAGTCTCGGCTGGCGGCACGTTCCGCTCTGGCTCGCCTATCCGTTCGCCTACATGGTCTACGTGCTCGCCCGCGCACAGATCACCGGCGAAGTGCCCTACCCGTTTCTCGATGTCGCGCTGAACGGCTGGCCGAGCGTTCTCGTCACATCCGCCGCCATTCTCCTGCTCTTCGCCTTTCTTGGCCGCCTCGCGATCCTCGCAGACCGCCTCACAACCGAAGGCAGCGCCACCCGCGAAACGGGCGGCGGCAGCTAGAGCAATTCCAGCAAAAGTGGAGACCGGTTTTGCGTTCGCAATTGCGTCAAATCATAAAGACAGAGCGTTTCCGGTGATCCTGTTTTCACCGGAAACGCTCTAATCCCAGAAGGGGCGCAGCCCTTCGCGCCGCGCCTCACTGCGCGACACGCCAATGTCGCACAACTGCTCGTCGGTCAACTCCAGAAGATCCAGCCTGCTGCGGCGCTTGCTCAGCCATGCCGCAAGCTTTCCCATCACATAAGCGAGGCCGAACCCCGCGCGCTCGTGCTTCAGACGCGGCGCAGCGGGACTGCATGCACCACGCATTGTCTTACTTGCACCCATTGCAATGCCCTCGATCCGTCTTTATTTGAACGATTGAACCTATGCATTGACTCAAAAACAGGTGCAATATACACAATTGTCACCATGACAAATTGGCTTCCAAACCTCGCGCGCGGCACCGGCCCGCTCTATGTGCGCCTCGCAGACCAGATCGAGCGGGACATTGAGAGCGGACGTCTTGCCTCCGGAACCAAGCTGCCGCCCCAGCGCAATCTCGCCTACGACATCGGCGTGACCATAGGCACGGTCAGTCGCGCCTATGCACTCCTGCGTCAGCGCGGGCTCGTTTCCGGCGAAGTCGGTCGCGGCACCTATGTGCTCGAACGCGTCGGCACGCCGCGCACCGGCCCCTCTGCCGCACAGGCCTTCGGCGGCACGCGCGACATGGTGGTTGCGTCCGGCAAGACGCGCATGGATTCCTCCGCTGCCCCCGATATCGGCCAGGCCGCGGCGCTTGAGCGCATCACCACGCGCATTGTTTGCGAGCACCCGCACAGCATTGCCAGCTACACGCGCAGCCTGCCCGCTCACTGGTTCGATGCAGGCCGTCAGTGGCTGGCGCGCGAGGGCTGGAGCCCGCCGCCCGAAGGCATTGTCCCCACGCTTGGCGGCCATGCCGGCATTCTCGCCACCATCGCCGCGATGACCACGCCGGGCGACCGCATCGCCTTTGAAGAACTCACCTATTCCCATGTCGCGCGCAGCGCCACGGTCATCGGCCGCCGCCCTCTCCCCATCGCCATCGATGAAGACGGCATGATCCCGGAGGATTTCGAACGCGTCTGCGCCCAGCAGCATCCCCGCATGGTGTTTCTGGTGGCCTCGCTCCACAATCCCACACTCGCCACCATGCCCGAGGCGCGCCGGCGCGCCATTGTGGATATCGCCCGGCTTCACAATGTCTGGCTGATCGAGGACAACATCTATGGCGCGCTGCTTGAGGAAACCCCGCCTCTCTTCGCCTCGCTTGCGCCGGAGCGCACCTTTCATGTGGGCGGCCTTTCCAAATCCGTGGCCGCCGGCGTTCGCGGCGGCTGGGTGGCGAGCCCGCCCGCCTATGCCTCCCGCATTCTCACCGCCCACAAGATGATCACCGGCGGCATGCCGTTTCTGCTGGGCGAACTGGCGGCGCAGCTCGTCCTGTCCGGCGAGGCGCAAACCCTGCGCAATCAGGTGCTTGAAGAGATCGCCGCACGTCACGCCATTGCAGCCGAAGCGTTCGCCGGGGCCGATTTCACCAGCCATCCCCGCGCGCCGTTTCTCTGGCTCAAACTGCCCGAACCCTGGCTTTCCAGCACGTTCAAACAGGCGGCCTTCGAGGAAGGCGTGCTGATCGACGACGAGGACGAGTTCCGCGTCGGGCGCTCCGGCGCACCCCTCCACCGGGTGCGCATCGCCTTCACCGTTCCCCAAAACCGCGACCTGATCCGGCGGGGATTTGCCACGCTCGCAGGCCTTCTGGACAACCCGATCAGCGGATTTGACAATTACGGCTGATGAAAACCGGCATTGGGAAGTGGATTATCGGGCCGCAATACTGTAACGCAGCCTCGAGACACCCGTTGCCACCCTTTTGCAGGGAACGCCGACCCGATGACCATCCCCAATCACATCCCGATCACCGAAGACCTCATTGCGGCTCACGGCCTGAAGCCCGATGAGTATCAGCGCATCCTGGAGCTGATCGGCCGCGAGCCGAGCTTTACGGAGCTGGGCATTTTCTCGGCCATGTGGAACGAGCACTGTTCCTACAAGAGCTCCAAGAAATGGCTGCGCACGCTCCCCACAAAGGGGCCGCAGGTCATTCAGGGCCCCGGCGAGAATGCCGGCGTGGTCGACATTGGCGATGGCCAGTGCGTGGTCTTCAAGATGGAGAGCCACAACCACCCTTCGTTCATCGAGCCCTATCAGGGCGCGGCCACCGGCGTCGGCGGCATCCTGCGTGACGTCTTCACCATGGGCGCACGCCCCGTCGCCGCCATGAACGCGCTGCGCTTTGGCGCGCCCGATCATCCCAAGACGAAGCATCTGGTTGCCGGCGTCGTTTCCGGCATTGGCGGCTACGGCAATTCCTTCGGCGTTCCCACCGTCGGCGGCGAAGTCAACTTCGACGCCCGCTATAACGGTAACATTCTGGTAAATGCCTTTGCAGCCGGCATCGCCGAGACCAACGCGATCTTCTATTCCAAGGCCGAAGGCGTCGGCCTGCCCGTCGTCTATCTGGGCGCAAAGACCGGTCGCGATGGCGTCGGCGGCGCGACCATGGCGTCTGCCGAGTTCGACGAAGGCATCGACGAGAAGCGCCCCACCGTTCAGGTCGGCGATCCGTTCACCGAAAAATGCCTGCTCGAAGCCTGCCTTGAGCTGATGGCCACCGGCGCCGTGATCGCCATTCAGGACATGGGCGCTGCCGGCCTCACCTGCTCGGCGGTCGAGATGGGCGCAAAGGGCGATCTGGGCATCGAGCTCGATCTCGACTGCGTGCCCGTGCGCGAAGAGCGCATGAGCGCCTATGAGATGATGCTGTCGGAAAGCCAGGAGCGCATGCTCATGGTGCTCCGCCCCGAAAAGCGCGACGAGGCCGAGGCCATCTTCCGCAAATGGGGTCTCGACTTCGCCATCGTCGGCAAGACCACGGACGATCTGCGCTTCCGCATCTTCCATCAGGGCGAGGAAGTCGCAAATCTTCCCATCAAGGAACTTGGCGACGAAGCGCCGGAATATGACCGCCCCTGGGTGGAGCCGAAGCTCCGGGCCCCGCTCGAAGGCCCGGCTCCCGAGGCCGACATTGCCGACAGCCTCGTCAAGCTGCTCGATTCGCCCGATCTCTCGTCCCGCCGCTGGGTCTGGGAGCAGTATGACACGCTGATTCAGGGCAATTCGCTTCATCTTCCCGGCGGCGACGCCGGCGTGGTGCGCGTCGACGGACAGGACAAAAAGGCGCTTGCCTTCTCCTCCGATGTCACGCCCCGATATTGCGAGGCCGATCCCTATGAGGGCGGCAAGCAGGCGGTTGCCGAGTGCTGGCGCAACATCACCGCAACCGGCGCCGAGCCGCTGGCGGCCACCGACAATCTGAACTTCGGCAATCCGGAGAAGCCCGAAATCATGGGTCAGCTCGTCCATGCCATCAAGGGCATCGGCGAGGCCTGCACCGCGCTCGGCTTCCCCATCGTTTCCGGCAATGTCTCGCTCTACAACGAGACGCTGGGCGAAGCGATCCCGCCGACACCGACCATGGCCGGCGTTGGCCTCATCCCCGACTGGCAGAAGGCAGCCCGCGCCGCCTTTGCCGCCGAAGGCGAGGCCGTCGTCCTCATCGGCGCGCCGGAAGGCTGGGGCACGCATCTGGGCCAGTCCGTCTACCTGCGCGACATTCATGGCCGCGCCGAGGGCCCGCCCCCGCCGGTCGATCTCGCGCATGAAAAGCGCACCGGCGACATGGTGCGTGCGCTGATCCGCGCCGGTCAGGTCTCCGCCGTTCACGACTGTTCCGATGGCGGACTCGCCGTTGCACTCGCCGAAATGGCCATTGCTTCGGGCATTGGCGCGACCATCGATGCGCCTGAAGACGCCATCCCCGCCTTCTTTGGCGAGGATCAGGGCCGCTACATCGTCACCACCAGCGATGTTGAAGCCGTGCTCGCCGCAGCCGAAAAGGCCGGTGTGTCGGCCTTCGAAATTGGCGAGACCCGTGGCGACACGCTTGAGCTCGGCGATGCCGGCGCTGTCTCCGTTGAAGTGCTGAAGACGGCGCACGAGGCCTGGTTCCCGGGCTTCATGGACTGACATCGCACTGTCCCGCCCCGGCTCGTTTTTAAAACCGGGGCGGACATTCGGCCGCTGCCTTCGCGGGCTCACTGCGATTGACCTTGCCTGCCGGAACAGCCATATCTCGTTAAGACAGACTGTTTTGGAGACTCGCCTACCCATGGCTATGAATGCTTCTGATATCGAGCGCCTCATCAAGGAAGGCATCCCGGACGCCCAGGTCACCATCCGCGACCTTGCTGGCGACGGCGATCATTACGCCGCAGAGGTTGTGGCGGAGAGCTTCCGTGGCAAGTCGCGCGTGCAGCAGCACCAGATGGTCTACAACGCGCTCAAGGGCAATATGGGCGGTGCGCTCCATGCGCTCGCCCTGCAGACCAGCGCTCCGGACTGATTTCATCCGGAAAGTTTGACGCGTGGCGTTGCGCCATGGAAAATGGTGCAATACATAACGTTTGATGATGAAAATGCCGGGCCTTGAACCCGGACATGAAAGGACTTGCGATGAGCGGCATCAACGAATTCATCGATAATGAGGTCAAGAGCAGCGACGTTGTGCTGTTCATGAAGGGCACACCCGGCTTTCCGCAGTGCGGTTTCTCCGGTCAGGTCGTCCAGATCCTCGACTATCTCGGCGTCGAGTACAAAGGCATCAACGTCCTCACCTCCGACGAGCTTCGTCAGGGCATCAAGGATTATTCCAACTGGCCGACCATCCCGCAGCTTTATGTGAAGGGTGAATTCGTTGGCGGTTGCGACATCATTCGTGAGATGTTCCAGGCCAGCGAGCTTCAGGCTTTCCTGAACGAAAAAGGCGTGGCAGCCAAAGGCGCCGCCTAAAAAGCTTTTCAGGACCGCGCCTGCTTTCACGCTGGCGCTCTCCTCTTTGGAAATGCGCTGGTTTTCGCCAGCGCATTTTTTCGCGTCTGAACATGCTTTTTTGCCCGCAGGGCAACTGGTGTTTTGACGCAGGAGATAAGCGCGCCTCGCCATGCGAGAACCCTCATGGATATTTCGGGGGTTTCTCCTGGGCGGTACTGTTCGGGCGGACGCGCTGAAACCTTTTGCAGACGCGCGCCCTGACGGCGCGGACGCCTGCCCCTGTTGACCGGCCCACCTGCCTTTTTACTGCGAGGGGGCGCGACCGGCCATTTGATTGCACGCATTGACGACCGCTGGAGAGATATATGCAGAAACCCGTTTCAGAAACCGCCCTTAAACCGCAAAGATCCCTCGGTCGTGTCGAATTCGTCGCGCTGACGGCAGCGCTCATGTCCATCAACGCGCTCGCCATCGACATCATGCTGCCCGCCCTTCAGCAGATTGGCGCGGAGCTGGGCGTCGATGACGAGAATTCGCGCCAGTATATCGTGACCGCCTATCTCGCAGGCCTCGGTGCGGGACAGCTCTTCTTCGGCCCCGTTTCGGACCGTTTCGGTCGCCGCGCGCCGCTCTTCTTCGGTCTCACGCTTTATGTGGCGACGTCGCTGATTGCGGCCATCTCGCCCAGCTTCGCCTTCATTCTGGTCCTGCGCTTCCTTCAGGGCGTTGCCGCTGCCGCGACGCGCGTTGTCGCCGTCTCCGTCATCCGCGATGTGTTTGGCGGTCGCCAGATGGCAGAAGTCCTCTCCATGGTCATGATGGTCTTCATGGTCATCCCCGTGATCGCTCCCAGCATCGGCCAGATCATCATGATCTTCGGCGACTGGTCGGAGATCTTCGTGGCGATGGCCGTTCTCGCCATCATCTTCGGCGCATGGGCGGCTTTCCGCCTTCCCGAAACGCTTGCGCCGGAGAATCGCCGCGCCCTCACCGTCTCATCGATCACGAAGGGGTTCGGCATCGTTCTGACGAACCGCATCTCGCTCTGCTACACGCTGGCCACCACCAGCGTCTTCGGCGCGCTGTTCGGCTTCATCAGCTCCGCACAGCAGATCTACACCGACGCTTTCGATCTGGCGGACTGGTTCCCGATCCTGTTTGCCGTCGGCGCCGGTCTGATGGCCGTCTCGTCCTTCACCAATTCGCGCCTCGTGGGCCGCATCGGCATGCGCCGTCTCTCCCACGGCGCACTGGTCGGCTTCACCACGGTCAGCCTGCTCTGGCTCGTTCTGGCAAGCATCGGCTTCATGCCGTTCTGGCTGTTCTTCCTGCTGTTCTCGGTCGCCATGTTCCAGTTCGGCTGGGTCGGCGCGAACTTCAACTCCATCGCCATGGAGCCGCTGGGCCACGTGGCGGGCACGGCAGCCGCCACGCAGGGCTTTCTCACCACGCTGGGCGGCGGCCTGATCGGCGCCTTCATCGGCCAGATGTTCGACGGTTCAACCGCCCCGCTCGCCACCGGCTATTTCATCACCGGGGCAGTCGGCATCGTTCTGGTGCTGGTCGCCGAGCGCGGACGCATGTTCCACGCGGTCAATCAGCCCGTGTAAGACCCGCAAAGTCGAACAGTTTGCGATCCAGAAGATGAGACGGGCGCGCATTGGTCAGCGCCCGGATCATCGTGTCCTTGCGGCCGGGCATGCGGGCTTCGATGTCGGTCAGCATAGACTTCATCGCATTGCGCTGCAGCCCGTCCTGACTGCCGCACAGATCGCACGGAATGATCGGAAAATTCATGGCGTCGGCAAACTTCGCCATGTCGCTTTCCGCACAATAGCTGAGCGGGCGCAGCACCATCACGTCACCTTCATCGTTCAAAAGCTTGGGCGGCATCGCCGCCAGCCTGCCGCCGTGGAACAGGTTCATGAAGAAGGTTTCGAGAATGTCTTCCCGGTGATGACCGAGAACAAGCGAGGAGCAGCCCTCTTCGCGCGCGATCCGGTAGAGGTGCCCGCGCCGCAGCCGGGAGCAGAGCGAACAATAGGTGCTCGATTCGGGCAGTTTCTCGGTCACCACCGAATAGGTATCCTGATACTCGATCCGGTGCGCGACCCCGAGACTGTCCAGATAATCCGGCAAAATATGCTTTGGAAAGTTCGGCTGCCCCTGATCCAGATTGCAGGCGAGAATCTCCACCGGCAAAAGGCCGCGCCACTGAAGATCCATCAGCACCGCCAGAAGCCCGTAGGAATCCTTGCCGCCCGAAAGCGCCACAAGCCAGCGCTCGCCGGGCTTCACCATGGCGAAATCCTCGATCGCCTGACGCGTGTTGCGCAGCAGGCGTTTGCGCAGCTTGTTGAACTCCACCGAAGACGGCATACCCTTCATGAAAGGTGGTGTGTCCTCGCCGGTCGGCGTTGCCATTTCAACGGTTTCCGCCGGTTCTTTCGGTTGCGCCAAGGTGCTATGCATGGGCGGGCCTTTGTCGGATCGTGTGATTTCGCGCCTTCCTATCAGAAGCCTTGCGGCAAGGCGACTTAACGAATAGGCATTTTCGACTTTCTGTTGGCAAATCACCTTTTGATCGTGTCACCTTTTGATGGAGATTGCGCGCGTGGCCAAACGGCTCGACATTCTGGTCCCGTTCCTCAACGAGCGGGAAAGTGTAGCCGGCTTCTGCGCCCTGGCTGGCGATTTGGCTGCGCAGGCAAAAGAACGCTTCGGCCTCGACACCAATTTCATCTTCATCGATGACGGCAGCACCGATGGCGGTGGCGCGCTCTATGGCGAGCACATGACCGGCGACTGGTCGCTCATCACGCTCGCGCGCAATTTCGGCAAGGAAACGGCGATCCTCGCCGGTCTCGACCAGAGCGAGGGCGATTACGTCCTGCTCATGGATGCAGATCTCCAGCACACCGCCGATGTCGCGCTCGACATGATCGGCCGCATCATCGCCGATCCCGATCTCGACATGGTCTATGCCATTCGCGCCGACCGCGCCGAAAGCCGCACGCTCGGGCGTTATCTGGCCAACGGCTTCTACTGGCTCATCAATATGGGACAGCGCTACGAAATCCCGGCCAATGCCGGCGACTTCCGCATCATGACACGGCGCTTTGCCATGGCGCTCCGCCAGCTGCGCGACCAGCGCCGTTTCAACAAGGGCCTCTATGCATGGACCGGCTTCCGGCAGGAACGCATTCTCTACAAGCCCGCAGATCGCCAGGGCGGTGAAAGCAAGTGGTCGCGCCGCAAGCTGATCGCCTTTTCGCTCGAAGGCTTCACCTCCTTCTCCGTCGTGCCTCTGCGCATGGTGTCGCTGTTTGGCGGCGGTGTTGCAGCACTCGGCTTCATCTACGGCATCAAGATCCTTCTGGAGGTTCTGTTCACCGGCGTCGCGGTTCCCGGCTATCCGAGCCTCATCGTCGCCGTCCTCGTGCTTGGCGGCCTCAACCTCGCCCTGACCGGGCTTGTCGGCGAATATGTCTGGTCGGCGCTGAGCGAGGCCAAGAACCGGCCGAACTACATCATCAAATCCATGTCCGGTCCGAGCGCCGTCCCGCTGGCCGAGACGCGCAAAACCGGCAGAGCGTCTCACGATGACTGAGCCCGCCGCCCGCTCGGTCTGGTTGATCGCCGACGATTACGGCTTCTCCCCTGCCGTCAGCGAGAGCATTCGCATGCTTCTCGCCAATGGCCGCCTGAGCGGCACGGGTTGCATGACGCTGTTCGATGACTGGCGCGACCACGCCGCCGCGCTGACAGCCACCAGCGGCAGCTTTGCGACCGGCATGCACCTCACCCTCACCGATTTTCCGGCCCTTTCCACCGGTCGGAAAATGCCGGAGCTGAAACGGCTTCTGGCAAGCCATGACGACGATGCCGCCATCGCCGCCGAGGCCGATGCGCAGCTTGACCGTTTCCGCGAGGCGTTCGGCCGCAATCCCGATTTCATCGACGGGCACCAGCACGTGCATTTCCTGCCGCCGGTCCGGCGCTGGCTGGCCGCGCGCTTTGCCGATGCTCCCGCAGCCGAGCGCCCCTGGCTTCGCGGCGCACCGACGCTGCGCGCCGCCCCTGCGCTCATCAAGGCTAAGATCGTGGTTGCCCGCCTGCTCGCACGCGGTTTCGATGCCGAGATGCGCCGGCACGGCTTCGCCGTCGAAGGCCCGCTCTGCGGCTTCTATGACTGGCGGCGCAAGGGCGCATTCTCCCGCGCGCTCGATCTCTTCATTGACAGGGCGCCCCATGGCAGCGTCATCATGTGCCATCCCGGCACGGTGGATGATGTGCTGCGCAGCCGCGACGTCTTCACCGATGCCCGCGCAGAAGAGCGCGATACGCTCGCCGCAGACGCCTTTCCCGCCCGCCTTGTCGCCGCCGGGCTTTCCCTGAGACAGGCCCGCTCATGAGCGAAGGCGAGAACCGCACGCTTTCCGCAAAGCTGGGCCGCTTCGCGGTGGTCGGCGTTTTGAACACGGTGATCGACTTCGCCACCTTCACGGCGCTGATCGCCCTGTCTTTTGCGCCGCTGCTCGCCAATTTTCTCGGCTGGGCGGTGGCGGTGATCTTTTCCTTTGTCGTCAACTCACGCTGGACATTCGAGCGGGCGGAGCGTTTCAGCCTGCACAGGGCGTTTGCGAAATTCGCCGTCAGCGGCAGCATCATCTCGCTTGGCTCGTCGACGCTCGCCGTCTATCTCCTGCCCCCGCTCACCGGTCTTTTCGCGGCCAAGCTGATCGGCATCGTGATCGGTGCGATCCTGAATTTCTTCGCCGCGCGCTGGTCCATAGAAGACCGCATCGTTTGAGGGAATTTCGGGTAAAACGAAGAAATTTCGTCCCGAATTTCCCAAAAACAGCGCGTTTTTCCGAAAAAGGAATCAGGAGCCCTGAGCCGCCGGTGGCATGAAGAACAGCTGCACCGTCCAGCTTCGTTCGCCGCCGAAACCGGGCACGGTCAGAACCTGCGTCTCCGCCCCTGCGCCCGCCAGTTCTTCAGCCTTTGCAAGACATCCCGACTGACCGTCAAAACAGGCAATCGCCATGCCCTTCTCGGCCACCGCCTGCGGCGAAACCCAGGGTGTCAGCGCATAGGAATTGCCCTGCATGGAGAAGGGACGCGAGGCGGTGTAGAACGTGGTGCCGCTCGCCAGTATCTTGTCGCCCGCCACATGGGTGAGCGGCGTGTCGAACCGCTCGTTCCAGGCCGCCTCGATCTCCGTTGCAATCGCGCGAACCGGCACATTGTTGTAGTGCGAGGTGTTCTTCGCCTCTTCCGCATAGATGAAGGGCGACAGCGCAAGAAGGGACGCGCCGTAGATCACCACGGCAGCGGGAATTGCCAGTTTCTGCGCCTCAAGCCGCCCCGGCTTGATGAGCAGCATCAAGAAGATGGGCGCGGCGAAATAGAGCGGCAGCGCCCAGACGGAACTGAACTGCACCGTGAATGCAATGCCCAGAAGCAATGTCAGCGCCAGCGAGCCGAAGCCGGTCCACAGAAGCGCCCTGCCGGCCAGCGTCTTGCGCAGCGCCAGGAAGGGCGTTGCATCAAACCACGGCCCGCGCCCATTGCGCAGTATGGCGATCAGAAGCACCAGCACCACCGGCAGCATGTAGGCCAGAAGCGCGCCAAGGAAACGGGGGGCGGAGGTGATGCCGATCAGCGCGGAACCATCGCCCTGCTCCGACACATAGGTGAGCGGCAGGAAATCGTTGCCAACAAGCCAGATCAGATGCGGCGTGACCAGCGCGACAAAGACGAGGCTGGCAACCCAGACGCCGGGGCGCAGCAGCAGCCCGCGCGCTTCCCGGTCGATCAGGACATGAAGGACAATCGCGCCCAGAAGCGCGCCGGAGAAATATTTGATCAGCACCGAAGCCGCAGCCAGCGCGCCCAGAATGATGGCGTCGGAAAGCCGCTGCTTTTCAAGAAAGCGCAGATAGAACCAGACCGTCGCCGCCCAGAAAGGCAGCATCGCCGAATTGGCGTTGTACTTGATGGCTAAAAAGGTGACCGGCGGCAGGAAGAAGAAGAGCGCGGTGCTCAAAAACGCGCGCCACGGATCGAGAAACCGCACGGCGATGCGCCAGCTTGCAAACATGAGCGCGGCGCTGTTGACGGCCGACAGGAGATAGTAGGCCCAGTCCACATTCGGGAAGACGGAGAACCAGGCGGCCGTGATCCAGGCGAAAAGCGGCGGATGCTTGTAGTAGCCCTGCTCCCAGGCGATGCCCCAGGAGTAGTTTTCCAGCATGTCGCCGAAACCGTCGAGATTGAGCTGCGTCAGGCTCGCATAGACCGTCCATAAGCCCACGAAAAAGGCCAGCAACAAGCCCATCCGCAACCCGGACGCCTTCGCCAGTCCCGTCATGCAAGCACCTCGCCTCTTCCCGAAAAAAGACAAAAAAGAAGGCGCCCGGCCACTGGCAGGACGCCCCCCAAAAATTACCTGCCGAAAGGTATCAGCGCGAGTAATACTCGACAACCAGGTTCGGCTCCATATGCACGGCATACGGCACATCGGAGATGGCCGGAACGCGCAGATAGGTGGCAACCATCTTGTTGTGGTCGACTTCGACATAGTCCGGAACATCGCGCTCTGCGAGCTGCGTTGCTTCCATGACGATGGCGAGCTGCTTCGACTTTTCCTTGACCTCGATCACGTCGCCAGCCTTACAGCGGTAGGACGGGATGTTGACGCGGCGGCCGTTGACCAGGATGTGACCATGGTTCACGAACTGGCGCGCAGCGAAGATCGTCGGAACGAATTTGGCGCGGTAGACCACGGCGTCGAGACGGGACTCCAGGAGACCGATCAGGTTCTCGTTGGTGTCGCCCTTGCGACGGTTCGCCTCGTCGTAGGTCTTGCGGAACTGCTTTTCCGAGATGTCGCCGTAGTGACCTTTCAGCTTCTGCTTGGCGCGAAGCTGCAGACCGAAGTCCGAGAGCTTGCCCTTGCGGCGCTGACCGTGCTGGCCGGGGCCATATTCACGACGGTTGACCGGGGACTTCGGACGGCCCCAGATGTTTTCGCCAAGACGGCGATCAAGCTTGTACTTTGCAGAATGGCGCTTGCTCATCGCATTCCCTTTCATATCAAAAACACCGAAGCCGAAGCTCCGGACGAAGGAAACGCGCCCTCCTCTGGCCTCCGTTTTCGAGACCTGACAGGACATGCCACGCACGCTAATGCGGCTTGTCCACGGGACACGTTAAAAAGCGCGGCAGCCAGAAGCCATCGCGCTTGAGCGGGTGATTATGCCAGAGCGCCCCGAATGTCAACCGAAACGCGTTGGCTGGACCGGGTCGCATTCAAAAAAAGCAAAAATGCAGTTTTCCCCATGCGCCTTCGTCAATTGCGACAAAACGACTCGGATTCACACTTGGGTCTTGGTAAAAGTAATGTTGGTGATTCGTTCACCAAAAGGGCGGGCCGCACTACCAATGCTAAACCCGCCTTTAAGCGACTAGCCTGAAGTCGATGCGATCCGAGTCAGGCAAGGTCGAATCGAAAGCTGTTAAGCCTCCCATTGCAAGGTGTCCTTACAGCAATTAGACGGGCCTTTCAACTCGGATCGTGTGCGCACCACAAGGAAAAGCACACATGAACGAGGACACTCCTCCCCCACTTCCGCGCCGCCGTCGTTCCCCGGACGTAACTCCGGCTATGGCGGCAAAGATTAAGTACCTACTGAGCCTGGGTATGGCGCAGCATGATATCGCGGCTCATTTCCACATCAACCAGGGTCGCGTCAGCGAAATCAACACAGGAACGAAGTACCCTGGTATTGAGCCGACGCAACTCGATTTGTTCTAGTTGAGCAAAGAAGACCCCGGTCACAACTCCGGGGTCTTCTCAAAGCAGGTTTTGGATTGCTTCGATCAAGTTCCAGCCCCTGAAGAAAGCGCGGATGCTCAGCGCATCCTGAAGCCGAATCCGGACAGCAGCCGGCGATAGCCTTCTGCGGGTGCGCCGGAGGTGAAATGGGCGATGTCCGCGCCATTGCCATTTCCATCGCCGCCGCCATGGGCAGCGGATGATGGCGCGGGCAGATTTGCCGACAGCGCCAGCGCGCGGCGGGCAATCGCCTCGGATGTGTCGATCCAGTCGACCGGCCATGGCGCGGTCTTGCGCATGCGGTTGACCAGGAAGGGATAATGCGTGCAGGCCAGAACCACGATATCGGTGCGCCCGCCATCCTGATCGACGAAACAGGGCGCGATTTCGGCCTCGACGGCAGCCTCATCGACGAAGCCTTCGCGCATATATTGCTCGGCAAGGGCTGCGAGATTTTCGCTGCCCACGAGCCGCACATGGCATTTCGCAGCATAATCGCGGATGAGGTCGCGGGTGTATTGCCGCTTCACCGTGCCCGGCGTGGCAAGAACGGAAACGAGGCCTGAGCGGGTGCGCTCCGCAGCCGGTTTGATGGCCGGAACCGTGCCGACAAAGACCTCGTTTGGAAACGCCTCGCGCAGACGATGAATGGCGAGCGTGGATGCCGTATTGCAGGCGATGACCGACATGACCGGCCTGTAGGTGTCGAGGAGATCGGCAAAGAGGCCGACCATGCGCTCCAAAAGCGCCTCCTCTTCCCACGCGCCATAGGGAAAGGCGGCATCGTCCGCCACATAGACGTAAGGCCGCCCCGGCAGAAGAATGCGCGCTTCCTTGACGACCGAAAGGCCGCCAATGCCCGAATCGAAGAACAGGATCGGCCGCGTTTCCATCTTCATCTCCGATCCATCTCTATCGCTGCCACTCTATCGCCACCACTTTGCGGTCAACGCTCAGGCGCGCCAGAACCGCGCGGATTCCTGGGCGAAAATTTCTCAAGCGACGTCAACACGCCGCGCAGAACGGCAAGCTCCTCGACGGTGAAACCCGGCCGCGTGAACAGGGCGCGCAGGTTCTCCATCATCTTGGGCTTCTTGTCTTCCGTGCGGAAATAACCGCGCTCGTCGAGCACATTGTCGAGATAGCCCATCAGGCTCTCGATATGCAGCTTCTGGGCGGGCGCAAGCGCCTGCTCCGGCGGCGTCACGGCCTGATCGCCGGTCTTGATCCACTCATAGGACATGAGAAGCACGGCCTGCGCGATGTTGAGCGAGGCGAAGGCCGGATTGACCGGGAACGTGACGATCTCGTCGGCGAGCGCCACTTCCTCATTGGTGAGGCCCCAGCGCTCGCGCCCGAACATGATGCCGGTCTTCTGGCCGCCGGCAAAACGGCTGCGCAGATCGCTTGCCGCTTCGACCGGCCCGCGCACGGGCTTGAAATTGTCACGCGGACGGGCCGTCGTCGCCAGGACGAAATTGAGATCGGCCACCGCTTCGGCCGGCGTCTCGTAGACGGTCGCCGCATCGATGACGTGGTCTGCGCGGCTTGCCGAGGCGCGCGCCTTTTCATTCGGCCAGCCATCGCGCGGGGCGACGAGCCGCAGCTCCGCCAGACCAAAATTGGCCATGGCGCGCGCCACCATGCCGATGTTCTCGCCCAGTTGCGGCTCCACCAGAATGATCGCCGGGCCTTCCGCGAGCATGTCCTGCTGTTTGTCTGTTCCTGCCATAATGCGGTGCTGTTACCCGCTTCACGCGCTGCGGTAAAGCGCGCAGTTCATCCATTCACGAACATGGCGTTGCGCACGAGCTGCGGAATGATGGCCACGCTCTTCAGTGCATCTTTCAGCGTCTTCTGCTGACGCGCGGTGAGACGCTCGGGCGCGACATTGTTGGAAAGAGGAATGCCGAGCGCGATGTCGTCCACCTGCTGCTCCAGAACGAGTGTGAGGAAAAAGCGGTGCGCATCACGCAGCGCCAGAAGATCGTTGCGCGGCATGCCCGGATGTTCGGCCAGCGCCTCAAGCCGCGCACGGGTGGAGGCGCGCGGCAAGTGGTGCCGGATCGCCAGCGCGCGCGCCATCGCCGCAATGGGAAAGAGACCATGCATTTTGAGATCGACCCGCCCCTCCTCCAGCCTGAACCCACCGAACAGGGTGAAAGGGTTGTTCATGTCGCGCACGCTCTCGCCCAGAAGCTTGGCAAACTCGATCTGCTCCGATCCGCGTTTCCATGCATGGGCGCTGAGCGCGCTTACGAGGCGTTCATCGCCATGGACGGCGCGCAGGTCGTAAAAGATATCGACGTTCAGAAGATCCTGCGGGCGCGCCTTCGTCACCCATTCATCCACGCGCTGCCGCCAGGTTTCCGCCGAGCCGCGCCACACCGCATTGCGCGCCATGACCCCGCCCTTGCAAAGGGGGATTGCGGCGGCGTGAAGATGGTCGGCGAAACGGGCTCCCAGTTCCGCAAACCAGCGGTCCTGCGGGCCATCCGGTTCGCCTTCGGCGAAGATCAGCGCATTGTCCTGATCGGGCGCCAGCAGACTTTCGCCGCGCCCGCCAGAGCCCAGAACCATGACCGCGAAGGCGCAGGGCGGCTTGCCCTCGCCCGCCGCCTCCATGTCGTGAAGCGCCATCTCGCAGGCCCGCGCAGTCATCGCGCACAGGACGCCGGAGATGATTTCCGTGATGCTGCGTGTGTCGATCTCCTCGTCAAGCAGCGCCGACGCCACCACGGCGACACGCGACCACGCGCCCGCAAGATCAGCCGGTGTGTCGGCGTTTTCGATGCGCGCCTGAAGATCGACCGCAGCACCGGCGCGAAATTTCAGAAAGTCGCGCGCGGAGATGACGCCCGCCAGCCGGCCATCGGTATCGCTGACGCCCAGATGGCGGATCTTTCTGCGGTTCATAAGCCCGAGCGCCCGGTAGAAGAAAGCGCTGCCCTCAATGGCGATCAGCGGACCAGCGGCAATGCCCGAGACCGGGCCGGCAAGCGCCGTGCCGCCGGACGAAGCCACCGCGCGCAGAACATCGCGCTCCGTCACGATGGCGTATCGCTCGGCCGGGCCGCCCGGTGCGCCATCGGATGAGAGAAGCAGCGAGCTGATGCGGCGCTCGGCCATGATGCACGCGGCTTCCTGTACCGAAATGTCGTCGCGCGCGATCACCGGCTCGGCGCTGGCCGCCTCGGCCACGCGATGGCTGAACGCGTAAGGGTCGATGGCCTCAAGCGCGTGACGGGACGCGCCATTGCGGCGCAGAAACGGTTCGCTCCAGCCCGCCTCGGCCTGCTGGCGCAGCGCCTGTGAGCGCAGGCTCGACGCGCGCTCCGCCTCTGCCACGGTGCGGATGCCGCGCCCGGCAAGATGCGGGGCGAGTGCTGTGAAGACCTCCCCGGCAATGCGCGCATCGGCAAGCGCCGAATGGCGGCCCGAAGTCTCCACCTCGAGCCAGGCGGCAATGGCGTCGAGCGAGGCGTCCGGCAGTTCGGGATTGACGATGCCGGCCAGCATGCGCACGCAAAGCGTTCGCGGGGCCTGCCATAAAAGGCCGGCGCGATGCGCCTCACGCTCCAGAACCGCCAGATCAAAGCCCAGCGCATAGCCGACCAGAAGCCGGCCGCCGCGATATTCCTCGAAACGCTGCCAGGCATCGGTGAAATCCGGCGCAGTGCGCAGCATCTGACCGGTGATGCCGTGAATGGCGGTGGAGCGCGGCGGGATCGGAACGCCCGGATCGACCAGCGTTTCGAACGCATCGTCAGCGCGCAACCGCCCTTCCACCAGCGCCATGCCGCCAAGCTGCAGAATGCGCGCTTCCTTGACATCAAGGCCGGTGGTCTCGGTGTCGAACGCCACAGCATTGGCCGCGATAAGGGGCGTGGCGTCGGTTACGGCTTTCACGACAGATCCCCCTCTTTTGCGCCGGAATGGCCGGTTTTGGCGAATTTTGCCTCAAACCAAACCCGATTTCACGCCAGAATGCGCCATTCTGGACCAAAGTCTGATGGCTGTGCGCTACCGCGCGCCCTTGCGCGAGCGAAAGCGCAGTGCTTCGTCCGCCCCATCGGCGCGGAGCGGGAGACCGGTCTCATCCCAGTCGTTCCAGCCGGAAAAGGGCAGCGGTGTTTCATCGGCAATCGTTGCCAGCCGCGCTTCCCAGGAACGGCGACGGGCATCGAGCCGCCGCGTCTTCTCTTCATCGCTGTCATAACGGTAGCCATGGCCGGCAACGCCAAAGCTGAGAAAGGGCGGCAGAACGGCGAAGCCCATATAGTTGAGCGAATAGTGGATCGGCCACAAAAGCAGCTCGATATCGCCGCTGCGCCCGCCGGGGGCAAAGGACGTTTCGGGCGCACCCGTGGTGAGCGAAACCACCGCCTGCCTGCCGCGAAAGACGCCCCGGTCATAGCGCTTCGACCCGCTGTAGAGCAGGCCGTTGACGAAGACCCGGTCGAACCAGCCCTTCAGGATGGCCGGCTGGGCGTGCCACCACAGCGGGAACTGGAAGATCACCAGATCGGCCCGCTCAATGCGCGCGATCTCACGGCTGACATCGGCGGCAAGCGTGCCCTGCCGGCCTGCATGGCGCTGCTCTGCAAGCGTGGCAAACTGGTCCTGGTCGAGCCGGTTCTCATAATGCCGCGCGCCTTCAACCGGATCGAACCCCTCTCCATAGAGGTCTGACACCTCGACCGTGTGGCCGAGCGCCTCAAGCCGCCGGATGGCGGCGTCCTTGAGCGTTCCGTTGAAGGATGCGGGCTCGGGATGCGCGAAAACGATCAGCGCGTGCATCGGCTTTCTCCTGCATTGTGCTCTGTTTCGACAGGATCTAGGCTGTTTTCTGACGAACTTCGATTGAGCAAAACCGGAAGTCGAGCTTGCAAAAATGAACAACACGCTGGAATGGGACGATCTGCGGCTGGTGCTGGCGGTGGGCCGCGCGGGCACGCTGACGGGGGCCGCCAAGGCGCTTGGCGTCAGCCACCCGACCGTGTTTCGCAGGCTTGGCGAGATGGAGCGTCGCATCGGGGTGACCCTGTTTGAGCGCTCGCGCCATGGCTATGCGCCCACACCCGCCGGCGAAGAGGCGATTGCAGCGGCCGGCCGGGTCGAGACCGAGGTGCATGCGCTGGAGCGGCAGGTGATCGGGCGCGACCTGCGGCCTTCCGGCACGGTGAGCGTGACCACCACGGATGCGCTCTACGGCTTCTGCCTTGCGCCGCTTCTGGCCCGTTTCTGCAGCGCGTTTCCCGGGATCGAGCTGAATGTCGTTCTTTCAAACAGCGTGCTCGATCTGACGGAGCGCGAGGCCGACATCGCAATCAGACCGGCGACAGCACCGCCCGGCCACCTTGTCGGGCGTAGGCTGGGCGTGATCCGCCAGTCGATTTATGTGCGGCGCGGCCTGCTGGACGGGCCATGGCGGAAATCGACGCTCGGATGGATCTGGCCGGAGCGCCATATGGGCTATGCGGCGCTGGAAAGCTGGATGAAGGCCGAAAGTCACGCGCAGAACTGCCGCACGCGCGTGAATGCGACGCCGGGCATGCTGGCGGCTGCACAGCACGGCGTCGGGCTCGCCGTTCTGCCGGATTACGCAGCCGCAGACGATCCCGATCTGGAATGTGTGGAAGCCGTTCCCGCGCTGGATGTGGACCTGTGGCTCCTTACCCATCCCACCTTAAGGCGCGCGGCGCGCATACGCGCGCTGATGGACTTTGTCGCGGATGCTGCAAGGGACCGTTTCTGACACGCGCGCGGCGGGAAGAGTGGCGCATCATGCCGGCGACACGCTTGTGGTTACGCGGCGCCAGGGGTAAAACACTCCTCCCCGCTTTGCGCTTTCTGCAAGGAGTGCTATAGGGCAGCCGACCTTTGCGCGGCCGGTCTTCGCCGCGTCGTTTCACACTCTATAGTTGGGAGCTTTTTCATGGGTAAGATCAAGGTGGACAATCCAGTCGTCGAGCTCGACGGCGATGAGATGACCCGGATCATCTGGCAGTTCATCAAGGAAAAGCTGATCCATCCCTATCTCGACATCGACCTGAAATATTACGATCTGGGCATCGAATCCCGTGACGCCACGGACGATCAGATCACCGTCGATGCAGCCAATGCGATCAAGGAATACGGCGTCGGCGTGAAATGCGCGACGATCACCCCGGACGAGGCGCGCGTCGAGGAATTCGGCCTGAAGCGCATGTACCGTTCGCCGAACGGCACGATCCGCAACATTCTCGGTGGCGTGATCTTCCGCGAGCCGATCATCATGAAGAACGTGCCGCGCCTGGTTCCGGGCTGGACGCAGCCGATCATCGTTGGCCGTCACGCATTCGGCGACCAGTACCGCGCCACCGACTTCAAGTTCCCCGGCAAGGGCAAGCTGACGATCAAGTTCGTTGGTGACGACGGCCAGGAGATCGAGCACGAAGTGTTCGACGCCCCCTCCTCCGGCGTTGCCATGGCCATGTACAATCTGGACGATTCGATCCGCGACTTCGCACGCGCCTCGATGAACTACGCGATGATGCGCAAGGTTCCCTGCTACCTCTCCACGAAGAACACGATCCTCAAGGCCTATGACGGCCGCTTCAAGGATCTGTTCCAGGAGATCTACGAGGCCGAGTTCGAGGCGAAGTTCAAGGAAGCCAAGATCTGGTACGAGCATCGCCTGATCGACGACATGGTCGCTTCCGCTCTCAAGTGGTCGGGCGGTTATGTCTGGGCCTGTAAGAACTACGATGGCGACGTGCAGTCCGACACGGTTGCGCAGGGCTTCGGCTCGCTCGGCCTGATGACCTCAGTTCTGATGACGCCGGATGGCAACACGGTTGAAGCCGAAGCCGCACACGGCACGGTGACCCGCCACTACCGCCAGCACCAGAAGGGCGAGGAAACCTCAACCAACTCCATCGCTTCGATCTTTGCCTGGACGCGTGGCCTCGCCCACCGCGCCAAGCTGGACGACAATGCAGAGCTGGCGCAGTTTGCACAGACGCTTGAGCAGGTCTGCATCGACACCGTCGAATCGGGCTTCATGACCAAGGATCTGGCGCTGCTGATCGGTCCGGACCAGCCGTGGCTCTCGACCACCGGCTTCCTCGACAAGATCGACGAGAACCTGCAGAAGGCAATGAGCTAGGCAGCTCTTCGCGCATTCTGCGCAGCTTGAAGATCAGAACGGCCGGAACCTCGCGTTCCGGCCGTTTCTTTTTGGACATGGATTAAGGCGCGCGGACGGGCCGACGCCCCCGAAATGGTTCAACAGGTCATGAGGGAGGATGCCCGTCGCAGGGCGGAGCCTCGTCACGGCTCTCGCGCCAACCGGGGTTTTCGGATGTGAACGCGTGGAACCTGACCGTGAGGTCGATCTCCGTGTCCAGCGCGTTCGCCGGGGACGTTCCGCAAATCCTGCAGAGAGAACGGCCATGCCGGCAAGGCGGCCCCGGCGAAGCGCGGAAACGCATGACATCGAAAGCCAGGCGCCGGGCCTCTTTACGCTCGACAAACATGCCCCATCCCTGCGAGATAAGGTCAACGGCAAACACTCTGGGGCGATGAATGCGCGGCGCGATAAAATCCCTGTGGCAGCACAACAGGCTGCTCTTCATCGCCTTCTGCGTCGCCCTGCTCGTCACGCTGTTTCTGGCCGTGCGCACCGTCGCCTTCTACGCCTACTGGTCGAGCCATCGTTCGGTGCCCGTCGAGGAGTGGATGACGATCGGCTATGTCGCCCGCTCATGGGAGGTGCCGCCGCAGGAGCTGCGCGGTCTGCTCGACCTTTCGGTGGAGAACCATGACCGGCGCAGCATCGCGCAGATCGCGAGGGAGCGTGAGGTTGCAGCCGACACCCTTATCCGCGAGGTGGAACAGGCCGTGGAGACACTGCGCGCCGAGGGCGGGGAAACGGCGCAGTGACAGAGGAGATCCTTGCTCTTTTCGCGCTTTACGGCCTGCCCGGCATCTGCGTGATCCTTGCGGCTGGCCAGTTTGGCGTGCCGCTCCCCACCTCGATCCTTCTGATGACAGCGGGCGCGCTGATTGCCGATGGCGACCTGACGCCGACCCAGGTTTTCGCCTGGGCGCTTGCGGGCGCAGTGCTCGGCGACCAGTTGAGCTATGCAGTTGCGCGCTTTGGCGGACGCAGCCTGCTGGACCGCGTATTCAAAGGCGGAACGTCCGAAACCGGAAGCTTCGCCCGGGCGGAGCGTTTTTCGGCCAGATGGGGCGGGTTCGGCGTTTTCTTCAGCCGCTGGCTTGTGAGCCCGCTTGGGCCATGGATCAACCTGACCAGCGGGCTGGCGCGCTATCACTGGGGCAAGTTCCTGTTCTGGGATGTTGCGGGCGAAAGCGTGTGGATCATCGGTTATCTGTCGATCGGCTATGCCTTCAGCCGCTCCATCGCCGGAATTGCCGAACTTCTGGCCAATCTGGGCTGGCTGATCGGCGCGGCCGCCGTGACGCTGCTCCTGGGCGTGCTGATGTGGCGGGCGGTGAAAAGGCACCGCGCGCGCAGCGCCAGCGGCACACGCAACGCCTGAGCCGGATGCGAAAACGCCGCGCATCCGGTGGGACGCGCGGCGCTTGATGTTCATGTGATTTCAGAGCTGGCGGCCGGTCAGCCTTCCATCGCCGCCTTGACTGCGGCAATGGCTTCGGCGGCCTTCGAGCCATCGGGACCACCGGCCTGCGCCATGTCGGGACGACCGCCGCCGCCCTTGCCGCCAATGGCGGCAGACGCGACGCGCACGAGATCGACAGCGCTGAAGCGGTCGACCAGATCCTTGGTGACGCCCACCACGACGCTGGCCTTGCCTTCATCCGACGTGCCGACGAACACGGTGACGCCCGACCCCAGCGACGCCTTGCCATCATCGGCGAGCGGCTTCAGATCCTTGGGCGAAATGCCATCGACCACGCGGCCCATGAAGCCAACGCCGGCAACCGTCTCCGCGCCGCCATCCGATGCCGAACCACCGCCGCCAAGGGCGAGTTTGCGGCGGGCTTCGCTCAACTCGCGCTCCAGCTTGCGGCGCTCTTCAAGCACGGCTTCCAGACGGGCGGGCACATCGGCAGGCGCGACCTTCAGCGCGCCGGCGGCGCGCTTCAGCTGCTGCTCCTGCTCGCCAAGATAATGGCGGGCAGCTTCGCCCGTGAGCGCCTCGAGACGACGAACGCCGGCGGCGACCGCGCCTTCGGAGACGATGCGGATCAGACCGATATCGCCGGTCGCCGTCACATGGGTGCCGCCACACAGTTCAAGCGAGTAGGTCTTGCCTTCCTTCTCGCCATCCTGCGCGGTGCCCATGGAGACGACGCGAACCTCGTCGCCATATTTTTCGCCGAACAGCGCCATTGCGCCAGCCTCGATGGCGTCATCGACGGCCATGAGGTGCGTTTCGACGGGCGCGTTCTGGAGAACGATGCGGTTTGCGATGTCTTCGACGCGGGCAAGCTCGGCCTCGGTGATGGGCTTGGGGTGCGAGAAGTCGAAGCGCAGACGCTCGGGCGCGACCAGCGAGCCCTTCTGCGCCACATGGGAGCCCAGAACCTCGCGCAGCGCCTCGTGCAGGAGATGCGTTGCCGAATGGTTGGCGCGTACGCGGCGACGGCGCACGTGATCCACTTTCAGCGCGACGACATCGCCGACCTTGACCTGACCACCCTCGACACGGCCCATGTGAACCAGCAGGCCGTCGCCCTTCTTCTGGGTGTCGCCAATGGCGATGGAGAAGCCCTCTCCCGCGATCACGCCGGTGTCGCCCACCTGACCACCGGACTCACCGTAGAACGGCGTCTGGTTGGTGACGACGATCACCTCGTCGCCATCGCTGGCGTGCTCGACCATCGCGCCATCGCGCACGAGAGCCGAAACCACGCCCTCGGCCTCTTCGGTTTCATAGCCGAGGAAGTCGCTGCCGCCGGTCTTGTCCTTGACCGCGAACCAGACGGCCTCGGTTGCGGCCTCGCCGGAACCGGCCCAGTTGGCCCGCGCCTCGGCCTTCTGACGCTCCATCGCGTCATTGAAGCCGGTGAGATCGACATGGATGCCGCGCTGGCGCAGCGCATCCTGCGTCAGATCGAGCGGGAAGCCATAGGTGTCATAGAGTTTGAAGGCGGTCTCGCCATCGAGCCGGTCGCCTTCATCCATGTCGCTGGTGGCGTCGGAGAGAAGCGTGAGACCGCGCGCCAGCGTCTTGCGGAAACGGGTTTCCTCGAGCTTGAGCGTTTCGGTGATGAGCGGCTCGCCGCGCACCAGCTCGGGATAGGCGCGGCCCATCTCGCGCACCAGCGCCGGCACGAGACGCCACATGAGCGGCTCCTTCGACCCGAGAAGCTGGGCGTGGCGCATGGCGCGGCGCATGATGCGGCGCAGCACATAGCCGCGCCCTTCATTGGACGGCAGGACGCCATCGGCAATGAGGAAGCTTGCGGCGCGCAGATGGTCGGCGATGACCTTGTGGCTCGCATGCTGCGCGCCCTGCGCCTTGACGCCGGTGGCCTCTTCGGAAGCGTGGATGAGCGCGCGGAACAGGTCGATGTCGTAATTGTCATGCACGCCCTGCAGAACGGCTGCGACGCGCTCAAGCCCCATGCCCGTGTCGATGGAGGGACGCGGCAGGTTGACCCGCTCTTCCGGCGTCAGCTGCTCGAACTGCATGAAGACGAGATTCCAGATCTCGATGAATCGGTCGCCATCCTCATCCGGGCTTCCGGGCGGACCGCCGGGAATGTCCTCGCCGTGATCGTAGAAAATTTCCGAGCACGGACCGCACGGGCCGGTATCGCCCATGGCCCAGAAATTGTCGTTGGTGGCGATGCGGATGATGCGCTCATCCGGCAGGCCGGCGATCTTCTTCCAGAACTCGGCGGCCTCGTCATCCGTATGGTAGACGGTGACCAGAAGGCGCTTGGCGTCGAGGCCGAATTCCTTGGTGACCAGGTTCCAGGCCAATTCGATGGCGCGGTCCTTGAAATAGTCGCCGAAGGAGAAATTGCCCATCATCTCGAAGAAGGTGTGATGGCGGGCCGTGTAGCCGACATTGTCGAGATCGTTGTGCTTGCCGCCGGCGCGCACGCATTTCTGCGCGGTTACCGCGCGATCATAGGGCCGCGTTTCCAGACCGGTGAACACGTTCTTGAACGGCACCATGCCCGCATTGGTGAACATGAGGGTCGGATCGTTGCGCGGCACGAGCGGGCCCGAGGCCACGATCTCATGACCGTTTTTCTTGAAATAGTCGAGAAAGGTCGACCGGATGTCGTTGACGCCACTCATGTTTCAGCCTTTGCGAGAAGCCCGTCCAAGGGTGCGGGGAATAGAAGTCCGCCTTTTAACGCCAGCACCGGGACGTGTCCAGAAATCCCGTGCGCCAGCGCACATCATGCGGGCTTTACACAAAAAAACACCGCCGGCGAGCGGCGGTGTCTTGTCTTTCACAGTCAGCCAACGGTCACATCCGACAGTCGGCGTCACTCAAATTATCAATCGTCAGCGCCATCCTGGTCGCCGGGGCCGCCATCCTCAAGGAATTTTTCGGCGATGAGACCGGCATTCTGGCGCAGCGCCAGCTCGATCTCCTGCGCCGCCTCGGGATTGTCGCGCAGGAACTGCTTGGCGTTTTCACGCCCCTGCCCCAGACGCTGGGAATTGTAGGAGAACCATGCGCCCGACTTCTCGACGATCCCGGCCTTCACGCCAAGGTCGACCAGTTCGCCGGTCTTCGACACGCCCTCGCCATACATGATGTCGAACTCGACCTGCTTGAAGGGCGGGGCCATCTTGTTCTTCACCACCTTGATGCGGGTCTGGTTGCCGACCACTTCGTCACGGTCCTTGACGGAGCCGATGCGGCGAATGTCGAGACGGACCGAGGAGTAGAATTTCAGCGCGTTACCGCCCGTCGTCGTCTCGGGCGAGCCGAACATCACACCGATCTTCATGCGGATCTGGTTGATGAAGATGACCATGGTCTTGGAGCGCGAAATGGAAGCGGTGAGCTTCCGGAGCGCCTGGCTCATCAGACGGGCCTGCATGCCCGGCAGGGAATCGCCCATCTCGCCTTCGATTTCGGCCCGCGGCGTCAGCGCGGCGACCGAATCGACCACGATCACGTCGAGCGCGCCGGAGCGCACCAGCGTGTCACAGATCTCAAGCGCCTGCTCGCCCGTGTCGGGCTGCGAAATGAGAAGGTTTTCCAGATCGACGCCCAGTTTGCGGGCATAGACCGGATCGAGCGCATGCTCGGCGTCGATGAAGCCGCAAATGCCGCCCTTCTTCTGCGCCTCGGCCACCGTGTGCAGCGCGAGTGTCGTCTTACCGGAGCTTTCCGGGCCATAAATCTCGATAATACGGCCGCGCGGCAGACCGCCCACGCCCAGAGCAATATCGAGGCCCAGAGACCCGGTGGAGATGGTCTCGATCTCGACCACCTGATCGTTGGCGCCGAGCCGCATGATCGAGCCCTTGCCGAAGGACCGTTCAATCTGCGATAGCGCCGCGTCCAGAGCCTTGGTTTTGTCCACCGAATTATCCTCTACAAGCCGCAATGAATTCTGAGCCATGATACAACACCCCTTCGAGGTCAATGGAGGCGGTTCCGCCAAATCCGCGATGATTATCTGTACCTCTTTTGTTCTATTTTTGCAATAGGCACCAAAATATTGAAAAACATAAACAAACCAGATTTGTTCTATTTTTGTACGCGCAACACCATGCCGGACAGCCTCTCTGCCGCTCAGGAAGGCCGTGGCGGCGAAGGGGATTGCAGGGGTGCATTTCGATTCGCGGGAGAGCGCCATGAACGCGGATAAAGCCCCTCGCCTGCTGGCCATTGGCGGCGCGCATCCGGACCGGCGCGGACGCCTTAATGCGCCGCACATTCCCGCCACATCCAACCCCGGACGGATGAGCGAAGAAGTGGGCGGCGGCATATTCAATGCGGCGCGCATCGCCAGCCGGCGTGGCGCCGCGGTGTCGCTCATGTCTCTGCGCGGCGGCGATGCAGCCGGCAGCGCCGTGGCGCGCGCCATCGAGGATGCGGGCTTTGAGGACCTCTCCGCCACGTTTCTCGACCGCGCGACGCCCAGCTATACGGCGATCCTCGACCATGATGGCGAGCTGATCACCGGGTTCGCGGACATGGCGCTTTACGATACGGCCTTTCCCAAACAGATGCGCCGCTCGAAGGCGCGGCATGCCGCCGAACAGGCCGATGCGATCCTGTGCGACGCCAACATGCCTGAAGATGCGGTGGTCAGACTTGCGGAGATCCGGGCCGGCGCGCCGCTCTACGCCATCGCGGTCTCGCCCGCAAAGGCGGGGCGGCTGACCGCCAGTTTTCCGCAGATCGCCGTTCTCTTTATGAATGTGCGCGAGGCGCGCAGCCTTGCAGGCGTCGATGACGAGGCCGCCCTTCCCCGCGCCATCGAGGCGCTGCGCGCGCTTGGCCTTAGCGCCGGCGTGATCACCGGGGGTGGCGGATCGGTCATGATTTTCACCCCCGAAGGGCTGTGGCAGATAACGCCGCCGCGCATCGAGGAGATCGTGGACGTGACCGGTGCCGGCGATGCGCTGACCGGCGCGACGCTGACGGCGCTGATGCGCGGAACGCCCTTGCCGCAGGCCGTGCGCGAGGGCGTCGCGGCGTCCGGACTTGTGATCGCCAGCGCCTCGGCAGCGCCGGAATTCGACGATAACGCCTTCCTTGCGGCGCTTGAGCGGGTGCCCGCGCCGCAACCAGTTTCATAAAGGAGCCTCCCCCGTGCAGTCCAAGAACATTATCGACATCCACGCGCCCGTCGCCGAAGCCCTTGCCGCCGGCAAGCCGGTGGTGGCCCTGGAAAGCACTATCATCACCCATGGCATGCCGTGGCCGCGCAACAATGAGATGGCGAGCGACGTGGAGGCTCTGATCCGCGAAGAAGGTGCGGTTCCCGCCACCATCGCCGTGATCGACGGGCGGCTGAAGATCGGCCTTTCCGACCATGAGCGCGAGGCGCTGGCGCAGGCCAAGGATCCGATGAAGCTGTCGCGCGCCGACCTCGCCTTCGCCATTGCCGAAGGCAAGAGCGGCGGCACCACGGTGGCCGCGACCATGATTGCCGCGCAGATGGCCGGCATCCCGGTTTTCGCCACCGGCGGCATTGGCGGCGTTCACAAGGGCGCGGAGACGAGCTTCGACATTTCCGCCGATCTGGACGAGTTGGCCCAGACGCCGGTGATCGTCGTTTCGGCTGGCCCCAAGGCCATTCTCGACACGGAAAAGACGCTCGAGGTTCTGGAAACGCGCGGCGTGCCGGTCGTGGCGTATGGCACCGACACGATGCCGGCTTTCTGGTCGCGCCAGTCGCCCTACACCGCGCCGCTGCGGCTTGACACGGCCGAGGCGATTGCCCGTTTCCAGGCAACGCGCCGGGCGCTTGGCATCGACGGCGGCATGCTGATTGCCAACCCGGTTCCGGCGGATGAGGAAATCGCTGCCGACGTGATGGCCGGATACATCGCCACCGCCCAGAAGGAGGCGACCGAAAAGGGCATTTCGGGCAAGGATGTGACGCCGTTCCTGCTGGCCCGCATTCTGGAGCTGACCGATGGCGCAAGCCTCACCACCAATATTGCGCTGGTGAAGAACAATGCCCGCCTTGCCGCGCGGATCGCTGCCGCCATCGCCGCCGGCTGACCGCGCGACCTTATAACGGACACGAAAAAAGCCGCCGGCGATGCGCCGGCGGCTTTTCTTTTTGCGTATGACCGCTGTGTGCTCGATCAGGCGCCGGTGAGCGGCGACAGACGGATTTCCACGCGACGGTTCTGTGCGCGGCCTTCCGGCGTTGCGTTGGACGCAATCGGCTGGCTCTCGCCACGACCGATGACCGCGAAGCGCTGGCTGGCCGCGCCCTGCGAGATCAGGTAGCTGGCAACAGAGCTGGCGCGACGCTGCGACAGGTCCATGTTGTAGCTCGGGCTGCCGGTGGAATCGGTGAAGCCGAACACGTCGACGAGGGTGCGGTTGTACTTGTTGAGCACCAGCGCCACCGAATTCAGCGTGGAGTAGAACGCCGGCTGGATGGTCGACGAATCGGTTGCGAAGGTGATGTTCGACGGCATGTTGAGGATGATGTAGTCGCCCTGACGGGTGACGCTCACGCCCGTGCCCTGAAGCTGGCCGCGAAGCTGCGCTTCCTGCTGGTCCATATAGGAGCCAATGGCGCCGCCGGCGAGCGCACCGATGCCAGCGCCGATCAGCGCGTTGCGGCGGTCATCGCCACCAGCCAGAAGTCCAATGCCCGCACCCGCCAGCGCGCCGAGCCCTGCGCCGCCGGCCGTGTTGGAGATCTTCTGCTGACCGGTATACGGGTCTGTGCTGGTCACGCAGCCGGCGGCAAAGCCCGCCACGAGCGCAACAGCGATGGATTTCTTCAACATGGTCAGTATCCTCACTTGAATGGAAAGCAGCGACATGAATCGCGCGCAAATCGCCCCTTGCCTCTCCGTTTAGCACAGATCGGTTGGAATTCGACGTCTTACCCGTCAAAGTGTAGGCAAAATTTAACAAAATGCGTGCGGCGGAATGCCCGGACTTAACCCTCAGTCCTGCCTGTAGAGAAGCCAGTTCTTCGTGAACTTCCCCTTGGGGATCCGCGAGAAGAGCGTTGCCCGGTTTCGACCGTCGACTTTCGACGCGTAAAGCGCCTGATCGGCCTTTGCGTAGAGCTCTTCGGCATCGCCGGCGTCTGCCGCCATGCACACGCCGAGCGAGATGTGGATGGGGCCGTAATTGCGAACGCCGGCCCCGATGACGAACTCCGCCTTTTCCACGGCGAGACGTATGGCTTCTGCAACCTTCATGGTCGCTTCTTCCGATAACCCCTCGACAATAATGGCGAATTCCTCGCCGCCAGTGCGCGCAACGAAGCAGTCTGTGGTCGACTGTGTCTTGAGGATCTGTGCAACGCCCTGAAGAATCCGGTCGCCCACCGGATGACCATAGTGATCGTTGAACGCCTTGAAGCCATCAATGTCTGCAAGGATCAGCGCGTGGAACATGACCGAGCGCTGGTCGTCATAGACATCCGCCATGCGCTTGTCGAAGGCACGCCGGTTCCAGATCCTGGTCAGCGGATCGGTGTCGGCGAGCTTCTTGTACTGGGCGAGCTTGGTGCGCATCTCTTCCAGCTCGTTGGACTTCTCCTCCATCGCCTGGCTGATCTGCCGCCCCTGCTGGATCGTGGTCTCGGTGGCGGCCGCCATGATGCCGACGATCTTGCGCAGAATGTCGTGCGAGAGATCGCGCCCGCTCAGGCCATTCGAGGTCTGATCGAGAATGACGCCGAATTTTTCCAGCGAACTGCGCTCGCGCCCCAGAAGCGAGAGAATGTCCTGCGCACGGGCTGCGATCTGCTCCTGTGCGCTCTCGACAACGGCCTGTCGCTTGTTCTGGGTGAAATATTTCAGGGAAAGCTTGTCCAGCGCTTCCTGCGTGGGACGGCCGTTCAGCGCCTCGAACTCGCGCACGAGATCGCGGTTCGAACCGGTGAACACCTCATAGAAAATCTCGTAGTTGCGCGGCAGACCGCTAACCCCCATGCGACGCATGGAACTTGCGATCGTGCTGGCAATATCGGTGGGCCCCTTTCCCGGGACGTCTGACACCTGCAACATACGCCGTCCACCTTCCCCCAAAGGCATGTTGTCTCTCGCCGCGCGGACGCGTGACCGACGACAACCGCAAGTAAACTATTCAAGACCAGCTAACGCAGGGTTAACCCTTTGCGCAAGGCCGTATTCAGGCCATATCCCAGACCGGTGAGAAGTCATAATCGCATATGCGATACCCGCGTTTACGCAGTGCGGAAACGGCAACCATTTCTTCACCGCTCAACGCGAAGTCGAAAATGTCTGCATTCTCGATCAGGCGATCCGGATTGGTGGTGCGGGGAATGGCGACGACGCCTTCCTGCTGGACATGCCAGCGAAGCACGATCTGCGCCGGGGTCTTGCCATGACGCGCGGCTGCATCGGCAATTGCAGGCTGTGCGAAAAGATCGCCACCACGCGACAACGGACAATAGGAAACCATGGCCATGCCAGCCGCGCGACATGCCTGATACACCTTCTCCTGGTCGAGATAGGGGTGATACTCCACCTGATTGGCCACCAGCGGCGCATCCGACAGGCGCACGGCTTCGGCAAGAAGCGCGGTCGGGAAATTGGAAACGCCGATATGGCGGGCAAGCCCGCTCTCACGCACACGATTGAGCGCCGCAATGCTCTCGGACAGAGCGACATCCGGGTTAGGCCAGTGAATGAGCAAGAGGTCGACATGGTCGAGACCGAGCCGCGCACAGCTCTCTTCTGCAGACCGTTCGAGGTCGCCAGCGCCGATATTGGTCCACCAGACCTTGGTGGTGACGAAGATTTCGTCGCGCGCGAGCCCCGATGCGCGCAGGCCGGTGCCCACGGCTTCCTCGTTTTCATAAGCCGCTGCGGTGTCGATGTGCCGGTATCCGGACTTCAGCGCATGGGTGACGAGATCGGCGCAGGTCTGCCCCTTCAAGGTCCAGGTTCCCATTCCCAGAGCAGGAATGGACGCGCCGTTTGCTTCAACCATGTGCATAGAAAACCTCTCCGTCTTTCGGCCACTTTTAGCGCCGACTAATATAAGCACAACACATAACAGTCATTTTCCAGGGGCGGATCATATATGCGGCATCGGGCGGCAGGGAAGACGCGCATCGAAGCCATCGATATTGCGCGCGGTGTCGCCCTCTTCGCCATGGCGGTCTACCATTTCGGGTGGGACCTCGAATTCTTCGGCTATATGGAGCCGGGTACCACCGTGACCGGCGGCTGGAAGCTCTTTGCCCGCAGCATCGCCACATCGTTCATCTTTCTGGTCGGCGTGGGTCTTTTTCTCGCCCATGAGAAGGGGATTCGCTGGAGGAGCTTCGCAAAGCGGCTGCTGATGATCGTCGCTGCGGCCGCTGCCATTTCGCTCGCCACATGGTTCGCCTTTCCCTCGGGCTTCATCTTCTTCGGCATTCTCCATCACATCGCGCTTGCGAGCCTGCTCGGCCTGTCGTTTCTGCGCTTTCCGGCATGGAGCCTTCTTGTTCTGGCAGCACTTGTGGCGGCGGCACCCCATTTCCTGCGCTCGGCTTTTTTCGACACGCCGGCGCTTTGGTGGGTCGGCCTTTCGACGTTCCGCCCGCCCTCCAATGATTATGTGCCACTGTTTCCGTGGTTTGCGGCCACGCTCGCCGGGATCGCGGCGGCGCGCATCGCCCGTGACAGCGGTTTCCTCAGCTGGCTCTCGCTGATGAAGCCGGCGCGCTGGCATACGCCATTCACCTTTGCGGGCCGGCACAGCCTCGCCTTCTATCTGCTGCATCAGCCGGTGCTGATCGGCTGCGTGTGGGTGCTGGCGCAGATCTGGCCGCCGGCAGTGGAGCCCGCCGAAATCCGCTTCACCAAGGCCTGTGCGAGCCAGTGCCTTGAGAGCCGCGACGAGGCTTTCTGCACCGCATATTGCGCCTGCTTTACCGATACGCTGAAGGTGGAAGGCCGGCTGGATGCACTGATGACATCAACGCCGGGAATGGAAACGCAAAGCCGCTTGAGTGAAATCGCTGCCGAATGCACTATGACCGCTGAAACGGGGAGCGATTTTACGGAGCGGGACACTTCGAATGAACGACCATGAACAGCGACCGGCGCGCTTTCCCTGGCCACCGGTGATTTATCTCTCGGCCATCGTGATCGCGGCGGTGCTTGGCATTTTCTATCCCCTGCCGTGGATCGGGCCGCCGCTTTCCGATCTTCTGTTCGCCATCGGCTGGCTGCTGATCGCAGGCTTCGTGTTCATCGACCTGCAGGCCATGCGCACGCTGCACAGGGCGGGCACGGCGATCCTGCCGACCCGCGGCGCAGACACGCTGGTGACGAGCGGCCCCTTCTCATTCAGCCGCAACCCGATCTATCTCGGCAATTCCATGCTGACGGCGGGCATCGGGCTTCTGGCCGGAAATGCGTGGTTTTTCGCAAGCCTCATCGTCGCCTGCTTCCTGACGCAGAAACTGGCCATCGAGCCCGAGGAAAAGCATCTCGGCCTGCGGTTCGGCAAGAAATACCGGGATTATCAGAAGCGGGTGCGCCGCTGGTTCTGAGGCGGGTTGGGCGTCAGGTGTTGACGCCGAGCTCGGCAAGGCGCTCCACGCAGGACTCTTCCGCGCGGCTTAACTCATCGAGCGTGTCTTCCAGATCACGGCGCTTCTGGCGCAGATCCTGCTGCTTTTCCGAAATGCGCGCCAGCATGAGCTTGAGCTGGCCAATCTCGCCGGGCGGCGCCTTGTAGACATCGATGATCTCGCGGATTTCGGCGATGGAAAAACCGATGCTGCGCCCGCGCAGGATCTGGCGCACCAGATGCCGGTCGGACGGGCGGTAAAGACGGGTGCGCCCACGACGCACGGGCTTGATCAGCCCTTCATCCTCATAGAAGCGAAGCGTTCTGGTGGATATGCCGAACTCACGCGTCAGCTCGGTGATGGAATAATAGTCGCGCATGGCTTTTCGCCCTTTGCTTCCGGCCCCCTGCCCGGTCGTTCATCAACCGGCGCCCCCAGGAATATGCCGCCATTTATCGTGTTCGACAGAAAGCCGATCACACCGGACCGGCAAACCATCAAGACCCGCCATCCATTTCGGTCGATTCCCTTAAAGCATGCAGCGGGCGCGTAAACTGCCACGGCCCTTACGTAAAAGTCAATTTTTCGTTGTGCACCATTACTCTTTAGACAGGAGAGACACTTGTGCGGAGCTCAGGGTCAGGACCCATTAATATGACCGCAATGCTGTCCTGCTCCAGGCTTTGTGCTGGCGGGACATACGGCCCGTATGCCATGGCGGGGGGCGCGGGCATGGACAGGCATGACAGGGCGACTGGCCCTACGGTGGCGCATCGCCACGCGCTATGAGAATAACCGTTCAGGATCGAGCCTGTTTCGGCAGGCGCGCATGAACGCCTCTCACGAGCAAGGATGACAAGACGTGCATTTGCGCAGCTTCTACAGCGCCGGCGACAACGCGATCGACGGACCCTATGCCTGGTTCCGGATGACGATCGCGATCCTGATCGGCACCTTCGGCACTGTGGGGCTCTGGGCCTTTGTCGTGGTTCTGCCGCCCATTCAGGCGGAGTTCGGCGTTGACCGCGCGGCGGCATCCCTGCCCTATACAAGCGCGATGGTCGGATTTGCGCTGGGCAATGTGCTTCTTGGGCGCTTTGCCGACCGGACCGGCGTGGCGATGCCGGTGGCGATTGCCGGTGCGGCGCTGGGCGCAGGCTTCATCCTCTCCAGTTTCACGACCGCGCTCTGGCAGTTTGTCATCCTTCAGGTTCTGATCGGACTGGGCGGCGCGGCCTGTTTCGGGCCGCTTCTGGCGGACATTTCGCACTGGTTCGAAAAGCGCCGCGGCATCGCGGTGGCGGCTGTGGCCTGCGGCAATTACCTGTCCGGTGTCCTGTGGCCGACCGTCATCAAGCTTGCGCTGGAACACACGAGCTGGCGCGTGACCTTTCTGGGCATCGGCATTTTCTGCATTGTCAGCATCGTGCCGCTGGCGCTCCTGATGCGCGCAAAGCCTGTCGTGCAGGAGGCGGATGAAATGCCGGGCGCACAGGCGCGGCGGCCGGGCGGACGACGCCCCATCGACCTGTCGCCCCGCGCGCTTCAGAGCCTGCTCGTTCTGGCCGGTCTCGGCTGCTGTGTCGCCATGTCGATGCCACAGGTGCACATCGTCGCCTACTGCATCGATCTGGGCTACGACATTGCGCGTGGCGCGGAAATGCTGTCGCTGATGCTGGGCGCGGGCATTGCAAGCCGCCTGATCTCCGGCGTGCTCGCAGACAAAATCGGCGGCGTGCCGACATTGCTGCTCGGCTCCGTGCTACAGGGCCTTTCGCTGCTTCTCTACATTCCGTTTAACGGGCTCGCTTCGCTCTACATGGTGTCGTTCATCTTCGGCCTGTCGCAGGGCGGCATCATTCCGAGCTACGCGATCATCGTGCGCGAATATCTGCCCGCACGCGAAGCGGGCCAGCGCATGGGCGTGGTGATCATGGCGACCATTATCGGCATGGCGCTGGGCGGCTGGATGTCGGGCTGGATCTACGATCTGACCGGCTCCTATCAGGCGGCGTTCCTCAACGGGATCGCATGGAACCTGGGCAATGTGGCCATCGCGTTCTTCATTCTCTATCGCGCGCGCCGCTCGGCCATGGCAGCCGTTCCGGCCTGAGCAATACCGGGCGGAAAAGCGGTTCCCACCTTTCCTGGAACTGCTCTATTAGACCCCGAACCACCAGGTCGCCAGACCGAGGAAGGCGAAGAAGCCCACCACATCCGTCACGGCCGTCACGAAGACGGCCGAGGCGACGGCCGGATCGGCGCCCACCCGGTCGAGCAGAAGCGGGATGAGAATGCCGCCAAGCGCCGCCACGAACATGTTGATGATCATGGCGGCGGCGATGATGCCGCCCAGATTGTAATCCTGGAACCATGCGGCAGCGACAGCGCCGATCAAAATCGCGAAAACGATGCCGTTGAACACCCCGACGCCCATCTCACGACGGATGATGCGGCCGGCATTGTAGATGTCGATGTCGCGGGTGGCGAGCGCGCGCACGGTGACCGTCATGGTCTGCGAGCCGGCATTGCCGCCCATGCCGGCGACGATGGGCATCAGGATGGCGAGCGCCACCACTTTTTCGATCGTGTCGTCGAACAGGCCGATCACCGACGCAGCAAGGAAAGCGGTGATGAGGTTCACCATCAGCCATGGCACGCGCGAGCGCGCGGCCGTCCACACGCGGTCGGAGAGTTCTTCATCACCCACGCCGCCAAGGCGCAGAAGATCCTCTTCGGCTTCCTGCTGGATGACGTCGACCACGTCATCAATGGTCAGGACACCCACGAGCCGCTCATTGTCGTCCACGACGGCGGCGGACAGAAGATCGTATTTTTCAAAGATCTGCGCCGCCTCTTCCTGATCCATCGTGGCCGGGATGGCGTGGCGCGTCTCCCGCATGATGTCTTCGATCTTGGTGCCCCGCCCGGTGCGCAGGATGCGGTCGAGATCGACGGCGCCCACGAGGCGGAAGGTCGGATCGATGACGAATATCTGCGAAAAGCTCTCCGGAAGGTTCTGCTCCTCGCGCATGTAGTCGATGGTCTGGCCGACGGTCCAGAACGGCGGCACGGCGACGAATTCCGTCTGCATGCGCCGGCCGGCGGTTTCATCCGGGTAGCCAAGCGACCGGCGCAACCGCACCCGCTCGGTGAACGGAAGCTGGGCGAGAATCTCGTCCTGATCGGACTGTTCCAGATCTTCCAGGATATAGACGGCGTCATCCGAATCGAGCTGTTCGACGGCGCGCGCGACCTGCGCATTGGGCAGGTTTTCGAGAATTTCGAGACGGATCGCCTCATCGACCTCGGTCAGCGCCGTATAGTCGAAATCGTCGCCCATCAGCACGACCAGCGCGAGGCGCTGATCCGGCAGGAGGGCTTCGAGCAGATCGCCGATTTCGGACTGGTGGAGCGAACTCACCTCTTGTCTGAGGGTGATCGTGTCCCGGTCGGCTATGGCTGCGCCGATATGGGCCAGGAACGGCGCGGAGACGACGCCATCCTCGTCATAAATGCCCAGACCGTCGGCGGCTTCCGCCCCGGTTTTCTCGTCCAGTCCTTCAGGCTCGCTCAAATGGTCCTCCCTGGCTGGGAATTGCGGCTTTGTGAACGGGCACGGCCCTCATCCGGCAATACAGAGGCGCGCGCCGCACGGCAACCGCGACAGGGCGCTTTCCGCCAGAGAAATTCCGCCCGGGCCCCGCCCCTGCCTGAGGAGCGGTCACACGTCTGCCAGAACAATAATGCCGGTGAATTGGCATTGTTCCCCCTGGGTTTCCCCTTGGGGTACCCGCTGGGGTTGCCACCGGGTACGGGGCAAAACACTCTTCTTTTGCATCACCTCGCCTTGAAATCCGCAGCGAAACGGACATGTGATCTGCACGGAAGCACGCAGCCACCTCCCCTCAAGAACATCAATACGGATCAAACCATGCCCATCATTCGCGTCCTGCCGGTCTTTCTGCTTCTCGTTGTCGGCGCGGGTCTCGCCATCGGATACATCACCGCGCCCGGTCCCTGGTATGCGGCGCTGGCAAAGCCGGCCTTCAACCCGCCAAACTGGGTGTTCGCGCCGGTCTGGACCATTCTCTATGTGCTGATCGCGGTGGCGGGCGCACGGACATGGCAGCGCGCACGGCATGGCATGGCGATGCGGCTCTGGTGGCTTCAGCTCGTCTTGAACTTCGCCTGGTCGCCGGCCTTCTTCGTGCTGCATCAGGTGGGGCTCGCCCTGCTGATCATCCTGCTTCTGGCGGCAACGATCACCGCCTTCATTGCAGCAAGCTGGCGCTCGGACCGTGCATCGGCGCTGATGTTCCTGCCCTATGCGGCATGGGTGTTCTTCGCGGCCCTTCTGAACGGGGCCATTCTCTCGCTCAACTGAGCCTCCCTGTCGAAACGCGGCCCGGCACACTACATAAGGACCATGAGCGCATTTCTGAAAGACGGGTTACGCATTGCCGGCATGGCCTTCGCCCTTGCGGCGGTGGGCATGGCGGCTGCAATGCCGGTTCATGCGGCAGAAGACACGAAGGCGCTGGGCGATGCGGAACGCGCCCGGCAGGAGCGCGCCGAAAGCGAGGCCGAACGGACCCGCGATGCGATGGACGACCAGCATCGGGATTGGTTGCGCCAGCAGCAGGACCTCAAATACCGCATCCAGCCGGTGCAGCCGGATCTGGATGTTCCGATCTACACAGCCCCGCCGCGGCTTTACTAGATCGCCGCGCCTTCTTCCGGACCCACGAAAAAACCACGCGCCGTTTCCAGCGCGTGGTCTCGAATTGTGCCGTGTCAGGCAAGCGCGCCTGACTGCGCCGATTTCTTAGTCGACAGCCTTGCGGGCTTCTTCGAGCCAGCCATCAACCATTTCGCGGTTCTTCTCGATCCAGTCCGAAGCCTGCTTCTTGATGTCTTCGGGGCTGTCCGCACCGTCATTCATCGCAGAGTTCTGGGCGAAGATGTCTTCAAGCGGGATCGAAGCCGTCTTGAGAACAGCGGCAACTGCCGGGTTTTCCTCAAGGAACTTGGAGTTTGCGACCGGCACGATGTCGTTCGCCTCAAAGCCCATCACGCAGGGGTCGGCCACACAGGACGCGATGCCCGCAGCGGCGTTCTCTTCAGTGGCTTCCTCCGGAACCTGAATCCAGACAACGTCTTCACCGAGCTTCAGCTCGTTGACGGTCCAGTTCGGCGTCCAGGTGTAGAACAGGATCGGCTCGCCGCTGTCGTGAGCAGCAACCGCATCGGCCATGGAAGCCGAATAGCTCGCCTTGATCTCGTTGATGTGATCCTTGAGACCGTACTCGGTCAGGTGACCTTCAATGGCAACCTCACAGCCCCAGCCGGGCGGGCAGGCGACCAGATCGGCCTTGCCATCGCCATCACGGTCGAACGCTTCCTTGACCTCATCGCGTTTGAAATCGTCAAGCGTCTTGATGTCGAACTTCTCGGCGGACGCCTTGTCCACCAGATAGCCCTGAAGCGCGCCGCCAGCGGCAACGGCGCCGATGATCTCGGCGGACTCTTCAAAGGCCGGGCGATAGGTGTCATGGATCGGGAACCAGCCATTCACCCAGAGATCGACGTCGCCATAGCCGACGGCCTGGTAGAAGGGCGGGTTGTCGAGCGTGGTCGGGCCATCGACAGTGTAGCCGAGTTCCTCGAACAGCTGCTTGTAGACCTCGGAGTGGAACCAGCCGGTGTCCCAGGTGGCCTGGGCCATCTTGATCGTCTTGCCCTCGCCAGGCGCGTCTGCGGCCATTGCCGGCATGGCGACGGAGCCGAGCAGCGCCAGGGCTGCAATTGCGGGGATGCTTTTCTTAAGACCAGTCATAACAAGCAGTCTCCTTTATGTGATTTTCAGTGGTGGCAGCGAATGGAGCCGCTGCCGCAAGAGCGGAACGCGCAATTGCGTTCCGCAGAGCGGGTCTCGCCTCAGGCGGCTTTGCCCGCTTGCTCTTCCTTGACCGGCTTGCCGAGCCCGAACATCGAGCGCAGCGTCTGCCAGAGCGAAGGCGTCTGCACGGCTTTCTTTTCGCCGAGCGACTGAGTGATGCGATCGAGAATGATCGCGAGAAGCACGATGCCGATGCCGCCGGCCGTTGCCGCGCCCACATTGAGGCGTCCAAGGCCGGTGTAGACCGTGAGGCCGAGACCGCCCGCGCCGATGAGCGCGGCGATGACGACCATGGAAAGCGCCAGCATCAGGGTCTGGTTGAGGCCCGCCATGATGGTGCGAAGCGCCAGCGGGAACTGGACCTCCCACAGCATCTGCGAACGGGTGGAACCGAACGCCTCGGCCGCCTCGATCAGGTCGGCGCGCACATTGCGGATGCCGAGATTGGTGAGACGGATGATGGGCGGCAGCGCAAAGATGATGGTGGCGATGATGCCCGGCACCATGCCCACACCGAACAGCATCACGATCGGCACCAGATACACGAAGGACGGGATCGTCTGCATGATGTCGAGGATCGGACGCACGACAAGCAGGACACGGTCGCTGCGCGCCGCCCAGATGCCGATGGGAATGCCGATCACGGCGCAGAAGAACACCGAGGTGATGATCATGGACAGCGTGGTCATCGTTTCCGCCCACAGGCCGATCATGTCGATGAAGACCAGCGCGATGAGCGTGAAGATTGCCACGCCACGACCGGCCGTGCGGTCGGCGATCACGGTCAGGATGGCCGTGAAGACCAGCATGGGCAGCCAGTGGAAGAAGGCGTCAAGCCAGCCCAGAACAACGGTGACCGGCACCTGCAGGCTTCTGAAGAAGGGGCGGAAATTCGGCACGAGGAAATCGCGCACGAAGCTGTTCACCCAGTCGTCGAGCGGGATCTGAACGAGGTCAGCGGGGCTAATCATGGGCGGTCTCCTTCGCTGGCGGACTGCCGGGCTTCGGCGTCTTCCGCCGGAACCGCCGTTTCGTCGTTCTCGTCGCCCGAAAGCTGCGAGAACACCGCCTGCGCCTCGATGACGCCGGCAAGCCGGCCGCGCTTGTCGGCAACGGCGATCGGGTAGCCGGCGCTCGCTGCGCCATAAAGTTCGTTGAGCGGGGTTTCGCGCTCGACGGTCGGAACCTCGGTGACCATCACTTCGGAAAGATCGGTCCGGCCCTCCTCGCGTGCGGCAACCGCCAGCTCCTGATAGGTGACGAGGCCGGCGATGCGGTCCTTATCGACCACGTAGAGCGCATTGCGATTGTGCTCTTCCATGAGCTCAAGCGCCTTTTCCGCCGCGCCCTTTTCACCAAGCTCGACCGTGATCGGGCGTTCTGCCACATGGGCGGCGTCGAACACGCGGCCGCGATCAATGTCGGCGACAAAGGCGGCGACGTACTCGTCAGCCGGGTTGTCGACGATTTCCTGCGCGGTGCCCACCTGGACGAACTCGCCATCCTTCATGATGGCGATCTTGTCACCGAGGAGCAGCGCCTCGTTGAGATCGTGGGTGATGAAGATGATGGTCTTCTTGAGCTTCTTCTGCAGGTGCAGGAGCTCTTCCTGCATCTCGCGGCGAATGAGCGGATCAAGCGCGCCGAAAGGCTCGTCCATGAGCAGGATCTGCGGATCGGTGGCGAGACCGCGCGCCAGGCCGACGCGCTGCTGCATGCCGCCCGACAGTTCGCTGGGGAAGCTGTCCGCATAGGCGGCAAGCCCGACCTGCTCCAGCGCCGCCAGCGCCTTCTTGCGCCGTTCGGCAGCGCCCTCGCCCTTGATCTTGAGGCCGTAGGCGACATTGTCGGCAACGGTCTTGTGCGGGAAAAGCGCGAAATGCTGGAAGACCATGGTGATCTTTTCGCGGCGCACCTTGCGCAGCCGGTCTGCCGAGCAGCTGGCGACGTCATCATCGTCGATGAGGATCTTGCCGTATGTGGGGGCAATCAGACCGTTCAGCGTGCGGACAAGTGTCGACTTGCCCGAGCCGGACAGGCCCATAACCACAAAAATTTCGCCCTCACCAACATCGAAACTGACATCCTGGACACCAACGGTTTGTCCCGTTGCTTCGAAAATCTCGATTTTCGACTTGCCCTCTTTCAGACCTTCGAGCGCCTGTTCTGGATGATCTCCAAATATCTTGTAAACATTCTCGACCCTTAGCTTGGGTTTCATGGTTCCTCTTGATTGATTATTTTATGGAAAATGAAATACAGGTAGAACACCTGCTCAATATTTCACATATCCCTGCACTCAGGCGGAGCGCTGAGAGACTTAAGTCTTCCTCGCGCATGATGTGAAAATACCATACATGGCTAAAGACATAACGTGCGATATTACGAATCGCAACAGTGAGTGAAAATTAATTCAGCATCGAATTATCCTGAATCATGCTCAGAAAGCCGGAACGCGCCGCGCTGGCGGGCGTTCCTTTCGGCCAGATGAACTGTTAGGGATAGACACGCGGGGGGCGCCTGCGACGCAGCAAACGCACCAGTGAAGGGATGAAGAATGAACGACCGCTACGACGCTTATGCCGCTGCCACCATCGTGATTTTCGGCGCAATCGTGATTGGCGGCCTGATGGCTGCATCGCTGTCATTTGGCGAGCGGGATGCGTTTTTCTTCGCACTCGGAGCCGCCACTTCCGCGTGGTGTGCCGGCTATGCGATGTTTCTCGACAAGGCACGTGTGTTCGTGGCGCTGACCGCGCTGGCGGTGGCCATGTCCATTGCCGCGGCTGTTCTTCTGGGCTTTTAGCGGGCCCTCCCCCCGGTCAGAGGCTCCTCCAGAATTCCGGGGCTTTTCCAGAACAGAGAAAGGGCAGGTTTCCCCTGCCCTTTTCCATATGCCGGCGCCTGAAACGACCGCGCGCTACGCCGCCTCGCGGAATGTGCGCACCTTGCCGGTCCATGCCGTGCGGTCGATATCGAGATCCGGGAAATTGTCGGGGTTGAGAACCGGGCGGTCCACCCCTGCCTTCAGCTGCTCGCGGAAGTCCTTCAGAATGCGCAGGCAGATGGGTAAGAGCATCATGATGGCGATCAGATTGACCAGCGCCAGAACGCCCATCAGCGGATCCGAGAAGAAGAACACGGCCGTCGCGCCGGGCGCCACCGCCCCGAGAAACACCATGCCCATGACGGTCAGGCGCAATATGTTCACCGCGACATTGCTTTCGGTGATGATGGTCAGGGCGTTTTCACCCAGATAGTAATTGTAGATGATCGAGCTGAACGCGAAGAGCAGCAGAATGAAGGTCAGGAAATACTGGGTCCATTCGCCCAGATGCGAGACCAGAGACTGCTGGGTCAGCACCACGCCATCAATGCCTTCCGCACCCGGTGTATAGACATCGCCCAGAAGGATCACGAAGGCCGTGCAGCTGCAGATCACGATCGTGTCGATGAACACGGAGAAGGACTGGGTGATGCCCTGGCTGATGGGGTGACGCACATCGGCCGTGGCCGCCACATTGGGGGCAGAACCGAGCCCCGCTTCATTGGAGAACAGGCCACGTCGTAACCCCTGCGCCAGCGCCGCGCCCATGCCGCCGCCAACCGCCTGCTCGAAGCCAAAGGCGTTCATGACGATGGAATAGAGGACACCCGGTAACTCGGTGATGTTGATGACGATGATGAAGATGGCCATCAGCAGATAGGCCAGCGCCATGACCGGCACCACAACATCGGCTGCAAGCGCGATGCGGCGGATGCCGCCGAAGACGATGAAACCCGCAATGACGGTGAGCAGAATGCCGGACCACATCCGGTCGATGCCAAGGCTCTCCTGCGCTGCGCCGGCGACCGTGTTGCCCTGAAACGCGTTGAAGCCGATGGCGAAGGCCGCGATCAGACAGACCGCATAAAGAACGGCGAGCCATTTGTGCTCATGGCCGAGACCATGGATGATCGAGCGGGCCGGTCCGCCGCGAAACGTGCCGTCGGGCTCGCGCCGCTTGTAAAGCTGGGCGAGCGAGCATTCGACCAGGCTGGTGGCCATGCCGACCAGCGCCACGGCCCACATCCAGAACACCGCGCCCGGCCCGCCAAGCGTGATCGCCACCGCAACGCCGGCAATATTGCCGCCGCCGACGCGACCGCCAACGGAAACGAGGAGCGCTGCGCGCGCGGAGATCGCATTTGGATCCCCGCTCTGGTTTTTGGAGGAAAGCACACGGAACATGCGCTTGAAGAACTGGAACTGAACAAAACCGGTCAGTGCGGTGATGAAAATGCCAAGGACGATGAGGATCGGAATAAGCGCCCACCCCCAGGTTAAGTCGCCTATGATGCCAAATAAGTCTCGTATGAATGTCATTTCCGTATCCTCACTTTCAGAAATAGACTGCTGCCGACCGGCCCGTGCCTAGCCACGCTTCCTCCGGGAGGCCGGTGCAGACGCGACATGATAGCGCGCAAACGCAATGAGCGCACGCGCGCGCCAGGCATTGCTTTGCCCCTACCCGCCTGAATTAACACTTTCATAACGCTTGCACGCGTGAGTTGGGCACTACCCCGATTGGACGACTCGTCGGAACGCTGTGGTTGTGGTAGTGAACCGCCAAAATTCAGCATGCCAAACAAAAACAAGTCCGTTTTCACGCTTCCCGGGGGGAAAGCATGTCGTTTGCATATGAAAACTGTGTGCCCGCAGATTTCGTGAGCGAGGCGCAGACATGTCGTGACGCCATTGAGCCGGCGTTAAGGCAGGTGCTGGTTTCGGCACGGGAGCGCGGCTGGAGCAGCCAGCAGGTCCATCTGGCCATGATGGAAATCGCCATCGCATCCATAAAGACCGACGGCCTCGACATCACCACGCTCGCCAAAATGCGGCGCGCGGCCTGGCGCGGCGACTTCGTTGCCGGACGGAAGAGCCAGTAGACCCGCGTGAAGAATTTCGGGAATTGGCAAGCGCTCGATTGCATCGCGCCGGGCGAGAGACGATGATTGGCGCATCGCACACACGCACAGACGAGCACAGCCAAGATGACCGCAATGCTGCAGACCCCGCAGCCCAAAACCCCAGGGCCAAAAACCCCACTGCCAAAAGACCGCAAACGGGAGGCGCCGGGGCCAGTCCGCTTCGATGACGGGCGCAATGCCCGCGCCAAGCTCGGTTTCGTGCTCGTGCCCAATGACCAGCTGGTCGAGGAAGACATGGTGCGCATGGCCCCGCCCGGTGTCAGCACCTATTTCTCGCGCGCCCGCATGCCGCATGAAATCTCAACCGGGTCACTCGCCCAGCTCGCCGACAGCCTCGCGGAGACGGCCGGGCGCATCCTTCCCGACGATGCGCTGGATGTGGTGTGCCTCGCCTGCACATCGGGAACGGTCGCCGTCGGCGAAGCGCGGGTGCGTGAAGAATTGAACCGGGGCGCCCCCAATGCGCGCGCAACCTCGCTCATGGGCAGCGTCCACAGGGCGCTTGAGGCGCTGAATGTCCGGAAACTGGCCGTTGCCACGCCCTATGCGGAAGAGCTGACGGAGAACGTCGTCCGCTATCTGCATGACGCGGGCTTCGACATCACCGCCTATGCGGGGCTCAATCTGGACTATGACAGCGAGATGGTGCGGGTGACGCCGGAATTCCTTCTCGAATTCGGCGCGTCGGTCGACACGGCCGACGCCGATGCCGTGCTGATCAGCTGCAGCGCTTTACGTTCGCTGGAGATCGTCGACGCGCTGGAACAGAAGATCGGCAAGCCGGTCGTCGTGAGCAACCAGGCAATGATGTGGAACTGCCTCAGACTGGCCGGCATCGAAGACCGGATCGAAGGCTACGGAGCCCTGCTGCGCGACCTGTGAAGCAGATCAATACCGGCTTCACACCTCTATTTTGAAACATTCTTTCGCCGGTCGGCTTGAAACGGAGGGCGAAACCGGTCGATCATTTGCCGCCTTTCTTTTCAAGGAGTGATTCTGATGCAGGGCATTGGCTGGATCGCCGCCATCATCATCGGCGGCATTGCCGGGTGGCTGGCAAAACAGTTCATGGACACCAACACCGGCCTTCTCATGAACATCGTTCTGGGCATCGTCGGCGCGGCTGTCGCAAACGCGCTTCTGGGCGTGGTGGGAATTTCGTTTGCCGGCTGGCTCGGCAACCTGATCGCCGGTTTCATCGGCGCATGTATTCTCATAGCCATTGTGCGCGCCGTCGCGAAATAGCGGTGAGCGCACAGGGCCAGACAATTGAAACCGGCAGGGCCCTGCGCCCTGCCGGTTTCTTAATGGGCGGAAGAATTCGTGATGCATCGCTTTGCCGGACAACGACTTATCGTCATTGTTGCCCTGCAAGGTCGAAGACCATGGATACCCTGACCGAAATCATGAATGCGCTGGCGCTGGCCATCTCCGTTATCGTCGTTTCGACCGCGACGGTGGAGCTGCTGTCACGCGCGATCAGCCGCAGATACATTGATGGCCGCCATATCGATGACCGGGCAGCCAACCGGCACCCGGCGAGCCGGCTTTCGCCGCACGGCTGAGCCTCCGCCTCAGCCCCCACCAACAGAAACAAGATCGCCCGCCCCTCGCCCGGCTCCAATCCAGTGCGCAACCGGGTGACCAATCCTTCTGTCATCAAGCATTTATACCGGGACAATTATATCAGCCCCGTTGATGATCTTTTGGATCGGATGCTAGCAATTCATTTGGCGCTTCGCTCAATCTAAAAATGAAACGCCATATAAAAACTAGAAATTGAATATACCGGGGCAATTCAACGTGAAAAAACTATTCGGATTTACGATTCTCTCCGCCGCATTATTGGCTGGCGGGAGCGCGCTATCCCTCGCGCAAGAAAAAACAGATCCAAACAAGTTTCTTGAAGCCTTCCCCGAGGATGGCTCATGGTTCAAGGCGCAGTTTCATATTCACGCAAATTGGGGCCTGCCCGACCTCATCCCCACCACGCCGCCGGATGTCCCGCTCAATTACTATTTCAGCCGGGACTACAACATCGTTTCCTTCACCGACCTGAACTACACCACTCCCGTCTTCGAAGGCGTGAAACCTTACTGGGACCGCCCGGGACGCACGCTTGTAATGGCCGGCAACGAACTCAACTGCGAACCCGTGGGCGAGCCGCCCTATGGGGTGATCGACACGATTGTCGTTGGCCTGCCGAGCGACGACCAGCTGGAGGTTCCATGCGACACATCGTGGAGCACGGCGGCGGTGCTGAAGGCGCAGGCCGAAACCGGCCGCGCCGCGGGCGGCATTCCCGTCATCTCGCACCCCAACATGTTTTACAGCATCACCGCCAAGGACATTCTTGAAACCGACCCGATGGCCAGCCGCCATGTCGAAATCCGCAATGGCGAACCGGGCATGAACGACTTTGGCGGAAACGGGCACGCCTCGACCTTCGAGATCTGGGACGAGGTTCTGTCCACCGGCCGCCAGATTTTCGGCTGGGGAACGGATGACAGCCACCACTTCCCGCAGCAAAGCGCCCCGAACCATCACAATCCCCGCAAGCAGGCCCTTGCCGACCGGGTCTGGATGTATGTGTTCGCGAATGAATTGAGCGACGACGCCATTCGGGCCGCACTCGACAAGGGGCATTTCTATGCCTCCACAGGCGTGACCTTCACGGACCTTCAGATGGGCGAAGGCAGGCTCTCCATCACGCTGGACCCGGCCTCCAGCGACATTGGCTGGCATGGCTTTTACCTGAAGGAAGGCGACTTCAACCCGACCAGCTACCGCACACGCTTCATCGGCCGCGATGGCGAGGTTCTCGCCATGGATGACAGCTATTCACCCGAGTATAGCTGCAAGCCCGACGACCTCTATGTGCGCGCCGAGGTCACCAACAGTGATGGCTGGCAGGCCTTTACCAATGCGGTGTTCTGCCCCTGACGGGCCACCCGGCCTGCAGCCTCGCCAAGAAAGCGATCATATGCGGGCGAGACAGGAAACGGGGCCGGCAACTGCGGCCCCGCTTCAAGAATCCCGATGGACGGCAGGGCAGATGCGTGATTTCTGGAAAGCGCCTGACTCACCTGAGCCGGCGCGTTCTGCACGCCGGGCCGTGTTCACGGGCAATATGACGATCTTATCTGCATGCGGCGCCCATTGCCTGCACATTGCGGACAACAGCGAGGTGATCGCATGACATTCTACTGGATCGATCTGGGTCTGATCGTGGCCTTTTCGGCCGTTGTGCTCGGCTGCCTCTATGGCATGCGCAGGAATGGAAAATGGTCGCACAGCATCGTCGTCCATGCGATCTACCTGCTGTCGGTCACAGGCCTGTTGCTGACCGTCAACACGGTCATCGATCAGTTGCTGGTGCACTACAAAGTGACGCTGATACAGCCTGATTTTATTGACGATTTGACCTATGTGGCGATCGGCCTGGCCGTGATTGAGGAGATGTTTCACCTCATCAACCGACTGACCTATGCCCAGGTACAGAAAGGCAGCGACCGAACGTCGGCGACCAGTGTTGCACGCGTTCTCAAAATGGCGATTGTCCTGTCGCTCGTTCTGCTCTTTGGCGAGCATCTGGGGCTGAGCCTGTCCGGCCTGCTCGCCTTTGGCGGATTTGGCGGCATCGCCATCGGCATTGCCGGCAAGGATGTTCTGAGCAATGTCTTCTCGGGCGTGATGCTTTATTTCGACCGCCCGTTCAACCTGGGCGACTGGATCCGCTCGCCCGACCGCCAGATCGAGGGCTCCGTCGAGGAGATCGGCTGGCGCATGACCCGCATAACAACGTTCGACAACCGCCCGCTTTACGTTCCCAATTCGCTCTTCTCATCGATCAGCGTCGAGAATCCCGGCCAGATGCGTAACCGGCGGATCAGCACGTCCATCAATGTGCGCTACGAGGATGCGGCGAAGATCAATGCCATCATCACGGACATACGGGCGATGTTGCGGGGGAATCCGAGCATCGACCTGAAACAGGACCTGCTCATCTACTTCAACGAGTTTGGCGAGTATTCGCTCAACATCATGGTCTACTGCTTCACCAAGACCACCAACTGGGCGGAATGGCTGGACGTCCAGCAGGACGTGTATCTCAAGATCATCGAGATCGTGCATAACAATGGTGCTGACTTTGCTGATCCGAAGCAGGTCATCTCGATAGAGAAGGCCGAGGCCGCAGGGTAACGCGAGGAGCATCGACCTCTAGAGGGCGCCCGTTTCCGGCTGACCGCCGCCTGCGGCGCGCCCCCTTCCATACGCTGTTGATGCTCCCTTGATGTGCTCTCGATGCGCCCTGCCCCGGCCGGAATCCGGCGCGCGGCTTGCCAAATCGTTTCACCGATAGTGCAATGCTTATGAGTTAAAGCAATCCGGCCTGACGATTCGGCTGATGGAAGGAGCAGCCGCGCGCAATGGAGCAGTCGATCCCCAACACCGATCAGCTCATCCATATTCGCGTTGTGCTGGGTGTTGTGATGGGGTTGAGCCTTGCGCGGCTCCTCAACGGCCTGGCCCATTTCGTTCAGCATCCGGGCAAGATCCGCATCTATTCGGTGCATATCGGCTGGGTTCTGTTCCTGTTCCTGGCCGTCGTGCACTTCTGGTGGTTTCAGTTCAGCCTGATCTACATCTCGCACTGGACCTTCGAGCACTACATCTTCGTCATCATGTATGCCGCGCTGTTCTTCTTCATCTGCGCGCTGCTTTTTCCCGACGACATGAAGGAGTATTCGGGGTTCGCCGACTACTTCCATTCGCGGCAGACGTGGTTTTTTGCGCTTCTGGCTGCGCTTTATGCGGTGGACATCATCGACACGCTGGCCAAGGGCGTTGAGCATTTCAAAAACCTCGGGCCTGAATATCCCCTGCGGCAGGCGGTGATGATCACCCTCTCCATCGTGGCCATCTTCGTCAAAAGCCGCCGCTTCCACCTCAGTTTCGTGACGGCAGCGCTGGCAATCCAGGTCCTCTGGATCATCCAGTATTTCCAGGTTCTTGCCTAAAACCTTAAAAGCGCGGTGCTTTTACAAACGCCTGCGGCGATGAACATGGGGCTTCCACCTGGCTTTTCGCCCACTTCACATCTCGGTGATGCAGGCGCGTGTTCCCTTCTCCATGTGGTAAAATCCCCGCCTCAACAGGCTGGGAGAGCCGGCAATGAATGAAGGATGGTTTTCCAAACCCGTACCGATTGCAGAATGCATCACGGGCGATATTCGATACATTTCGAGCGCCAGACAGGCTCTGGAACTGCTGGACGGCCACTGGCGGCAACCGGGCAGCGAAGCGCACCGGGAAGCGCTGATCATCTGCCAGCGGGCCATGGATGGCAGAGCGACCGGCGATGCGGCAATGCAGGCGTTTCTCACCGCCGCGACGGAAGCACGCGTGCTGACATCGTGATGGTGGACTGCTCGGATCGAGAAACAAAGCGCCGGACAGCAAGCGCGGCTTGTTCTAAAGACGTCTAAAACTCTGAGGGAATTTAAGCGTTCGCTGCTTTGTGCGCGATACATTCCGAAGATGACCGGGAGGAACAGCTTTCTCGGAAGAGAGCTTGGTGCGGTCGAGAAGACTCGCAAACAGGCCGCAATGCCTTATTTTCCGGGCTTTTGGTGTCCCACGCCGCTGTTTTTTCGTTCTATGCATTTCAATGGGTTACGAGCGAGGTGTCCCACGCTCCGAGCCGAGTTTCCGTCCACAAAAATCGCATCCTGTGAATAATCCAACCAGATGGTTCGGGTTCTTACGCTCTCGCCCCATTGAAGAGTGAGCCCCGACTTGCTCACATGCGGTCTGTTTTGGAGCTCTGAATGATCGCTTTCGCCGCCACCCTCATTTCCTGCTTGTCCCTGTCTGCAGTCGATGGAGACACCATCAAGTGCAATGGACAGAACATGCGCATCATGGGACCAGGCGCGCCGTTCAAGTCCGGGATCGACACTCCAGAGATCCGCAACGCGAAATGCCCGCAGGAGAAGCTACTGGGCAAGCAGGCCAAACTACGGCTTGCCGAGCTTCTGCGGGAGGACGTGAAGATCGAGGACAGCGGCGAGCGTGATCGCTGGAAGCGTCCGCTCGTTTGGGTGCGGATGCCAAACGGGAAGACTGCGGGGGAAATCCTCATGGCGGATGGCTATGCCGTTCGCTGGAAGCCAGGGTACAGGTCAGCATGGTGCGAGTAGAAAACGCGCTCGCTGAGCTTCGAGACGGCGTGTCTGGCCGCCCCATTCGCGGGAAACTACGCCACAGATAAGCTTCGACTGAAGGACCGAGGAGAAAGACAAGTGAGTGACCTTCGAGGCAACCCCGATGCTACCGCAATCGAAACAACCTTGCGGACTTTGCTGGCGGCGTTTCAGGAGCGCGATGCAAGCATCTTACGTGAGGTTTATGTCGAGGACGCAGATTGGACCAACGCTTTTGGCACCGCTCTTTCCGGGCGTGATCGCATAATCGACTATCTTACCGGCTTGTTTGCTGATCCAAATTTTTCGGCCGGGAAGATGCTGGGCCAACCGGATATCAATATCCGTTCCATCGGCAGTGATGTGGTCGTCGCCAAGACGCAGATCAAAGTTGAGGGACAACAAACCGTGGACGGAGAAGCTCTTCCGACCCGCCACAATCATTCGCTCAAAGTCCTGCATCGTCAAGCGAGCGGTCGTTGGCTCATTGTTTCCGAGATCTACATGGATGCGCGCACTGAGGCCACTTATTTGGACTAGGGGGAGTTAAGCGACATCTTCGAGCAAATAGAAAAAGCCCCGCCGGCCGAGAACGTCGGCGGGGCTCTTTTTTGCACCTAAACGCCGCCTCCCTGCCCTTCATCCGCGTGAATGAGGCGACTCGGCAGGCACTCTGTCCCAAAACCGCTTCCGATCCCCCTTCCCCTGTCTCGCTTCGGATCGAATGGAGTGCCGTCAAACGCGGCTGCGAAGCGCTTCGCGTCCTCCTTCTCGGAAAAGCAGAAGATGATGAAGTAGCCGCCTCTCGGCTCGGCCCACTGCGCATAGACGGATTGCGTCCGACGATGGATCGACAGACCACTGCAGAAGCCGTGAACGACATCGTAGTTGGCTCCCATTACCCGATCCTCCGGTAGCGCCACCTGGTGCGGATGCGCGCGATCAATCTGAGCCCCGGTGGGCTCTCCCTTGCGACGTGACATCGTCTGCTCCTTCTCAATTTCACCCGTCATGTCGCCTNGCGGATGCGCGCGATCAATCTGAGCCCCGGTGGGCTCTCCCTTGCGACGTGACATCGTCTGCTCCTTCTCAATTTCACCCGTCATGTCGCCTCATGCGTAACGTGAACAAATGTGGAACAAACTCTAGACTCGTCAAGGGCGATTGGATTACGATCTGCGTTTCTGATGGAGAAAAGAATGACCACCTACACCGTCTTCAACATGGAAGATGACGACGGGTTCGAGGACGAATCGGGCCTGTCCATAGAGCAAGCCGTGGAGCGCCTTATCGAGCGCTCCGGCTGCACCTACCGCTTCGAGCGTATCAATGGCGTCATGCAGATCTGCGTGGAGCCGTGGCGCTGGTTTGGAAAGCCTGATGGCCTCTCCTCGCTTCTGCCGGACGACGAGGCAGCCAAGCAAGAAATCCTTGAGCGCTTTGCCACCGGCAAGGCCGCCCTGCCCTCCACCTGGTGCATCGAGCCAGATGAGAAACACGCCGCCGAGATGAGAAAGAATGACGCTCTGGGAGATCGCGCATGGACCGTGCAGTGAAGCCACAGACGGAACCCGATCCCTATGAGCCAGCGGCCGAGGCGATCATAGAAGCCTGCGGCGGCGATCCTCGCGAAGCGGTTATGGCGCTCCTGGGAGAGCGGGACTACCTCGCCGGGCGCGTAGAAGCGCTGGAGCGATCTGTCAGCTGGGGATTTGTGCGCGCCGGGGCGGCGCGCTGATGA